>NZ_JAUBPN010000020.1:0-108955 GCF_036700745.1 Microcoleus sp. S36a_B3 | reverse complement strand
TGGTGGAGTGCTTGAATTCGAGCTGGTTTTGGCGGGAGATGAGTTGGGTTTTGATTCGTCAGTGTCTAATGCTGGCCACAGTTTTTGGATTTCCTGCCAAAGCTCTACTATCAAGGCGTTTTTGGCCTCATCCGATAGTTGTTTTAGCTCAGGGAGTTTTTTCATTCCTCTATCTAATGTCTATCTCGTCCTCTTGTCAAGGGGGTTGAGCAATTACCTATGTTTTTCAGCAGTGCGAGTTACAACTATAAATTCTTCGGGTGCGCCGACGCGCACCTTACTAATCGCAACTCGCAATTCTTCAGGTGCGCCGACGCGCACCTTACATCTAACTCAAAACTCAAAACTACTACCGAGCCCAATCAGTACCGCGCCAGATTGTAAAAAACAACACACTAGAAATCAGTGCACCCAGCAGCCACTTAACAGCATTTTTAAATAACCCCAAGCGCTGACTGGCCTGCACCGCTGCGCTTTGCGTCTGCAACCGTTCCTTGGCCGGAGTAATTCTCGACAAAATTTGGCTTTTTAATTCCTGCGGGTTTTGCGTATCCGCTGGTACCCCCAAACGGGTAAGTTCCCCCGCCAAATTCCTTAAATCTTCAGGAGTGCCCTTGTTCAGCCGTTCTTCCACTTGCTGCAATTGAGCTAATTGTTGATCGGCTTGAGTAGTAATTTGCTTGCTGTTTTGGTTGTTGACGTAGATAGTGCCAAAAATTCCCAAAGGCAACATCAACAGAAAAAGCAGCGCCAACAGCAAAGAAACCCAAGACAAAAGCTTTAACAAAGGGTCTTCAAAACGCCTGCGATCGTAATCTTCTCCAAAAAATATCAGCGCCATAGCCAGCAGCGGAACTGGCACCCGTTCCACTACAGCGCCAATCGTCTGCAATTCCCAGACGCGATTGCCGAAGTTTGCTGGTATCAAAACTGCGATCGTATCTAATAAAGACAAAATTAATAAACCGTAGCCAATCCAACGCAGCCTGTAAATAGAAAAACCTTGTTCGCCTTGTATGTCATTCATAAAATCCTCACTGTTGTTGTTAACAAAAAAATCTATCTCTCCGTTAAAAACGGATACCAGCTACAGATTGAAGTCGTCGAATCTCCAAATTTTAGACCAAAGTTAGAGTTCCCAGATTAATCAGGTTGAGTAAATCTAAAATCTAAAACTTGTTCGCTAGCGACTTGTGAGCCAGCGTAGCCGAAGCAAGTCGAAGAATCTAAAATCGACTTACTTAAGGTTCGGGAAATCGTGGCTGCCACCACCCATACCAAGAAACCCAAGCATTCTCTAGGATTTTTTTGGCATCTTCTGGAGTTGTTTTATCCAAAGGCATAGACATCTGAGTCCACAAACAGCGCTTGTCTTGAATATTTCCCCTACCCAAAAGCCAAAACAAAATGCGGTTCGGCTGCAAATCGCTAGTATTTCGATTGTATCTAAACTGTTGGGAAGTTACTGTAGGACTGCCGCGAGGATTGATACAGGAACTCAAATACAGTCGATTTTGCTGTTGCAAAATTCCGTGAAACCCGGCAGCTTGAGTGCTTGCTAATGCTAGCTTACCAGGAGACGACTTGAGAATAGTATGTCCCTTCATCATACCTTCCACGTCCCCAATGGTATTCACCAAATAGCGCATCTCTATTTCTAGATCCTTGCTATTTTTTTGATATTGATACTTTCGGGCAGCCTTGACTTGTGAAGTATCGGTGATTTCCAGCGGCGCGCTCTTGATTAGTTTCCACTCTGCTAAAGGCACCGACTCGGGAAAATTAAACTGGGTTACTAGACTATTGCCTGTTGAGGGATAGAATGTCAACTTTCCGGCCACTAATAAAACTCCTGCCAAAGTAACAGCCAAAAGAGAAATTCTAATTGGTTTCCAAGAGGTAATAGCCATTAGCAATTTTGTTTTTTATTATTGGGCGGTTCCGATTGCAAGATTGCAAACCAGCAGAATAGCCCGAAAAAGAATACAGAAATCATCGAAAAAACTACCGATCCACTACCTTCGTGCCAGTATTTAAATGCTTCTGATTGAGATAGCGATACCAGCACTGCCAGGAGAGCAATCCGCGCGGCATTCACGACAAATGCAATAAGTATTGCTACGATTGGGACTACAATTTTCTGTCCCCTAGTTGTCGGAAACATCAGCAAGAAAACTAGGGATAGTCCCAATAGTTGTAGCATGGCATTCACGCCAGAACAGCCGTGATACACTTCGACGCTGCCCTTTTCTAGGATGAGAAAAACTCCTTTCCGTATAACTTCAAATCCTAGATAGTGCAGGAGGAAAGCTGAAAATTTTGCTGTTAGTAGGGCTACGTCAACAAATACTCCGATCGCGCCGGGAGGAATAATAACATAGGCAAGTATTAGCAGTTCTTGCCAATATTGTTTAAGTCCTTTTGTGCCGGACGCTAGCAAAGCCAGACTGATTCCTGATAAGAAAGGGGCCACTCTGATAAACAAGTCGTAGCCCGATATGGAGGAAGTTTTGAGCAAAATGAAAGCAATTAACGATGCCCCAAAACAACTGGCGAAAATTCCGCTTTCAAAAGTTAGGGATTCGTGTTTTTCCCAAATCAGAAATACCACGACTCCCCAA
The DNA here is from genome assembly GCF_036700745.1 of Microcoleus sp. S36a_B3. Classification (NCBI taxonomy): domain Bacteria; kingdom Bacillati; phylum Cyanobacteriota; class Cyanophyceae; order Oscillatoriales; family Microcoleaceae; genus Microcoleus; species Microcoleus sp. S36a_B3. Next base: position 106,334 of record NZ_JAUBPN010000020.1, on the reverse strand, counting down.
AACATTAACATTGTGCCGAAGAGGTCTGTGTCGTTTGTTCTGGCAGCCAGAGTCAGTTGCAAGGCAATCAAGCCGCAGGCTATGCCTAACAGCCAATATTTAGGTTCTTGGATTTGTTTGATCCAGTTGATTTCTATCATTGCTGCTTTTTGTTTTTTACTAAAAGCTTATAAAATGCTCGAGCAGGTAACTCTATAGAAATTATCAGCCACAAACACTGAAATTTATGCGTTTGGGATGAATGTTAACTAAATCTTCACAATGATTGACAAGAGTGAATGTTTGTGATATTAGTTTTCATCTAATTAAATCAGAAGAATTTGTAGGGTGCGGAATTCGCACCTTACCCGAATTAGCAATTACCAATTACTGATGAGCGTAAATTTTTTGGTAGTAGGTTTGATATTCCTCCGAAAGCAGGGGTTCCCACCACTCGCGATGGGCTAAGTACCATTCTACGGTCTGCCGCAGGCCTTCTTCAACTGTTACTGAGGGAGTCCAACCTAGTTCTGTTTCTATTTTGCTGGCATCAATAGCGTAACGCCGATCGTGCCCGGCTCTGTCTTTGACAAATGAGATCAGTTGTTCGCAAGGACGCGCGGGCAAATCTTCGGCTAATTCGTCCATTAGCTGGCAGAGCATCTTGACTAAATCGAGATTTTTTACTTCGTTGTTGCCGCCAACATTGTAGGTTTCTCCTGGTTGGCCGCGGTGGATAACGGCATCTAAGGCGCGGCAGTGGTCGAGGACATACAGCCAATCTCGGACGTTTTGACCGTCGCCGTATACTGGCAGGGGTTTGCCGAGTAGCATATTGATGCACATTAATGGAATCAGCTTTTCGGGGAAGTGATAGGGGCCGTAATTGTTGGAACAGTTGGTGATGATTGTGGGGAGGCCGTAGGTGTGGAAATAGGCGCGGGCGAGGTGGTCGCTGCCGGCTTTGGAGGCTGAGTAGGGACTGTTGGGGGAGTAGGCGGTGGTTTCGGTAAATGCTGGGTCGTCGGGGCCGAGACTGCCGTAAACTTCGTCGGTGGAAACGTGGAGGAAGCGCATTTGTGCTTTGAGAGACGAGTCGTCTGTTGCTTCAAAGTGCTTGCGGAAGGCTTCTAGGAGTGTGAAGGTTCCGACGACGTTGGTTTGAACGAAGGCTGCTGGCCCGATAATTGATCTGTCAACGTGGGATTCTGCGGCAAAGTGGGCGACTATGTTGATGTTTTCTTGTTTGAGCAAGCTATCGACTAGGGCTCGATCGCAAATATCCCCCTGCACAAACCGAAAATTTTCTCCTTTTTCCAAGGTTGCTAGGGTTTCTCTGTTGCCGGCGTAGGTTAAAGCGTCGAGTACGATTACCCGATCGCCCGGATAGCTGCTGCACCAGTGATGCACAAAATTCGAGCCGATAAATCCAGCCCCGCCCGTCACCAACAATCGATGAGGTTCTCGCTCAATGCGTTGATTCCCAATGTTTGTCATAAAAATAAAAGTTTTTCCAATAACTAAGTCTTTTTAAAAGTAGCCTTAAATGTAGTTTGTCATCAAGTGTTTGTCGCTCTGCGATCGAATTTTCTGTTGTCGGACTTCAGATTTTCTGATTTTGGGGCGCTGAAATATTGAATCAACACACTTAAATTTCTATCGATGATTTTGAGCGTAACGCTTACATAACAAGGTTTTTAGTGTTTATTTTTGGTAATTTAAAATTTTAGTTGCGATCGGGCGATCGCGGATATTTGCGATCGATCTGTGATTTGAGCAGATAGCGACTGTTGATCTATTTGTGAAGAGCTGTTACCATTTATTTTTTAAATATCCTTTACAATATTCCAGAGCACCATGAAGAAGTTTCAAGTGTTAGCTGGCATTGCTTCCGTCGCAGCGATCGCCAGTAGCATTGCCATAGGTGACGCTGCATCTGCATTTCCCTGTTCCTACAAAAAATCAGGGGCGACTCAATCTGGTTCTGCGACAACGCTCCTAGGTTCGGGCGGCTCCGATCGAATGAATCCGTGGAAATCCGACAAAATAGCGGCTCTGGGTTTTCTGGGTTTGTTTGGGGTTTTGGGTGGCGGTGCGGCCTACATGAGCTATCGCGCCGGCCAGCGGGCCTCTGCGGCTTGTGCTGCGATGAGCGATAATTTTGAAGTTTTTGAAGAGCCAGTTGAGCCGATCGCATATGCAAGTGTAGCTGAGACTGCAGATGCGGTTGCTGTGGTTCGCGAACACCCGGAAGCTCCAGGCGGCGAGCTAGATTTGCCGGTGGAGCAAGTTGCAGAGTTAGTTTGTGAAAGTGCGATCGAACCAGTAAAGCGCGCGATCGTCAAATAGACTGCAATCAGCTTCGATCGCGCGTGCAGGCTTCAGTCTGCAGCCAAGCAAGCGGACGCTGACTGACCCACGCGCGATCCGTTTTTTTATGGTAATCGACACGATTTCAAATAGTTATCTGGCGACAAAGTATTCGCTGAAGGAATCTCCCATCTTGCAAGATTGGAGGTTTTTAAATTTGCAATTTGCGACCATTTGTGTTTGGCATTTAATAATGCTGTCGGGAACTCGCGAATTTTTGAGGCGATCGCGCGCTGAATAAAAAATGCTTTTTTCCCAGCCGGATCTGGCTCTTCGATCCTGCTCTTTACAGGCTTTTTAGGATTGTCTAAGAGCGACTGTTGAAAATTAGATCGCTCAAAGCGAGAATGTAGGCTGCCGGGGCGATCGCCGAAAAAAATCTCGTTCTCAATCTGAAGGTAGATAACAATAGTTGCAATAGGGTGATATGATAGAAAGCATTGCCCAAAAGATCACAACTATTAGGTTATTATGAGTGGTTTGCGCGATCGGTTCAATCAATTTACAGGTAAAACTAGATTAGCAGTTTGTCGCGTGTTCGTTCAGCTAACAGGTGAAGAAGTTGCACCGATGTTAGGAGTTCTCAACAGCACCGCCAGAGAAGCAATTGATGCCGATGGCGATGTAACAGTTTTGGGAGAAGGCCTTGTAGAAATTTGCAATCACTTGTTACAGTATGACAACTACTGGCAAGCAGCCGCTAATGAAGGTGATGTTTTTTGGGATGAAGGCGAAGCGGGCGATTATGTGGATGAACTTTTCACTGATTCAGCCTCCCGCTATCTCAGCGAACCTCAATACAGCACATCTGCGGACGAGAAAAATTCCCTGTTGTCTTTGCCGCTTACTAGAAATGTCGTAGTGATGCTGACAGTTGCTTATGAAGGTGAAGTTCCAGCCCTAGAAACAGACCTCGCTGACATGAGCGCCCTGAAAGCTGGTTTGAAAGCATTGATTAATTTACAGTACCAGGAAAGGCTGCGAGCCGTGCAAGTTCACTTTTCTCCGGCACAATTGGGAGACGAACTTACCAACGACCAAGTTTTGGTAAATTTCCCAGAACTCATTCCCCTTTAAAAACTGGAAAACTTGCCATCAACACAACGAACCAGTGCTTTGGTAAAAATAATTCGCTTTGACAAAAACAATGTTAGCCAACACGATTTAAAAAAAAGAAGAAAAATAAAAAGGTTCGATCGTTCGGACTTTTTACCGACGAAAAACTACGGGCTTTGTAAAAAGCTTTTTTTTATAAGGCTATATGAAGATGCTTGCGGTTAGCTAGAAGACTCGCCGCGACCTTCATTTCGCATTATTAAAGATGGCGCAGAAATGCTTTCACGACCAACAACCAATGAGCAAATATTATTGACTATGCTGCGAAAACTGACAGTTTATTTGATGGCTGTAATTTTGTTGGTGACGACAACCGCTTGCGGCTCTCCTTCAGTCCAAGCTCCGACAAATCCGGCTGCTGGAAATCAGGAGATTAACAGGGTGCGTACTTCACCAAAGAATAACTTGAGCCAAGGGGAATATCCCGTACAGCAAGCTACCTACGACGATGGCGATGGCGAGTACAGTTTGATGTTGCTGAATACTGCCCCCGGTAATTCTTCTATTTATCGCAGTACCGATTTACAAATGGCTCGTTTGACGGAGGAAGAAATATCGGCAGGTAAGAAAAGTTATCTAAAAATTGATAACAATAATGCGAGCCTGCATTTGACAGAAGATTTTAAAATTGAGTACGTTCATAACGTTACTGAAACTGTTGCTAATCCTCAAACAGGTCAGCCGCAAACGGTGGTGGTGCGGCAGCAATCGGGCTTCTGGGCTCCGTTTGCTGGGGCCGTGGCAGGTCAGGCGATCGGCAGTTTGTTATTTACACCGCGATATTATGTGCCGCCACTCTATCAGCCTGGGGTAATTATGAACGGATATGGCGGGTACGGCAATACTTACGGCCAAGCTGTCTCGCAATATCAAACTCGCTACCAAGCCCCGCCTGCTGCTGTGAGCAACCGTCAAGTTTTAAGGACGACCGGCCGCTTGCGATCGCCCACATCGAATGCGCCAGTAAGACGGCAAGCACCGCCGAATGCCAATCGATCGACCGGTTCGGGTTACGGCGGCAGCACTTTGAAACGATCGCAGCAGCCGCGTCAAAATGAATACAAGCGCCAGCCGAGTTTTGGTAGCGGCGGGGCTTCTCGCAGGCCTAGTCGCAGTGGCTCTTCCCGCAGCAGAGGGCGCTAATTAGAAGATTGCTAAAATCAGCAACGCCCGATCGATAAAAGTGGATTCGATCGCTCTTCTGTATACCACGCGGCCGCAGTTATTGACGGTGAGAATTTGGGAATAGTTGAGCGATCGATTTGTGTATTTACCAGACCCAAAAAATATGTGATTTAATTGCTACATTGATATGTGGTGACAATATGTCTTCTTCACAACCCCCATCAGGGGAAAGAAACCCTCTAGGATTCGATGAATTGATTGCCATCTTGGTTGCTTTCGGCACGATGGGAACAATTTTCTTTTGGGCCACCAGCAAGAACCCCAATCAATTCGGCATGAGAAATTGGCAATTTCCAGCCGTTTTTTCAGCGCCTGCTGTCACACCCGGAAACTCGACAATCTTAACACCCCTGCCGAGTTCGGATTTGCGATCGCCCGCGCCTGCGCCCGCTACAAAGCTGATTCCCTCGCAACCTAATGCCGCACTGATTGCGCCGATTGTACCGATTGTACCGATTGTACCGATTGTACCGATTGCGCCTGTTGCGCCTTTAGGGCCGATTTTACCGGCAATTCCTCCCCAGGGGGCGATCGTGGTTCCCCAAACGCCTATTGCGCGCGAGACTCCCCCTGCAATCATTACCAAACCGAAAGCCCCTAAACCAAAAGTCGGGCCGGTTACATTCTCCGATATGCCTGACAAATATTGGGCGCGTCCATTTATTGTCGCTTTGGTCGATCGGCAAATCTTTACTGATTTCACCGACAACAAGTTTCGTCCCGATGAACCAATGACGCGAGCCGAACTAGCCCGCTTAATTGAGCGAATGTCAGACAAAAAAGAGACCCGAAAACCGATTAATTTTGAAGACGTGAAAGACAAGAACCCTGCCGCTAGCGCGATCGATGGCAGCGTACAAAAAGGATTTCTTAAAGGATATCCAAACAATGAGTTCCGTCCCACAAAAGACGTTCCCCGTGTCGAAGTCATAGTAGCATTAGCTAGCGGTTTAAACCTGAAAAAAGAAGGGAATCCCACCAAGATTTTAGAAGTTTATACAGACAGACAAAAAGTGCCGAAATGGGCAATTGACAAAGTAGCAGCAGCAACAAAAGCTGGCATTGTTGTCAACCACCCCAAGCCCACACTTTTGCAGCCCAACAAAACAGCAACTCGCGCGGAAGTAGCAGCCATGATTTACCAAGCTATGGCAAAAAAAGGTAAAGTACCTGCTAAACCTTCTAAGTATGTGATCAAGCAGGTCAAGTCGTCCAAATAATATTTTTGGGACAGCTCCGGCTCGGCGCTCCAGAATAAGATTTAATCTAGCTAGTTTGCAGTAAGAAATTTAGTTTTTTCTCCGGCATTTTCTGAGGATTTAATTCCTGACTGCGAACCAGCTAAATTAATCTTGAAACACCATAATGCTGCCCGAATAGCAAGCTACCCAAACCTGATGAGTTTCAGGATCGTAAGTAATTCCGATCGGACTTGAATTAACGTTCACTGTTTGCAGCACTTTCATGTCGCTAGTCCTAACTTTGCTAACAGTATTCGAGAAATAGTTAACCACGTAAATCAGTTTCCCGTCACCCGAAATCGTCATGCTGCGAGGTGCATTTCCCGTCCTAACTTTTTTCGCTATTTCACCCGTTTTTAGGTCAATTTTTACCACATTTCCTTCACCGTTCAACGTGGCATAAAGATACTTTCCGTTGGGATCTATTGTCAGATGACGCGGCGCATTGCCAATATTTCTCAGCCATTTTACCGAAAAATCTCTGAGATTTACTTTCGCAATATCCGAAGAACCCATGACGGCTATATAGGCATTCTTTGAGTCAGGAGTTACCGCAATACCCCGAGGATATGCACCTAGTTTTACCCGCTCGACTTCGAGATTTTTATTTATATCAACTACGCTCAAATCCCAACTGCACCAATTGCTGGCGAGGGCGAAGCGATTGTCTGGTGAAACAGCATTGAATTTGGGAACAGCACCCACAGGAATTACGTTTTCTATTTTTAACGTTTTGGTATTGATGCGGTAGAGGAAACTTTGGTCGTGTTTGGCCGATGGAGAACATCTATCACTCCCCGGATTGTCGAACCCTTTACCGTACATTTGGTAGTTGGATACGTAGGCATATTTGCCGTCTGTTGAAAAAGCAGCTTCTACGGGAGCACCTCGATAATTACCTTTGAATTTAGCAAATCCGAACTTGGACAAGTTTATTGTATCGGGAATAGTCTTGACTAATTTAAAGTTCCTGTCGTAAACTGTGATTGTGTGGCTGTACATCATGTTTTGAGCAAAAAACAATCCTGCTCCTGAATAAACTATTGATTTCGGCGATATTTTGCCGTAAATAGTTTTTTTCAATGTCATGTTGCGGGTAATCTTTTCTGGATATTTTACCTGCTTTTCGGGTTGAAATTCAGGTATTTCTGCTTCGGATTGTGGTTCGGGAGTTTCTGTTTTAAATGGTGGTAAAAATGGTTTTTGAAAAAAAGGTTTTTTCGGCTGGCTTTTAGTTGTATCTTCGAGTTTGTTGGTGTTTTCTGTGGTGCTAGGCGATGGGGAATATTGATTTTCTTGGGGATAGCTACGCCGATCGTACTTTGACTGCGTTTCGTCAGCAGGTTGATTGTCAGCTAGAGCGCTTTCCGGTTTAACGTTAAGTGCTGACAAGGTTTGAGGGCCGACAATTCCGTCAATTTTCAGGTTGTTGTCTGCTTGGAACTTTTTCACAGCAGCTTGGGTTATGGATCCGTAAAATCCTGTGGGTTTCTGGCTAAAATATCCTGCGTCTTGTAGTGTTTTCTGGAGTTCGGCAACTTCGGGGCCTGAATCGCCTTTTTTGATGGCCAGGGTGGGGTTGACTATATTTAAAATTGTCAGAGCGATCGTAAAGAAAAGTAAAGGAGGAAAGGCTAAATTTAGGTGTTTTGTCGAATTGGGCGATCGAGTTTGAGGCGCAGGCGTTTCCCAAGTTTCAGCTAAATGCAGGTAAGCTAATCCGTCCATAGTTTTTACCAAGTATTTTGGATGCTATAGCAATCCTAAATGATTTATGGTACTACTCGCGATCGGGTTCTGCCTGGGAACCAGTTATAAATTAGTCCCGGACGCGCGAGTGGTGAGAAACCGGGTTGTATTGCAAAAATACTGCATCTAGACCTTTAATCTCGATTTAAACCCGGTTTCTGTGGTATTAATGCGTAATTCCTGATAATTAAACCTAGGATAAAATCTCCGAGCAGTGTTTAATTGTGTAAGCAAGATAGGAGCGACAATGTTGAGCGAGGAAGAAACAACAGCAGAATCGGCGCCAACAAAAAACCGCCAGATGGTGCTGTGGGAAGGTGATGGCGGACTTTGCCAGCGGGCTTGGGTAGAAATTGATTTGGCAGCTTTAACTCACAATGTAAAACAGCTTAAAAATCTGTTATCTCCCCAAACTGAATTGATGGCAGTTGTGAAGGCGGATGCTTACGGGCACGGTGCTGTTGCAGTCAGTCAAACAGTATTGCAAGCTGGTGCTAGTTGGCTTGGTGTGGCGACGATTCCCGAAGGCATAGAATTGCGAGAAGCTGGGATAGAAGCGCCGATTTTGCTGTTGGGGGCAACTCATACAGCGGCGCAGGTAAGGGCGATCGCCCAATGGCACTTGCAGCCCACTATTTGTACTGCCAAACAAGCCCTAATTTTTTCCGAAGTTCTCGCTACTCTCGATCGCTCTTTGCCGGTTCACGCTAAGTTAGATACGGGAATGTCTCGGTTGGGTACGCCCGCGTCGGAAGCAACAGAATTTGTGCAATTAGTCAAGCGGTTGCCCCATTTAAAATTAGCCAGCATTTACTCTCACTTGGCGACAGCCGACAGTCCCGATCCCGCTGTTATGACTGTTCAGCACGATCGGTTCAAACGGGCGATCGAGCAAATTCAAACAGCAGGAATTAACCCCCCCCTGCTGCACTTGGCAAACTCGGCGGCGGCCCTGGCAAACCCCGATTTACACTACGATTTAGTGCGAGTGGGTTTGGCTACCTACGGTATTTATCCAGCTCCTCACTTGCAGTCGATCGCTTCTTTGCAGCCGGCAATGCAGGTAAAAGCCCGGATTACTCAAGTGAAAACAATTGCAGCAGGCACCGGTGTCAGTTACGGCTATCAATTTATCGCCTCGCAGCAGACACAGATTGCCGTAGTTGGCATCGGCTATGCAGATGGGATTCCGCGCAATCTTTCTAATAAAATTCAGGTTTTAGTCAGGGGCAAATTTGTGCCGCAAATCGGAGCAGTGACGATGGATCAATTAATGCTGGATGTCTCGGCAATTCCCGATTTAGAAGTCGGCGAAGTGGTGACGCTGTTGGGCAAAGAGGGGGAAAATGAAATTACTGCAGACGATTGGGCCGCAATTTTAGGAACTATTTCTTGGGAAATTCTCTGCGGTTTTAAACACCGATTGCCCCGCGTTGCGGTAAACTCTTAATTAGGACGATTAGACGGCGGTTGAAACCAGGTTTATACAAACGATGTCCGCCTGCGCGGACTGAATAAAATCATGTCAAACTTAATTTTCACCGCCTATTCTTCAACCCGCGCACCATCCGGGTTTTGTTTGTATAAACCTGGTTTCAACCGCAGGCTTTATATAGTATAATTTCGATGTAATCAAATTTGATATTACCAATTACCAATTACCAATTACCAATTAGCAATTGCCATGACATCCAGCACAATTATACTAATAGCTCAAACCTTGACGGCGCAGCTAGATACAGAAAGAATACAGGCCATGCAATTCGCCCAAGAATTCTCGAAAAAGTTCGTAGAATTGGGGTTTAAAGTTGTACCTCAAGTGCTGTGGGCGATCGGCATTTTGTTAATTACGCGATTTGCGATCGACGTTGCGGGGCGCGTGACTCGCCGAGCTCTGAGCCGCACGGAGGCCACGCTGCGGAAATTCTTGGTTCAAGCGGCAGAAATTACGATTTTGATTGTCGGAGTAGTCGCGGCTTTGAGTCAGTTGGGAATTCAAACTACTAGCGTGGTGGCGGTGGTGGGTGCGGCGGGTTTGGCGATTGGCTTGGCGTGGCAAAATACTTTGTCGCACTTTGCTGCTGGGGTAATGTTGATTAGTTTGCGGCCTTTTGAAGTGGGAGATGCAATCGAAGCTACTGATGTGAAGGGAGTTGTCGATAGCATCGGGATTTTTTCAACTACTGTTGTGACGGACGATCGCATAAAAATTATTGTCCCTAACAACCAGCTATTTAACGGTACACTGAAAAATACCACGGCAATGGGAACGAGGCGAGTAGACTTAAAAATTGATATTGGCGATCGGCCGATCCGTCCAACGATGGCTGAGTTATTAGAAATTGCCCACTCTCACCCGCTGGTGTTGGAAAATCCGCCCCCGACTTGTTTGGTAGCCGAGATTACTCCAGATACAACTATTTTATCTCTCCGGCCTTGGTGCGCGTCGGTGGCCTACGAACAAGTGCGATCGCAAGTTCAAGAATACGTCAAAGAAGCAATGAATGCCAACAAAAATCAACAACAATAGATATCAATCCAAAATCTAAAATCCACAATCCAAAATCTAAAATGAGCAACTGGTATCCGCAGCAAATTTTGCAAGAACCCGGTGTCAGGATGTCCGCCACCGAAAGACAAACAATTCTCAGCAAATTTCCGCCTCCCGACGAAAACAATCAAATTTATGCCGACGCAATTTTTGAAGGCGGAGGCGTGCGTGGAGTTGCATTTTTAGGAGCGCTCAGATGCTGCAGCGATTTGGGCATCCGCTGGCGAAAATTGGCAGGCACTTCTGCCGGTGCAATTACGGCGGCAGTATTGGCAACAGACTTGTCAATCGATGACTTAGAAGAATTGTTGGGACAGCTAGATTACAACATATTTTTAACTCAAAAAAATAGTCCTCTAATTTTAAACGGCGACCCCGCAGATGACCTGCAATCTCCAGCTTGGACGCTACTTTTCCTAACAATTAGCCGCCAGATGGGTGAATATTCTTCGCAGCCTTTCCGGCAGTGGTTGGAAGCAACACTTGCTAAAGGTCACTTGCATACTTTTGCGGATGTCAAACAACTGGTAAAAGACCGGGAATTAAAAGTAGTAATATCTAACCTCAGTCGCGGTGAGATGTTGGTGATTCCCGATGATTTGAACCGACGGGAATCGGCTGATTCCGACGCTTTGTACGAGGAGTTGCAGCTCAAAAGCGCTGAAGATTTTAGCGTGGCTGAAGCGGTGCGGCTGTCGATGAGCATTCCCCTATTTTTTGAGCCGGGAAAACTCGGAAACGACTTAATTGTCGATGGGGGAATTCTGAGCAATTTTCCGCTGTGGATTTATGACACGCAATCGGGTTCGACTCCGGTTGCACCGCGCTGGTTTACCTTTGGGTTTCGGTTGGTTGATACTGGCCTGGAAAATCAAATTAAGATTAAAAATCCGGTGTCAATGCTGTCGGCGATGTTCACAACGATGATGAAAGCAAGAGACCGCTATCACCAGCGGGAGATGGATAAAGGTAGGGTGATTAATATTGATGTGACTGAAGCTCAGGTGACGACGACGGATTTTCAACTTGATGCCGATCGCAAGGCTAATCTGTACCGCTTGGGCTATTTGTATACTAAGAGGTTCTTTTTGAGTTCCAACTTTAGTTGGGAAAAACACTTGAAGGCTAGGGGATTTGGCGAGTAGGCATTGGGAATGGGGCATGGGGCATTGGGCATCGGGCATCGGGCATCGGGCATTGGGCATTGGGAATGGGGCATGGGGCATCGGGGATTGGGAATAGTTGATTTTTCTTTCTTCTTCCTTCTGACTTCAATATGTGAGTCAAGCTGAATAATTCATCTGTGTATCCGTGTCAAAATTCCTGTTGTGCCCTTCTTCCTTCGATACAGAGTAAGGGATTGAGGAATCTTTAAATTAGGGGTTGGCAAAAAGAAGATGTGTGTGCTATAGTTAGTTACCGTCATCTTGGAGAGGTGGCTGAGTGGTCGAAAGCGGCAGATTGCTAATCTGTTAAGGGTGTTATCACCCTTCGGGGGTTCGAATCCCCCCCTCTCCGTTCTAGAACTTGTAAAAAAAAATTATTGTTAATCAAATTTTTGGACGGGCTTTGAGCATCGTCCAAATTATTTTTGCAATTCAAGTCTAGTCGCAATAATCAGCTACTAAATCTAATTAAGTACCTTCATCGCTTCGACAAATTGCCGCGATATAAATGGCAAAATTTCTTCATTCTTGCTATTCTCTTTACCCTCGGTAAATACAACTAACAAATACGGCCGCAAACCCGGTATTTCAATATAAGCAGCATCGTGACGAACTTGACTTGTCAGCCCTGCTTTTGACCACAATTTTGCATCTTCTGGCAATCCGCCGCCTAAAAAACCTGTAACTTGATTTTCGGGATCTGCCTCTAATTCTGCTGGGTCTAAACTGCGTTTCATTAAACCCATCATTTCTTGCGATGCTTTGGCAGAAACAGCTACGCCACCGATTATACTGTGCAGCAAACGGGCTACTGCATTTGTGGTCAGCATATTTCTATTTTCCATTAATTCTCCCAGAACTGCTCGCTCGCGACCGTAGGGGCCGTCACACCAGGTTTTTTGATTGGCGTTAATATTTTGTAATTCCGGCCAATTTAATGATTGAAAGTAACGGTTGACGATGTTTCGCTGCTGTTTCCAAGTTTCAAAGGGGCCTGGTGATAATTCTGGGCCGCTGGTGGTGCCGGTGAGGGCATCTACTACTAAACCGGTGGCGTCGTTGCTGGAATCAACTATCATATCTCGGACGGCGCGTTCTAATTCTGGCGATGTTTGAATCATGCCTTTTTGGGCCCATTCCCAGATAGCAACGAGGTAGAATAATTTGATGATGCTGGCGGGATAAATTCGTTCGGATGCTCGGTTGCTAAAACCTCGCGGTTGATATTTCCAAAATTCTGGTGCGCTGAGGGCGCCGCCCGTGTTGACTCGCACTGGCGGATCGTAGACTATCCAGGTAATGGCTGTGCGATCGCCCGTCAATCCTGTAAATTCTGACAATGCAGAGTCTATAATGCTACTGCCGAGGGTTTCTAATTGTTCGTCTTTGTGGAAAAATGTCATGGTTTATGGCAGACGGTTAACGGTTAACGGCGGTTTGCTAATTGCCATAAATCGTTGGATGCGAACAATTAACAGCAAATAATTAGCAATTAGCAATGGTCAATTCTCAATTATCTGATGTTGTGGAGTACCGGGTGCGATCGCACATAAATATTTACGATTCCCCAAAGTGCGATCGATTGGCAACTCAAGCAGCCCTGGGGCGACATTTGCGCGCCCTCAACCAGAGTCCGAGCGAGGTCAACTTGGATACAAACGCTGTGATGGTGCGACTGTGCGAAGACGATTATCCCGGATGGTTGGATCTTCGAGATATTGACTTGCTCGAAGTCACAGAAACAGTGTATCATCCCTTGGTGCTTTCTGAGTTTCAAATCAGGGAAAAATTGCCGATCGCAATTACTTTTGCTCGTGAAGCCATGAACCAATCCAATTATTATCTTTGGGGGGGTACAGTCGGGCCAAATTATGATTGTTCGGGATTGATGCAAGCTGCTTTTATGGCTGCGGGCATCTGGTTGCCGAGGGATGCTTATCAGCAGGAAGCTTTTACTAAACCTATTAGTATTAGCGCTTTAGAACCGGGTGATTTAGTATTTTTTGGAACGCCCGAAAAAGCCACTCATGTAGGATTGTGTCTCGGAGATCGTCGCTACATTCACAGTTCTGGACAAGCACAAGGTCGCAACGGTATCGGTATCGATGTTTTGTCGGATGATGGCGATCGAGTCAGTCAAGCTTATTACCAGCAATTGCGGGGATATGGTAAAGTTGTGGCAAGTTATCAACCTAGTGAGTTGTTGACGGTTGACTGTTGACGGTTGACTATTGATATTATCGAATAAAAAAATGGACGCTGCATTATTTTTGGAAAAATTGGCGAGACAGCAAGCTGAGGCTGAGGTTGTTCTCGACGTTTCAGTGGTGGTGCCGGTGTATAATGAGGTGGAAAGTTTGCCTCATTTGATTGAGGCGATCGCCTCTTCTATCCAACCATCTGGACTCAGCTATCAAATTCTTTGTGTAGATGACGGTTCTAAGGACGGTTCTGCTGAACTTCTCCAGCAGTTAGCCAGCACTCGCGATGACCTTTGTGCTGTAATTTTGCGCCGCAATTACGGGCAAACTGCTGCCATGTCGGCAGGTTTCGATCGCGCTCGCGGTCGTGCTATTGTTACCCTAGACGGCGATTTGCAAAATGACCCTGCTGATATTCCGCTATTGTTGGCAAAGTTAGATGAAGGCTACGATTTAGTTAGCGGCTGGCGCAAAAATAGGCAGGATAATACTATTAGTCGGTTGATTCCTTCTAAAATTGCGAACTGGTTAATTGGTCGCGTTACAGGCGTAACTCTGCACGACTACGGCTGTTCTTTGAAGGCTTATAAATCCGAGTTGGTAGCAGACTTGAATCTCTACGGGGAATTGCACCGCTTTTTGCCAGCGTTGGCATTTATTGAAGGGGCGAGAATTGCAGAACTGCCGGTGCGACATCACGCCCGCCGTTTCGGTCAAAGTAAGTACGGAATTTGGCGGACTTTTCGGGTGTTGATGGATTTGTTAACTATTTCTTTTATGAAAAAGTTCCTGACTCGACCGATGCACGTTTTTGGACTTTTGGGACTGAGTTCTATGACGTTGGGAACGGTTTTAGGGATTTATTTGACAGTCTTAAAATTTGCTTTTGGTCAAAGTATTGGCAATCGTCCTTTGCTGATTTTGGCTGTGGTTTTACTGTTAACTGGCGTGCAGTTATTTTGTTTTGGTTTGCTGGCGGAAGTGATGATGCGGACTTATCACGAGTCGCAGGGAAAACCGATTTATCGGGTGCGCGAGGTGTTTGGTTCTAAATAAGGGGTTGATCCAAATTATACTCGATGACAAAAAGAGGAAAAGTTTTGAGTTTTAAGTTAAATCATTTAAAACTAAAAACTCAAAACTACTTCTTAATCTTCAATTCTCCCATCTAAAATCTAAAATCTAAAATTGATTGACTTTTTGAGCTTGTCGGAGAGATTGAATAGTTGCGATCGCGTGTTCGGCGACTGCATCTATTTCTGCTGCGGTATTGAATCGGCCAATACCGAACCGAATTGAAGCATAAGCTAATTTGTCCGATCGCCCGATCGCTGCTAAAACATGAGATGGAGCAATTTTCGCCGAAGTACAAGCCGAACCCGAAGAAACAGCCGCCGCCGGTTGCAAACCCAATATCAACGCTTGACCGTCAACCCCGCCTACACTAATATTAAGATTACCGGGCAATCTCTTAGTAGCGTGACCGTTGAGAAAAACATCGTCCAATTCACTCAAATTTTCCCACAAACGCTGGCGCAAATTAATCACTCGTTCTGTTTCCGACTCCATTTCCGCAACGGCTAATTCTACCGCTTTGGCGAATCCGACTATTTGCGGTGGGTAGAGAGTTCCCGATCGCATTCCCCGTTCGTGGCCTCCTCCGTGCATTTGTGGCGCTAGCTGCACTCTCGGTTTGTTGCGGCGGACGTACAGAGCACCGATGCCTTTTGGCCCGTAGATTTTGTGGGCTGTCAAGGACATTAAATCGATGTTCATTTCCTGTACGTCGAGGGGAATTTTGCCGATCGCCTGTGCCGCATCCGTGTGAAACAGAATGTCATTTCCGCGACAAATTGCAGCAATTTCGGCGATCGGTTGAATCACGCCAATTTCGTTATTAGCCGTCATCACTGAAACTAAAATTGTCTCGGCCCGAATCGCTTTGATCAAATCGCCAATATCAATCAATCCGTCACTTTTTACAGGTAAAACAGTAATATCAAACCCCAATTTTTGCAAATACGTACAGGGATCAAGAATTGCATTATGTTCGGTTTTTACTGTAATAATGTGCTTTCCTTTGCTGAAATAACTTTCGGCGACACCTTTAATCGCTAAATTATTTGCTTCCGTCGCACCGCTAGTAAAAACAATTTCTTCTGGAGAAGCATTGATTGCTTCTGCTATGATTTGCCGCGATTTTTTAACCGCTGCTTCTGCTTCCCAGCCGTAGACGTGGTTGATGCTGGCTGCGTTGCCGAATTGTTCGGTAAAATACGGCAGCATCGCATCAAGTACCCGTTTGTCTACAGGAGTTGTGGCGTGGTTGTCTAGGTAGATAGGACGTGCGGACATAGTGCAGTTTTGGTTGAAAAAAGTGTTAGATTTATTGTAGACGAGCCTTTTGTTCTACCACAAAACTTTATATTTAACAAATATTTGTGAAGATTTATGCGAGCTGACATTCAAGGATTAGAAATTACTGTCGGTGAGCTCAGGCACCTGTGCGGCGCGGGGCCCGATCGCGTATACAGACCGGCGACTGCAACTAATTTTGCGCGCGAAGTTTTAAAAACCGTCGGTTTAATTGTTTTGGTTATAATCAGTTGTTGGTTACTGGTTGCGATATTTCCTAGGGCTTATTTGTTTTGGTTCGCCCTCCACCTCGCTGCGATCTGCGGTTTGATTTTTGAGGATGCGTGGAAAATTTGGAGCAGCCAAAATAAAGATTTAATCAATTTGTTTGATGATGTCGATCGCTATAATGGTATAATCAAAGCGATCGAAATTAACGATCGGATAGAAGATGCGGGCAATGCGGAAGTCAAAATAGGCGATCGAGCCAAAGTCATTCAAGCCTTGCAGGCCATCAGAGAGGATTTAGTTCGAGCTTTGAAAACTGAAAGAATTCTCAGAGAAAACAAAAAATTTGTCGCAACTAACTCCGAACTGTTTGCCAATAATTTGAGAACATTGAATGCCTTGCAAATTAGCGATCGAGCCAGCAAACAAGGGCGATTGCTCAACGAAGCTTTGCAGTTAGCTACAGAAGTTCAAGCAGAAATAAAAAAGTTGCAAGATCGAAACACTGCTAATTGAAAAAATGGAAAAGATCGGACGGCGGTTGAAACCGCGTCTACACAAACTAATTCCATGCCAAGCGGAATGAAGAGCATAATACCATTTTTCTAAAGATGTGGTCTAGCTGAAGTCTTAGCCCCCCCTTGGTAAGGGGGGGTTGGGGGGGTAATGTCTAGCGCTACTTTATGAAATTGGTATAACGTAATTTTAGCCAAATACGGTTCAGTTAAAAAACTAATTTCTCCCCGCGCACATCAGTTAATTTATAACTATCATAATCTCGGCGATCGCGATGGTCGCCGCTCGCGAAAACTAACACTAAGAAATCTCTTCTGACACCAGCGTTAACCCAACCTTATTAAATTTTAACCGCCCCTTCTTCAACCCGCTCTTTAGTGGCTGTAAGGTAAGTATCAACCGGGTTTCAACCGCCCGGTATTATTCAACACATCTTAAAATTCATGAATAATGAGAATTGTTAAGAAATATCCTAATTGTAAATTTTTGGCTGTTAAGTAACAGGTAAGGATATCTTGGAAAGGTGACGTTAACAACAAGGTCAGTATGTCTTCTAGCCAACCCAAGATTATAGTTCTCGACGACGATCCAACAGGTTCGCAAACCGTGCACAGTTGCTTGCTGCTGACACGTTGGGACGAAGATACCCTGCGTTTGGGGCTGCGGGACAAGTCCCCGATTTTTTTTATACTGACAAATACTCGATCGCTAACTCCCGAAAAAGCAGCCTCCGTCACCCGCGAAGTGTGCCAAAATCTAAAAAGGGCGATCGCCAGCGAAAAAATCGAAGACTTCCTAATAGTTAGCCGTTCCGATTCTACCCTGCGCGGCCACTATCCCATCGAAACCGACGCGATCGCCGAAGAACTAGGCCCCTTCGACGCACATTTTCTAATTCCCGCCTTTTTTGAAGGAGGCAGAATTACCCGCAACAGCGTACACTACCTAATAGTTAACAGCGTCGAAATACCAGTACACCAAACCGAATTTGCCAAAGATTCAGTCTTCGGCTACAGTCACAGTTACCTGCCCGACTACGTAGAAGAAAAAACCAAAGGTCGCATCAAAGCTGATACAGTCGATCGCATTTTACTCGCAGATATACGCTACGGAAGTTTAGATCGACTGATGGAGATGAAAGACAACCAATGTGCAGTTGTTGACGGCGAAAGCCAAGGCGATTTAGACACATTTGCCAAACACATTCTCGCGGCAGCCAGTCAAGGCAAAAAGTTTTTATTCCGTAGCGCAGCGAGTATTTTAACATCCTTAGCTGACCTCGGCCCGCAGCCAGTAGCAGCCGACGAAATGGCCAAATATGTGAGGGATGGCAAACCGGGTGCAGTAATAGTTGGTTCCCACGTTAAGAAAACTACTGAACAATTGGAACGCTTGTTAAAAGAACCCAATATAGTTAGCATTGAAATAGATGTATCTCACTTGCTAGAAGATTCACCAGAGTATCGCACCCAAATGCTCGATGAAATTCTCGAAAAAGCTAGCACTGCTCATGCCGATGGTAAAACGCCTGTAATTTATACCAGCCGCAAGGAACTCGAATTTGAAAATACCGAAGTCCGGTTAAAATTTGGAGAGGCTGTTTCTGCTTTGTTGATGGATGTCGTGCGGGGAATGCCTGCGGATATCGGCTTTTTGATTAGCAAGGGCGGCATTACTTCTAATGATGTTTTGAGTACAGGTTTGTCGCTGAAAAGTGTCAGGCAAATCGGTCAAATTATCGCAGGTTGTTCGGTGGTGAAAACCGATGCAGATCATCCTCTGTTTCCCAATTTACCAGTTGTTTTGTTTCCGGGAAATGTGGGGGATAGCCATGCTTTGGCTACGGTTTACAAGCGGCTGAGCAAGTAGTATAGCTCGTTGAATCGCTGATTAACGCAGATGAATGTAGCTCCTAGTCAAGGAGGAGAATGTTCATCTGCGGTTGGTCAATTGGGTTCAAAGCTCGATCGAACTTTATGACCATTGCCACTGCACGGCAACTTCAAAAAAAAAATCTCTAGTCTACCTTTCCCTTGCCAAATCCTCCCAAATATGATACGGTAGAAAGTCTGTCTGTAAGTCAAGCCAATCGCCAAACTTAAAAATCGCGTCATCGTTAGGCACTCTCAAAAAAATTAGATTTATCAAAAACAGTTACCTCGGAACTCTACATATAGGGCAAACAGCACCAGAGCTACTGCTATCAGTAGCGTTTGCAGCTTGTACCAGGCTCAATTTTAAAATTAAGTAGAAATTTGCACCTCGTAATTTTTAGCTGAAAGGATTAGCATATAAGGGTGACAGAACATTATCATCCCCTAAACTCATTAAAAGGTGGCCGCTGGTTCAAGTTGATCTGTGGGGCGAGCTTTCAACACCTGCCTGCGGTTCGGAATCTTACCTTGGCTTACACCTTAGCAGGCGCTGACTGTATCGATGTCGCGGCAGATCCCGCCGCCGTCGCAGCAGCAAAAGAAGCCCTACAAGTTGCCAGCGAATTACAGGCAAAAACCCCCAACCGCAGGTTTGGGGGCAAAGGGTTGCCCTGGCTGATGGTGAGTTTAAACGATGGGGAAGACCCGCATTTTCGCAAGGCCGAATTCAACCCAGCCGATTGTCCGACGGACTGCTGGCGGCCTTGCGAAAAAATATGTCCGGCCTCCGCAATAGTTTTTCAGGAAGCTGTTGAGGGTTTTTCCGGGGTGATAGACCAGCAATGCTATGGCTGCGGTCGCTGTCTGCCAATTTGTCCGAGCCAATTAATCTACACTCGTTCTTACGTGTCTGCTCCCGCTGCGATCGCACCTTTAATCTTGCAATCCGGTGCGGATGCCCTAGAAATCCACACGCAAGTAGGCAGAGAAGTAGATTTTGCGCGACTTTGGTCGAGCATAGCTCCGTGGGTCTATCGACTCAAATTAATAGCAATTAGTTGCCCCGATGGAGACAATTTGATTGACTATTTGCGGACACTGTATCAAATAATTTCCCCCCTTCCTTGTCCCCTAATTTGGCAAACCGACGGTAGGCCAATGAGCGGAGATATCGGAATAGGAACTACTAGAGCCTCCGTCAAACTCGGTCAAAAAGTTTTGGCTGCCCAGTTGCCGGGATTCGTGCAACTTGCAGGAGGCACTAACGATCGCACTGTCAGCAAACTCAGAGCCTCTGGACTGCTTTTGGATGGCGGAAAAAATTTGTCAGTTCCTCCTGTCCAATACATTGCAGGTGTAGCTTACGGCAGCTATGCCAGGGTTTTGCTGTCGCCAATTTTAGAACAATTAGACACAATGCAGAGCGATCGAGCTTATGCCGTTCCCGTGGCAGCCGCTCACAGCGCAGCCGAAGTTCCAACACCTCGGTTGAATCAACTCGAAGCCGTCCCAGAACTTCTCTCGGAGGCCGTGAGTTTAGCTCGTTCTCTAGTTTCCCAGATTAAAAGTTAGTTGTTAGTTGGTAGGTGCCCCGTGCCCGCTCTCTTAGTTGTTAGTTGTTAGTTGTTAGTTGTTAGTTGTTGGTTGTTAGTTGTTAGTTGTTAGTTGTTAGTTGTTAGTTGTTAATCAAAACAACTGATAACTAACAACTGTATTTTGCGATTTCACGATCGCACTTGCGACAAGAGTAAAACCCGGTTTCTTAGTATATTTCTCGTTACCCAACTCAAAACTCGTCGAAGCCGGGTTTCTAGCCACCGATGCGTAAACAGTCAACAGTCAACAGTCAACTGATAACAGTCAACTGATAACAGTCAACAGTCAACAGTCAACAGTCAACAGTCCACTGTCCACTGAACCGAACACACCGAGGCGAATGCAGATTACAGACGACCTCAACAGATTATTAGAAATCGTGCCAGACGAGATCCGGCAGCCCTTAGAGCAGCACCCGCAGCGCAACAATCTCATTGAGGTTGTAATGGACTTGGGCCGCCGACCAGAAGCTCGTTTTCCATCCTCGGCCGAACATCTTTCCCAAACACCGATTTCCAAAGCAGACCTCAACTATTGCATCGATCGAGTCGGCAGCTTCGGCGGCGACAATCGAGCCGGTATCGAGCAAACCCTGCACCGAATTAGCGCCATTCGCAACCGCAGCGGCGAGATTATCGGCTTGACATTGAGGGTGGGCCGCGCTGTGTTCGGGACGATCGGCATTATCCGCGATTTAGTGGAAACCGGTCAGTCAATTTTGATGCTAGGCCGCCCCGGAGTCGGCAAAACCACAGCCCTGCGCGAAATCGCCCGCGTGCTCGCCGACGACTTGGAAAAACGAGTGGTAATCATCGACACCTCCAACGAAATCGCCGGAGATGGAGACATCCCGCACCCGGCGATCGGCAGAGCTCGCAGAATGCAAGTTTCCCGTCCCGAACTCCAGCACCAAGTCATGATCGAAGCAGTGGAAAACCATATGCCGCAAGTGATCGTGATTGACGAAATCGGCACCGAATTAGAAGCTTTGGCCGCTCGGACGATCGCCGAAAGGGGCGTGCAATTGGTCGGTACCGCCCACGGGAACCGCATCGAAAACTTGATGAAAAACCCGACTCTGGCAGACTTAATTGGCGGAATCCAAGCGGTGACACTAGGAGATGACGAAGCAAGGCGGCGCGGTTCTCAAAAGACAGTTTTGGAACGCAAATCGCCGCCTACTTTTGAAATTGCGGTCGAAATGCTCGAACGCCAGCGCTGGGTAATTCACGAGCGAGTTTCAGATTCGATCGACAGCCTGCTGCGGGGACGCGAACCAAGCCAGCAAATCAGAAGCGTCAGCGACAGCGGAGAAGTAATTATCGAGCGCGAGTCAGCCTCTCCCCCCGCCCGGTTCCCAGGGATGCCAGCTTCCGGCCAAGGCCCCGCTGCGGTATCAGCAATCCGACCTGTCACACCGATTTCTGGGTGGCGCAGTGCCGGCAAAATGGTGCCGATGCCCCCTCAAGGCGAGAAATTCGCAGCAGCTAACAGCGCGCCGGTGGCTCCTGAGAGTCGGTATTTCGAGCAACTCCTCGAAGAATCCCTGTCCGTGGAACCAGTACCGCAGCAGCGGGGACGTTATTCGCAGAACGTCGGCCCTAACGGCGAAGATTTGCCCCTCCACGTTTATCCTTACGGCATAGCTCGCCACCAGCTAGAACAGGTGATTTCCACCCTGAACTTGCCGGTGCAGTTGACGAAGGATATTGAAAGTGCTGACGTGGTTTTGGCTTTGCGATCGAACGTGCGGAACCAGTCAAAATTAAGGCACTTGGCCAAAACTCGCCAAGTTCCCCTGCACACAATTAAGGCCGGCACTATTCCCCACGTAGCGAGAGCCTTGCGGCGCTTGTTGGACATGGACGACCCCGGCACCCCGGAAGTGGCAGACCTCGCCTTATTCGCCCGCAGCGGTACTTCTGACGAGCTCGAAGCTCTCGAAGAAACCCGCTTGGCTGTGGAGCAAATTGTGATTCCCAAGGGACAGCCGGTGGAACTCTTACCGCGTTCTCCCAACGTCCGCAAAATGCAGCACGAACTTGTGGAACACTATCACCTAAAATCTCACAGTTTTGGGGAAGAACCCAACCGCCGCCTGCGGATTTTTCCAGCTTAAACAGTCGGGATTTGGAACGGGCATTGTGTAGGGTGCGCGGGCCGCACCTTACCGATTGAAGGCGGAAGGTAGAAAGCAAACGGCCGAATTTTTTTCGTGCTGCTGTCTGTTTTCTACCTGCTGTTTTCGCTCTCGCAATCTGCTAAATTAACGATGGTTTTTGTGGGTGAGTTCACCGCCCCAACTCGAATCTTGCGGTCGATCGACCTGACACGATCTTATTTCCGTTCGGATTGTGGCGGTGAGTGCGATCGGCCCAATTCCCAATTTCCAATTCCCAATTTCCAATCCCCAATTCCCAATTCCCAATTCCCAATTCCCCATCATAATAAATTATACCTAAACAAATTTACCGAGTTGATATGAACGATGCACAAATTCAGCTATTTATTCAATTAATTGCGGCTCGCACCGGTTTACAAATTCGCCCGCAAGATCGATCGGCTTTGACTCAAAAACTTTTGACTCGGATGAAAGCTGTAAAAATAGGCTTACCCGATAATTATTATCAAATGTTAGCTGCTGCGAGTCTGGAAAGTCAAAACGAATGGGACAAACTCGCCCTGCTGCTGACAACCAACGAAAGTTATTTCATGCGGGACAAAGGACAATTTTCGCTCCTAGAAAAAGTCATTTTCCCGGAATTGATCGATCGCCAATTAAAACTACACGATCAATTGGGGATTAAGCCAACCCTGCGAATCTGGAGTGCAGGCTGTTCTACCGGTGAAGAACCTTATTCTTTACTTTTTATTTTAAAAAAGCTAATTTCTGATTTGGAAAAATGGAATATTTTAGTTTTAGGTACTGATATCAATCAAGAAGTAATAGAAAAAGCGCAGCAGGGAATTTACAGCCCTTGGTCGTTTCGCTTAGTCGATCCAAATTTGCAAGCGCGCTATTTCGACCGACGAAAAACCGAGTGGGTAATAGATAGAACATTGCGCCAATTTGTGAGCTTTAGCAATCTCAATTTAGTGACAGATAATTTTCCTAATATTTACACAGATATTAATAACATTGATTTGATACTATGCAGAAATGTTTTTGTTTATTTTGAATATAAATATATTTCCCAGGTATTGAAAAAATTTGCCAAGACGCTGAGACCTGGAGGATATTTAATGACCGGTCACGCGGAAGTTTACAATCACGTAATGAAGGAGTTTCAACCAAAAATTTTCCCGGAGTCGGTTGTTTATCAAGCCAAGAATGTCCTAGGGGATGAACCAGGTAAAATAGAGTCTTTGATTACACCAGCATCCCAGGTAAAATCAGCCTCTGGGGAATCGGGAAAGGGAGCGAAAGTTGGTAGCGACAGCCGTCAGTTGCTACCAGCAAAAACGGTGCCAGCTAGTTTTGCTAACGGCAATTTTGCGGAGATCGGGTCGTTGTTAACAGCAGATACTCCATTGCAAAAAATACTGCCAAGTCGCTATGTGGAGGAACATTGTGCGGGCAAAGATGGGGCATTATTAAACTCTAATTTAACCAAAAAAACGCCACAACAAACTTATTTAATGCTAATCAAAGAAGCTAAGCAATGCTTTAAAAATAAAAATTATACTGAGGCAATTGACTGGGCAAAAAAGGCGTTATCTCTACAATGTCAGACCTTTGATGCTGATTACTTGTTGGCGCAAATTTATGCAAATTTAGGTAATTATTCTCAGGCGATCGATCACTGCAAGCGAGCTAGCAAAGTAGATTCTATGTCAGTATTTCCTTATTGTTTACAAGCGCACATTGCTGAAGAACAGGGCGATTTGGAAACAGCTAAAATTATCTTGAGAAAAATAATTTATCTGTGCCCATCTTTTGTTTCAGCTTATCTCGAACTCGGAAATATATACCTTCAAGAAGGTAAGCTAAATATAGCTATTAAAATGTACAACTCATCCTGCGAAATTCTCAAAAAACTACCGCCCAATACTCCGATAGAGCAGCAGGAAAAAATGACAGCGAGTCAAGTATTGATGGATGTTCAAAAAAAATTGGTAAAATTGTACAGCTAACAAAACTGACGGGCAGGGAGAATTTACAAACTAATTTTTTTGGTAAGTACCTCGCTACCCATTGGTGTAAACTTAAGTCTGAAATCTTTGCTCTCTCTGGTGTGTATCCAAGCCTCGCATCCCCCGGATAGTCCGGGGACTTTGATATCTTCCGGTTCCCCCCTTTTTAAGGGGGGCTAGGGGGGATCTGAGGCCTAATCGTAAAACAGTAGATCGATACTACATTTGATATTAAGTTGACACACTTTGCTCGCTACCAAGCCAAATACGATCGCAAAAACCATGTCTTTTTCCCAAGTCCCAGTCAATAAAGTGTCACAATCAATATGGAAACTAAGCCGTATCTTATATTTAAACAGAACGGTTTGCTCTGGGGTGTAGAAGTCGCCTGCGTTCGGGAAATTTTCTTTCTACCGGAGCTGAAACCCATCGCGGAAGCGCCTCCAGATATTGTTGGGGCGATCGATCTCAGGGGCTCTATTCTGCCGGTGATGGATCTAAATCTTCGTTTTGGGTATCTGTGGCACGAGTATTGTTTGACAGATAGTGCGATCGTTATAGAATGGCAAGAAGTTCGAGTTGCCATCATTGTTAATGAAGTTACCGAAGTTAAGCAGATCCCGGAAGATGCAATAACTCCGCAGCTATCTTACGGGCGAGACAACTCAGAGGCGTCGCATCATTTTGTAGCTGGATTTGCCCGCTGTGAAGCCGATATGATCATGCTGCTAAATCTCGATCGCCTAATTCGATATTCTCCCGACAAAACAGAGGCAGAAATTCCTTTTTCTGCAAGCATTGCAGGCTCTGGGGCGTTAGCCGGCAAGGTAGAGGGTCAAAATTTGCAGTTAGAAATAGATCCAAAATTGTTAGCAGAAAATGCTAATTTTTTGAGCCAGCCTCGCGTTTTTTGTCCGAATGCTCTGCCGGAAGAAAAGGCAATTTTTCGAGAGCGAGCTGATAATTTGAGGCTCTTGGGCGATCGCAAAAATTCTGAAGCAATTAATCTGTCGCTGGCGGTGGTTCTCTTAAACGACGAATATTTTGGTATTAATCTAGAGGTAGTGCGTGAATTTACTGACATTCGCCAAGTAACTCCGGTTCCTTGCACTCCCGATCGCATTATTGGAAATATGAATTTGCGGGGCGAGATTCTGACGCTAGTGGATATTCGGAATGTTTTAAATATGTCGGCGGATACAAAATCTCTATCTAAGGCGATCGTTGTTGAAATTGAAGATTTGGTTGCAGGTATAGTTGTTGATGAAATCTTAAATATTATATATTTGAATGTGGCAGAGCTTGCGACTATTCCTGCTGCACTAACTTCGGAAAACCGCGAATATCTGCTCGGTACAACTATCTACAAAGAAAAACTTATCGCTGTTCTCAACTTACATAAACTCCTGAAACAAGGGGGAATTATTGTTGACGAGGAGGTTTGAAAAAAGATTTTATCAGCCATCGCAATTGCGCCGACACCAAGGAACTCCGCGCCACTGGAAATTCAAGAAAAGATATCGCATTTCTCAACAAAAGCGCCATACACTGGGATTTTTCGTAACTGGTAATTTAGGAATTATATATAGGTTGCCATAGAGCTAATTTTATCACCCAAATACTTCCGAAAAAACCTCAATCTCGGTTAAAAACCCGGTTGATTGACCTTTGGGTGTAAGCCATGTAATTACTCGCCCTCATGTCTCACAAAAATTAAGAACCGCTATAGCAATAAAACGGAATTTGCTATGATATTATTTGTTAGTGTCACTGCACGGCATCGCTCCCAGAAGTTGCCGGCTGATTTCTGTTGTTAAGGCGGTATTCCTAACGACAAGCGCAGCGTCACAATATTACCAACAGAAATCCTATCTTAAATTCAGGAAAAAAGATGTTTGCTAAAATTAACAATTTAAACATTAGAAACAAGATATTGCTCGGATATCTAGTGCCAGCAACTATATACTTAGGGTTTCCCGTAATAGTTATCGCTACTACCAATCAGGTGTTTAACACTTTCCAAGAAACAGAAAGAGTAGAGCAAGTAATCGGAGAAACCAGTAAAATATCCGCAGGTGCGGAGCAAATGGTACGGGGGATGCGCGGGTATATAATTAATAAAAATCAGCAGTTTTTAAAGGATTTTCAAGTGGGTGCACAATTAGCTCGCCAGTCGGCAAATAATGTAGAGCAGATCGTTAAAGATCCCTCCCAGAAAACCCGTTTGTATAGGATGCGAGAGCTAGTAAACGAATATTATGATGGTTCTAACGAAATTGTTCGCTTATTGCAGCAAAATCAAAAAGAGAAAGCGATCGCTCTATTTAATACAGGCAAGTACACAAATTTTGTGAATGAATTTGTGGAAGTGAACCGGGTATTTCGGGAAGCCGAATTAAATATAATTAAGGAAAAAACGCAGATAACAAAGGAAGCTTTACACTTATTGGTATCGACGCTGCTGGTTGCTTCGGTGCTTTTAATGCTGTTTGGTGCGGGCATAGCTTGGCTGATTTCGTCAGGAATTGTCGGAACTATCGATCGCGCAATTAGTTCGATCGCCACTTCTTCCACTGAGATTGCAGCAACAGTTGAAGAACAGGAACGCATGGCAAGCCAGCAAGCAGCTTCAGTCAATCAAACTACTACGACAATGGACGAATTGGGTGCATCTTCTCGCGCGACTTCACAGCAGATAGAAACTGCCGCATCTCAAGCAATACAAGCTTTAAATTTAGCTGGAACAGGTACAAAAGCTGTCGAACAAACTTTAGAAGCAATGGCAACCCTGAAAACAAAAGTTCAGGATATGCAAGGGCAAATTATGCAGTTGAGCGAGCAAACCGATCGCATTGGCAATATCTCAACAGTCGTTAGCGATTTGGCAAATCAGACTAATATGTTAGCGCTTAATGCTGCCGTGGAGGCAGTGCGGGCGGGCGAACACGGCAAGGGATTTGGCGTTGTCGCGTCAGAAATTCGCAAACTAGCCGATCGCAGTAAAAAATCTGCTACGCAAATTAATCTCTTAGTTGCTGATATTCAAAAGGCGATTAACTCAACAGTAATGGTAACAGATGAAGGAACTAAAACTGTAGAATTTGGTGTAAATATTGCCTCAGAAACCGCAGCAGCCTTTGCTGGAGTGGCTGATGCAATTAACAATGTGGTTTTGACCTCTCAGCAAATTTCGCTGAACGCCAAACAGCAAGCAATCGCGATCGAGCAAGTGGTGGAAGCTATGAACTCACTCAACCAAGCAGCAGCACAAACGGCTTCCGGTATCACTCAAACTAAAGTCGGTACTCAAAAATTGAATGAAGCTGCTTTAGATCTAAAAGCAGTTGTTTAAGAATAGCAATTAGTTCTGATAGCTTCACAAAAAGATGCAACTGTAAGCCCCTTTTCCTCCTGATGACAGTACAAGTCAGATTGGCAATATCTCGACTTTAGCAAGTTTGGTTAGCGATTTAGCCAGCCATAGGAATATCCTGGCTCTCAACGCCACCGTGAAAGCAGTCAGAGCCGGTGAGTACGAGCAAGGTTTGGCGTTGGTAGCAAGGGAAATTCGCAAGTTAGCAGAGGAAAGCCAAGAAGTGGCACAAAAGATTAATGGTATTATTCCAGAGATTAAATGTGCGATCTACTCGACTATGAAAGCAACAGAAGAGGGAGCCAAAACGGCAGTAATATTAATTCCGGTTGCACTCATACATGATGTTAATAATCAACAGTTAACAGTCAACAGTCAACAGTCAACAGCGAATTTACTATTCCGATGAAGAGAGAATTTGATATAGCAGGGGTGAAAACAGCACGAGATATGGCAGAAGCTTTTACGGGGCTTCGGGAAGCTTGCAATCTGGTGTTTACTAGCAATCAACAAATTTCTTTTAATATTAAACAGCAGGCGCTCGCTATTCAGCAAGTAGGTGATGCTATGAATTCTCTCAACTAAGCCGCTTTTCAAACAGTCAGTGGCATTACTCAAGCCAAAATCGGCACTCAAAAACCTAACGAAGCTGCATTAAATTTCAAGTCTGTGATGTCAGAAGGAAGTTCGGAAACGAGGGGTATACAGGATTTAATGGATTTAATGGATTTAATCAAAAATTGGGCGCATTTCAGTTTTGCATTTACAGTGCGAGCCTCCCCATTCGCGATTTGTACAATACGCGAGATATTAAACTCGCACTATGATAAAAAAATGCTTTTTGCAAAACTGAGATGCTCCTGAAGAATTAGCCATTACCAATTAGCGATTACCAATTATCCAAAGATATATATGATAGAAGATCAAGAACTACGAGATGTATTTAAAATTGCTAGTCAAGAACACTTGCAGAAACTAGACGATGGATTTCTGTACTTAGAACAACACCCAAGAGACTTAGCTAAGTTAGAAGAATTGCTGCGGGAAACCCATTCTCTTAAAGGTGATGCTGGGATGTTGGGCGTAAAAAATGTAGCATCTTTAGCTCATCAAATAGAGCATATTTTGGGAGGTATCAAGCGGGGAGAAACTCAACTAAATCCAGAGCTTAGCGATCGACTTTCCCAAGGTTTAGAGGCGCTTCGCCAACTCGTTAACGAAGCCGTCACGGGTCAAGATTCCGGTGTCAATACATTTTACGTGCTCGCTAGCATGATGGGTGCTTCTAGCAATCCCCAGCCCGCCGCCCCGATAGCAGAACCATCATCTTCACAAGTACCAGAACAAGCATTAGTAAAAACGCAATTTACCAATTCGGAAAATACGCCACCAGAAACAAATAATGAAACTTCTTTAGCCACTAATTTAGATAGTAATTTCTCTTTTTTGACGGTACAATCGGAGCGAGAATTGCTGTCGAAATCTCAAAAATTGCCTGCCGCTTCTGGCCCCGCTGTTACATCGGCTTCCGAACCGACTGTTAAGAATGGTTCTTCTAGTTCGTCTTACCGCATCGAAACAATTCGCGTTGCTACCAAAAATTTAGACGATTTAATGACTCAAGCAGGGGAACTAACTGTTACCAAAACTCGGTTAGTACACCGACTTGCTGAACTCGAAAAAATTACCACTTTGTGGGAAGATTGGAGCCGAGAATCTTTTATAAATCGGTTGGCCGATCATCAAATAGAAACTGAGAAAACCGGATCTGAACAAAACGAGATATTCATGCAGTTTCAGAAATATTACCAGCGGACTGAAGAACATTTAGAACATCTGGGAACTTTAGTAAATCGCTTGAACAATCTAGTTGATGAAGATACGGCTAGACTCGAATTAATTGCCGAGGAATTAAGCTCAGGAATTCGCACTCTTAGATTGCTGCCTTTGTCTACTATTTTTAATATATTTCCCCGAGCGGTTAGAGACTTGGCGAAGCAGGAAGAAAAAGAAGTTGCATTAGTCATTGAAGGTGGGGAAACTTTAGCTGATAAACGCATTTTAGAAGAAATGAAAGACCCTTTGATGCACCTGATTCGGAATGCGATCGACCACGGCATCGAGACTACCGCCGAACGCGAAAGGCTCGGCAAACCTCCCGTGGCTACTCTCCGAATTAAAGGCTACCAGACTGCTAGTAATATTATCATTGAAGTTGCTGATGATGGCCAGGGGCTGAATCTCGATCGCATTAAACAAACTGCTGTCAAACGCAACGTTTGCACGCCGGAAGCACTCGCCGTCATGACAGAAAGCCAAATTGAATCGTTGATTTTTGCTCCGGGTTTTTCCACCAGAACATTTGTTACTGAAGTCTCTGGCAGGGGGGTTGGTTTAGATGTAGTTCGGACTAATGTTGAATCACTAAAAGGCAGCATTAAAGTTGAATCTGTACCAGGAAAAGAATGTATTTTTCGGCTAACTATCGGCACATCTATAGCTACTGCTAATGTATTAATTATAGCTGTTGAAGGTGTTGCTTATGCGATGCCAAGTGAATTTGTTGATACGGGGATAATGGTGGCTAATTCTGATATTTTTACTTTAGAAGGGAAAGCAACTATACTTGTCGATGCTCAGCCGCTATCAGTTGCGTATTTGGCAGATTTATTAGAATTAAACAAGGGAGAATGGCTGCCTCAAAATCAGGAGTGGAGAGAGGAAAGTTGGAAAGAACTCAACAGGAAAATAGAGGGAGAATCCCTGACTTCAAATTCTCAAAAAATGTCTTGTATTGTCCTGAAAGTTGGGGAGGAAAGATTGGGATTATTTATAGATACTTTGATTGACGCACAGGATGTGGTGATTAAACCTCAAAGTCAATTGTTGAAACGGGTGCGAAATGTTTCAGGTGCA
Source organism: Microcoleus sp. S36a_B3 (assembly GCF_036700745.1). NCBI lineage: Bacteria > Bacillati > Cyanobacteriota > Cyanophyceae > Oscillatoriales > Microcoleaceae > Microcoleus > Microcoleus sp. S36a_B3. The sequence continues at coordinate 75,784 of NZ_JAUBPN010000020.1, read as the reverse complement.
ACGATTCTCGGAACGGGGGAAGTTTGTATGGTACTCAATCCTCATGATTTGATAAAATCTGTACGCAAACAAGTTTCGTCGCGTGAGGTTTCTGGCGGGCGATCGCCCGTTGAGACAGTCAGCCGCAAACAAGTTATACTTTTAGCAGAAGATTCGATCGCTACCCGCACTCAAGAAAAGCGCATCCTCGAAGGTGCAGGTTATGAAGTGGTGACAGCCGTAGACGGAATGGATGCTTTCAATAAATTAAAAACTCGCTACTTTGATGCTCTGATTTCAGATATACAAATGCCAAATTTGGATGGCTTAGGACTTACTGTTAAAATTCGCGAGCAAAAAGAATACAATGAGTTGCCGATTATTTTGGTAACATCTTTGGCATCGGATGAAGATCGAAAAAGAGGGGCTGATGCCGGGGCTAATGCTTATATTCCTAAAGGTACGTTCAATCAAGATGTATTGATTGAAACCTTGAAAAGGTTAGTTTAATTGTAGAAGAAGGGGAAGGGGAAGGGGAAGGAAGAGGGGGAGAGTGGGAGAGTGGGAGAGTGGGAGAGACGGCTACCAATTCCCAATCCCTCCGCTTCGCGCTCGCCCAATTCCCAATTATCCATTCCCAATTCCCAATCCCTCCGCTTCGCGCTCGCCCAATTCCCAATTATCCATTCCCAATTACTTAAAAAATTCATGTCTTCGGTCATAAAAGTATTGTTAGTAGAAGATTCCCCAGTAGCTACGATTGTCCTCAAGCGCATTTTGGATGCTTCGCCAGAAATCCAAGTTGTAGGAACCGCTTGCAACGGGTTAGAAGCACTAGAATTAATTCCGAAACTTCAGCCGGACGTTATCTGTACGGATTTTAATATGGCAAAAATGAACGGGTTAGAATTCACGCAGGAAGTGATGAAAAAATACCCGCGACCGATTTTAATAATTAGTGCTTCTGTACAAGCAAGCGATACTCAAAATGTATTTGAACTTATGGAAGCAGGTGCATTAGATGTTTTCCCCAAACCGATTGGCGGGTTGGCATCAGATTACGCTCGTCTCGCGAATGAATTAATTGCTAAAGTTAAAGTTTTGTCGGGAGTTAAAGTATTTACGCGGCATCAAAGGCTGGGAGGAATCGAAACAAGCGATCGCCCCAGCCCAAAAATTAATCAATTATCAGCGCACAATTACCAATTATCCAGGGAAAATCTTAAGCCTCATACTATTAAATTATTGGCTGTAGGCGCGTCTACAGGCGGGCCGCAAGCGCTGCAGTCGATTATTTCGCAGTTTCCAGCTAATTTGCCAGTGCCGGTAATTTGCATCCAGCATATCAGTGAAGGATTTTTGCAGGGATTGGTTAACTGGTTGGGTTGTGAATCAAAACTGCCGGTGAGAATAGCTGGTTTGCGGGAATTACCGCAAGCTGGGATTATTTATTTTCCGCCTGAAAAGCGTCATTTAGAATTGGATTCTCAAGGGCGATTTATTTATTCGGAAGGTGGTGGTGAAGGGGGACACTGCCCATCTGTAACGGTAACTTTTAAGTCAGTTGCTAATTTTTATGGTAGGGGGGCTGCTGGTGTTTTGCTAACAGGAATGGGTAGAGACGGTGCTGAGGGTATGCTGGCGATCGCGCGAGTAGGAGGCTTGACAATTGCTCAAGATCGAGACAGTTGCGTGGTTTTTGGAATGCCGAAAGAGGCGATCGCCCTTGGTGCAGCTCAGCACGTTTTACCCATCAGCGCGATCGCTCCCCTGCTGTTGGCTAAGTTAAAAGTTTAGCACTTAGGGAAAATATATAGCCTTTTTCAAGCGTGGTGAGGAGTTGACATTTTAGATTGAGGAATTGGGGGATTGAGGGATTGAGCGATCGATCTGTCAATACCTCATATGAGAGATCTAACTGCTATAGAAGGAGACGGCGGTTGAAACCGCGCCCATCTTCTTTTATGATTTGAGAGTGATAAACTTACCAATAACTTCGCGCAACTTTTCAGCATCAAAGGGCTTAGTTAAATACTCGGTTGCTCCCGCCAAACGACCCTGCACCTTATCAAAGGCTCCATCTCTGGCTGTCAGCATTACGATCGGCAAATTTTGAAATTGAGGTAAGCTTCGTACTGTGCGACAGAGTTCCAATCCGTCAATACCAGGCATCGAAACATCGAGCAACAAAACAGAAATTTGTTCGTGATAAATCGTTGATAAAGCATCGACTGCATTGTCTGTCACGAGAACTCGAAACTCTTTGCTTAAGGCTTGTTTGACCAGTCCTTGCATTACTACGCTATCATCAACTGCCAAAATAGTTGGTATTTGAATGCTAGTTGCAGACATATTCTTCTCCCGGTTTATTTATAACTTTTGAAAAGAGAAAACATAATTTTCGCCATGTCGAAGGGCTCGAAAACAGGGATGGCTAGAAAAGTCGAGCGCCTATTACAACACTTGCAAAATCTCCATCTCAATGCTAAAACCCTCGACGGTCGAGTTTGACCAACTATCGTTACAAAGTTTAACATTTTGGCAATCTTTTGTACTTCATTTTCTCACTGTAATTGAGTAGTCTGTGGCACAGACTCGTAAACCGCACTGGTATTGTGGCACAAATTGATTATTTTAATCTACCAGCAAGCCTCCTACGCAGGATTAGACAAGTCCCTTAAAATACACTTAAATTTAGAGAACTTGCTCCAAAAAATCCGGTTTCTTGGAAAATCGTTGCTCATCCCAGAGATGCTTGAGGAAAAAAACCCGGGTTTTGTGCCTCGCCTGCCTCTAGGACTGACTTATTCAAAAATTCTCTGTAAACTGCTATCCGCGATGTATGGGTGAAGCGTGTTTTTTCCCTGGGGAGGCTCTTAGATTCACCCAGCCGGAGTATTAAAAAGCACAGTCAAGTCGAAATATAATTTGTATCGTATTTAGATCTGCGGTGTCCTAATTCCATAACTCAAAAGTTTCAATTTCAGTCAAGGGGTTGCTCTGAGTTGGGCGCAAGCAGGCTGCACGCGACTTGTGCCAACAGTCTCCCGACACAAAATACAGAGCTTGTTTTGCAAGGGCCGGTATTGAAGCCGGTGGACATTCACGAAGGGGTTGACAGCAGGCTGCTGATTTTGCAGGGCGGCTTGAAGTCCAACGGGCTGATACCGGGAATTGAGGTAATTAAAGACTGGGGCGACTTGCCGAAGGTAGAGTGCTATCCCGGAGCTCTCAACCAAGTATTTATGACTATTTGGGGGAATGCGATCGACTCTTGGGAAAATCGGCCCGCGCCCAAGACGATCGCCATCTCGACGGCGCTGGTGGCCAGAGAGTGGGAGGATGCTGAGTTTGGAAAGTCGATCCTCTTCGTTGGCGCAGCCCCCGTAGGGGCGGGCTCCGCTAACGGCAAATTTGTGGTGATTCGGATTCGCGACAGCGGACAGAGATTGACCCAAAAAGCTAAATCCCGCTTGTTTGACCCTTTCTTTACCACTAACCCCGATGGGGCAGGGTACGGGACTAGGCTTGTCTATCAGTTACCAGATTGTGGTGGAACAACAGGGTGGCAGTTTGAAGTGTATCTCGGAACCCTTACAGGGAGCAGATTTCTGGATTTAAGTCCCGCTGTATCGCCCCGCACCGGTCAAACAAAAAACTGGCGGGCGATCGGTTTAAAAAATATTTTTGAGATTTTACTGTCAAAATGCTTGACAGATTTAGGTGTTTGAATGCTAATATGATGAAGGTTAAGACGTTGGGGCGTCGCCAAGTGGTAAGGCAGCTGGTTTTGGTCCAGCCATTCAGAGGTTCGAATCCTTTCGCCCCAGTTAAATTGTTTGTACAATGGTTGATTCAGAAGGAGTAAAGTCCTCACTACGAACCAATGAATTATGTTTGTAGTGAGGACTTCAGTGTTTCTGAATCAAAAAACTAAAGTCCTGACTGCAAACCAATTTTATTGTGGTTGTTCGATCGCCCCACATCAGATCACTGCGAACTTTTGATCTCGCGAGCGTTGAGCCGATCGAACACGTATCGCGAAATGGCCGGAAATGCTGTTTCGTCTCTGGAATAAGCCGGATCGTCAGCAAAAACAGCTAAGATATAAATCGCGCGATCGTTCAAAGTCCTGACAAATGCCACTTCGCTGCGGGATTTGGAAGTATAGCCAACCTTGGAACCAAAATAAATCTTAGTTGGTAAAGACTCGCCCAGAAATCCTTTGATCGAGTTGGTAGGGTCATTTTTCCAGGCCTTGGGGTCTAAATCTCTCGTCAGCAAGTAAGCCATTTTGCGGCTGGCGATGCTGGAAACAGCTTGCCTAGTATAGATTTCATATATTAATCTGGCGGCTTGATCGCTAGTTACTTGATTGCGAATTGGCTGCGAAGCATCGCCCCGCAATTGCAAGTCACGACCGATAGGGCCTTCTTGATGCAAATAGTGTATGGGATAATTTTTGGTGCTTATACGAATATCATTGTAGCCGGCTGACTGGAAAAATGAATTAATTTGCGTGCGTTTTTGCAGCCATGTTTGCAACTCTTCTCCTGCGAGCCTGACTCCTGATTTTGTATCAGTGATTTTGTCTAAAATCCGGCTGGCGGCATCGTTGTTGGAGAAGCCAATCATTTGTTCTAGGTCATTTTTGGAGGCCGATTCTTTTTGTGTAATTATGCCTTTTTCGGTGGCTGAGTAAAAGGCTGCCATCCAAAATAACTTGGCAACGCTAGCGGGAAATCTGAGACTTTGATTTTGATATCCGGCAATGCTGTGGGTTTGGGGATTGCTAACATCAATTAAGCTAATTGATAGTTGATCTGCGGGCAGTCCTTTGCTGGTCGCAATCTTCACAGCTTCATCAACAATCCCTTGCAATTCTTGAGAGTAAGTTAAATTAGGAGGTGTTTTGATGTTGTAGCTGAAGGTAGGCTCGCTTTGACGATCGACTAAACTTTCCGGTGTTTGAATTATCGGCGGCGAGAGGGGTTCTTGAGTCAAAATGACTGGCGGTTCTGGGGGACGGCGAATTCTGAAGGGTATTGTGACAATCCAAAAAAGCGCGATCGCCCCAGCAACTAAGCACAGGATGTTGCCGTATTTTAATCGAGAAAATTTCGTCCTGACTCGGCGACGAGATTGGACGGGAGGCTGGCTGCTTTGTCTGCGCCTGACTGGACGCTGGCTGCTTTGGGGTGGGGATTGGGTTAAACTTCTGGCATCCATCTTCTCTCGATAAAGAGACCGCAGATATAAGGCAGAGGAACGCAGATAAACGTAGATAATTTTAAGAATTGATACCGACTTTTCCCAGAAATCTATGGGGCGCGGGGATGCAACTGGACGGCTGCTACTTTGTCGGGATGGGACTGGACGGCTGCTGCTTTGTCGGGGCTGGATGGGGCGTTGGGGCCCGATGGGGGGGCGTCGGCGGTCTACTTGCATTACAGTGTTGTGGTATCAAACTCGCAGGATAAGTTTATAATAGGTCGGCGTATAATACCATTTTAGATTTTAGATTTGAAATTTGAAAATTGCGAATCACTGATTATATAAGGGTTTGGATCGCGGGCTTACAGTCGGATTCTTTTGGGAAACTAATTTAAATGACCAAGCCCAAAAACAGGTACAAACCCCGAAGCGGCCGGGTAGTTGACCCTCCGAGATTCATTTCTGAAATCTGAAATCTGAAATCTAAAATCTAAAATGGACTGATACACTTATCAGCCGAGTCCGCCACTGCCAATTCGAGCTTTCTTCTAGGCTGATGCAGACTTCTAATAATTGTAAAGATTTCAGGATAGCACTCGGTTAAAGCAAAATCCTTTGAAAAACATGAGAAATTTTTGGAGTCCGGCTATTTGGGGATTTGCGATCGCCATTGTGAATAATTCTTTGATACCGGATGTGTGGGCATTTCAGCCTCCACCTGCTGTCGCTGTTGTCGATCGACCAACAAAAGCACAGGGCGCGGATGTAGCGGCCCAGTTGACGGAAAAAAGCGAAAAGTGGGACGTAATAAACAACCAAACTATTTCCAGTTTCCCGAGTCTGTTTTGGGAAATCAACAATTTATCTAAAATTTCCTATTCGCAATTGCTCGAAGTGCTCGCTAGAGGAGCCGACTCAGACAATACCGCGAGAGAAAATGCTGCACAACCCGAAGATATAGCACGTTTTGAAAAGATTGTACAGTATGCAAAACAACAAAATTTGCCCGATCGCGCGATCGGAGAAATCCTACAGGCGATCGCCGACAATTTCCTAGGAAAACCCTACGCCGAGAATTTGCTTGACAATTCCGGCGAAGAAAAGTTGATCGTAACTTTAAATAAATTTGATTGCGTTTTATTTGTCGAAACCGTTTTGGCTATTTCGCGAGGCGTAGCCGTCAAAGATTACGACTATCAAAACTTTGTAAATCGCATAGAACAACAGCGGTATGTAAACGGTAAAATGAACGGTTATTGCAGCCGCCTGCACTATTTTTCTGAGTGGATTAACGACAATCAAAAACGGAAAACAGTAGAAAACATCACCGCTGAATTAGGCGGAGTGCCCATGAATAAAACACTAAATTTCATGAGCCAGCACCGCAGCAGTTACCCGCAAATGGTCAAAGACGAAGCAACTTATCAGTGCATAGTCAACCAAGAAGCAGACTTAGCCAAAACGATTGTTAATTACATCCCGACAAATCGGATAAAAAGTATTTATTCTCAGTTAAAACCGGGGGATATTGTGGCGGTAGCCACGGATCTTAAAGGATTGGATGTCACCCACACGGGTTTTGTGTACAGGAATGCAGACGGGAATCTGGGTTTAATTCATGCTTCGCCGGCTGGGGCTGTGACAGTTGCTTACGACTTGCAAAGATATATTAGCAGAGTCGAAAGCGCGATCGGCATTGTAGTCGTTAGGGCGATCGATCCCAGATAAAGATATGTGAGGTTATCAACAGTAAAAACTAAAGCCCTTACTTACTACAAACCTGTTACAATTTTTGGTGTTTTTGCATGATTTTATGCTTCAGACAAACCACCAAAACCCACTCCACAATACACCCCAAAATATAGCCGATAAAATTCTCGCAAGCAAAGCTGTTAAGCTGTCGCGCAAATAAACATTGCATATTCAGGGTGATGCTCAGAGCAACGGCCCACTCATTGTTTTATTTTTTTACATAAAATTTAATTGCCGCAACAGCTTAATTGCCTCTTTCTTCTGAAAAGGAGATGATTTCATGCTTTGCAGCGATCGGCATTTCATCGTAATTTCATAACTGCGTGTAATTCTAGAGAAGTAAACCAATTTGGAGTATCTCAGGTAGCAACATTTTCTTTCGCTACTCTATCTCTATTCTCAATGAAGTGAGCGTTATTCAACTTTTTAGCAAAGATAGGATTTTCATTTATTCTATTTAAATTCCTTGCTATTGGCAGGTTCCAAAATGTTTTTTCGACCGCTCTTCAAAACTATGTAATTTGGTTCCACTGCTATGCTGCTGACGCAAGGATTATAAGTGAAGTCATCCATTCTCTAAACCACTATTCACAATTTCATCTAGTAAACGACATGGACAATACTTTCATTGCAACTTATTTTGATTGGGATCACCGGACTCCACGCAAACGCCATCGCTTGGCTAATCGGGTATTGAATAAATTGCGATTGAACGGTCAAGTTATTCCAAAAACGCCTGGTATGGCAAGTATAGAAGCTCGAATGAATATTTTTCATTTGGCGAGCCAAATAGCAGCATACAAAGTAGAGGGTGATGTTGTCGAAGTGGGTTGTAATGCCGGCGAAAGCTCCATTGTGATCCAAAAAATTCTGAATGAGTATGCGCCGGAGAAACAATTTCATGTGTTTGACAGCTTTGAAGGGCTTCCAAAACTACAAGAAGACGATATAAAAGATGGAATATACGCTCAAGGTTCGATGACAGCTAAACTCGACAAATTCAAAAAGAATTTTTCCGATGTTGGACTGGATCTACCACATATTCATAAAGGATGGTTCGAGGATACTGTTCCTTCATGTCTTCCAGATCGGATCAGCTTTGCAATTGTGGACGGCGATATATATAGCTCTACTCAATATGTACTACCCTATGTGTACGAGCGTCTAACGCCAGGAGCTATTTGCTTATTTGGCATTTATTATGATGAAAAGGTGTTTTCACGTCCACATACTGCTGAGCCATTCAAATCGCCTGGTGTAAAACGTGCTTGTGATGAGTTTTTTGCAGACAAGCCTGAAAAAGTGTCTGTACTCTATGCTTGTGAGTATTCCAACGGCTATTTTCGCAAGTTGTAGAGACAGAGCAGTTTTATGGGGATAATAATCGGGTGTTTCTATCGTTAGAGTGTTTCATCACCTTCGTAAATAGGGAACTCCTCGGAATTGGGCGATGGGTAATAAATCTGGTTTATTGCCGATCGCCAACACCTAATAATGACGCAAATCCATCCATTGCATCCCTAAGCGGGCTAGGTGCTTGTGGCGAACCTGACGCTACTTAACAATCAAGGACGAAACTCCTGACTACAACCAAATTAATTGACAATTTCGTTGCGAGATACCTTACTCTTTCTAGCAGGATTTGGCGTTAATTCCGCCGGTGAGGCTTGAACAGTTCCCCAATCCTTCAAAAAGCTTTTCAGCAAAACCTCTTGCTGAGTGCGGAATTCCTCGACATTTGCCCCTCGATTCATAATAACAAACCATACTGTTTCCTGTTTTTGAGTTGGCAGCGCTCCGCCCAAAGCGCTAACATTATCCAACGTGCCAGATTTGACTACTGCTAATTTTGGCAACGGTCGTTCAGAGAGGATTCCTTTATCTTTTCCAACTACAGTTAAGACATCGGCAACTGTCATGCTGTAAGGTTTAAGATAGCCTTCTAAAGCTATAAATAACGCACAAGCGGCGCGGGGAGAAATACGGTTATCTTCGCTCAATCCCGAACCGTTGACGAGTTGAATTTCGGCGGGAGGAACTCCAGTTGCTGCTGCTGCTTTTTGTGCAACTATTTTCGCGCCGCCGACACTATCGGCGAGCATATCTGCCATGAGATTGTTGCTGTACTGATTCATTTTTTTGATCAGTTCGGTGAGGGGCAAAGAATAATGTTTGACTAAAGGCACGCTGGTGGGAGGTGCTGGCACAACTTTGACAGTACCATCAATTACTATTTGAGGTTTTGGGGTATTTGGAGCTAGTGTTTGATACTGGGCGGCGGCTTCGCTGGGCCAGTTTTGACTGTTGAATGCTTGTTTGAGCAATTCTCCTGATTTGAGGGGATTTAATTCAAAGTTCATGTAAAATTTATCGACAATTATCAAATTACCAGTGATGCGCTTGATGCCTTTTTTATTTAAGGTGTTACCGAGGGCGATCGCCTCTTCCCAAACAAACAAAGGATCTTCGCTACCCTGAATAATTAAATCGCCTTTTAATACGCCGTCTTTGATTGTCCCGTCGGTACTAATTAAAGTAATAAATTGATGTTCCGGCCCAAATTCTTGCAGGGCTACCAGAGATGTTGCTACTTTGGTAATGGAAGCTGCTGACAGAGGAACTGTACCTTGATGGTTGGCTAGCAAAGTATTGCCAGATTGCATCCAGATTCCTTGGTCTTCTTTGGCAGAACCTTGGGCTGTCAATCCGTTGAGATATTGCTGGATTTTGGTATTTGTGGCAGTTTCGGAATTGTTGACAGAGACTGTTAACGGCTGACTCGGTTTAACCGGCGGCGGGGAAGATTCGGCTACAGGAGAGGGAGTTGCAAGTTGGGGTGATTCCGTAGCGGCGCATCCGGTAATAATTGTGAGAATGGCGATCGAACTTACAGCAGTCAAGTAGCGGTTTTTCAGCATTACCTTAAATTTTTCCATCAAATTGACCATTCATCCTGCGGCACACCCGATGGAAAGTTTAGCATTAGCTGCACCTCTTCCTTCTCCGATCTTCCTTCGCGCACTTCTCGTCTTCTTGCTTTCGTTAAATAGATATCTCGAAACGCTTCAGGATTTGATATTCAGCGCCTGGGGCCTTCACCCCAGGCCGGGCAAATTCTCGATCGACTGGTTTATCCAGCCATACTCCCCATACTTAGCGGCACCATTTCCCCGTGCATCGTCAGGCCTAATAACATCGGCTCATTAACTCGGATTGCTTCTCCTGTAAGCGCGCAGCGTTCCTCCTGCTGTGCTGTGGCATTAATGCTGGCTCGAATATCTTCTCGGCAAAACATCTGGCGATACTCTCCAGACTTCTGCTGGACGTAATTCCAGAGCAAATCTCGAATCAAAGCTTGATAGCCTTGATTCCCCGCGAGCTCTTTGAGTCTCTCCTTGAGCTCTCTTTCTAGTCGGATGCTGGTGACTTCCATTTCGGTGGTTGAGGTTCTAGGTAAGGTATGCATTATTTTTCTCCGTGACAGGTGGACATATGTGTAATATCAGTGTAGTATGTTTAAAGCTAGATTTAAAGGTCTCCGATCACTTTGTGCCTACTGTGATATTTCTCTCCACCTACTCCACCTATCAACCGCAGCGCGATCGCCCTTGTGGTTGCAGCGACGAGTCGCTGCGTGTCTTGATGGCGAGTTTTGCCACCGTCACAGCAATCTCGCGGGCGCGTATAAGCCCAATTAAACCCGGTTATAGTGGATTAAGACAAAATGCAGAAATTAATTACAACCAGGTAGACCGGGACGGTCTGGGAGTGGCACAGCCACAGAAAGATACGCGAAGCGGGAGGTACAGCTAAAAAACTGTACCGACACAGGATGAAAATTTGCATGAAAGCAGTTTTTTGGGCCCCCGCTTCTGTACGACAGAAGCGGGGGCATTTGATTGGATATTTGAGAAATTGGGAAAGGCTTGGGAAACTGGCAAAAAACCAGATTCAGCCAATGCTGGTGCAACACCCAAAATCCTAAATCTAAAACTTGTTTTGAGCGAAGTCAAAAAAATTTAAATTCTTCAATCTAACAATGCTGGTGAAACATCCACAATCCAAAATCTAAAATCTAATCATGCTGGTGAAACACCCAAAATCCCAAATCTAAAACTTGTTTTGAGCGAAGTCGAAAAATTTTAAATTCTTCAATCTAAAATCCTAATGAAGAGGAGGCAGCCGTGACCGTACTAACTGATGTATTGAGGAAATCTGTGGTGGTGTTTTCCCAGAATTACCTACCGATGAGCCGTGTCAACATCAAACGGGCGATCGTACTTTTGGTAACAGGCAAGGCCCAAGCTCTGGATTATAGCACCGGCAATGGCTGGCTGGTGCGATCGCCCAGTACCAGCATCCACGTACCCGAACACATCCGCTTGACTTTTGCCAACAGCGAACGCCTTTGGAAAGTGCCACCGGTCAATCGCCGGGAAGTTCTGCGCCGCGACGCTCATTCTTGTCAATACTGCGGCAGCAACCGACAGTTGACGCTGGATCACGTCATGCCTCGCTCGAAGGGCGGGCTGCATACTTGGGACAACGTGGTGACTGCTTGCGAAGGGTGCAACTCTCGTAAGGGCGATCGAACTCCCATAGAAGCTCAAATGCCTTTGCGAACTAAGCCGAAGTCTCCTATGCACCCCACTGTGGCTTTTTCCGAAATGTTTTGGCACGAATACCAAATTGGGGAATAGGAAATTAGTCAGTCTACTAACAACTGACAACTGACTACTGACTACTGACAAATTTCAATTTTAAGGCTGTCGATATGCTGAAGTTGACTTACACTGAAACGGGCTTTAACCTAGAGCGTTTGGCTCAATCTCCCGAACAGTTAGTGGCGCTGCGAGTTGTGCTGGCTATGCGAGTTGGTCAAAGCATCAGCGTCGAACCGAGCACTGCGGCATTTTTGCTGCCGGCGAATTTGCCGGCGCTGTCTCTGCTGGAATCTGAGGCCCGCCGAAATGATAGCGAGGCGATCGATCTTTGTGTTGCTGATGCTGATTTTGTGGAGGTGACTCTGCGCGGTACGTGGATTTCTGGCGAGTCTGAGGGGGCCCAGGGCGTGTTTGCGACTGTTTTGGGCGATCGGGCCGAGCGATTGCTGCTCAAACTATGGCTCGAAACTCAGGCTGCTGCGGAGGTTGTCGGGGAAGTTGGCGATTAATATCGGATAGAAGAAGGAAGAAGGAAGAAGGAAGAGGGAAGAAGGAAGAAGTCATTAGTCATTAGTCATTAGTCATTAGTCATTAGTCATTAGTCATCAGTCATCAGTGCTGTCGCCTCCGAGCTTTCGGTACAACGTCATCAGGAAGAGGGAAGAAGTCATTAGTCATTAGTCATTAGTCATCAGTGCTGTCGCCTCCGAGCTTTCGGTACAACGTCATCAGGAAGAAGGAAGAGGGAAGAAGGAAGAGGGAAGAAGGAAATATTGTGTTCATCTCCCATTCTCCCCCTCTCCCATTCTCCCATTCTCCCATTCTCCCCCTCTCCCATTCTCCCCCTCTCCCCCTCTCCCATTCTCCCATTCTCCTTATGGTGTATAAATTAGGTTGAAGTAAATGCCGTTATCTTGCAAATTGTCGCCTTTATCGCTAATTCTCACCAAAGGAAAAGCGTAATCTACGCGCAGGTTCACCTGCGGTATCGGTTGCCAAATTACCCCCAAACCCACACCACCTAAAAATCTCTGATTCGCTAATTTATTAGGATTGTTGGGATTATTCCACACCGTACCCGCATCCAAAAAAGGCGCTAATTGAAGTTTGGGATTTCCCGAAGCATCGCGCTGCAAAGCAATCCGATCCTCGACAGACACTCGGAAGCCGTTATCGCCAGAACGGGCATTTTGGCGGTAGCCGCGCAAAGATTGTCCGCCACCAATTACAAATTGCTGGGAAGGCAACAAACTATTAGCAGACAACTGTAAATCTGATTGCAAAATTAATAAATGTTTGTCGTTCAATCGCTGTACTCGCTGCACTTGACCAAGCCAACTCAAAAATTGTCCGTCAGGGACAGAACCTTCGTTTTGAGTAGCATCAAACAAGCTAGTGCCGATCGTAAATTGCGATCGCAAGGCCCAAGCACCCTGCGCGTCGCGCCGAATGTAGTCCTGTCCCAGCTTAATTGCAGTGGTAGTGCTGACACCCTTGGAGTCCGGGCCGATGCCAAAAGGAAACGGTTCGCCGGCGAGAAAAGTTCTGCTTGTCTGATAAGTAACACCGGCAGACAGGGCAAATTCTTCGATCGGCGTTCTCAGCAGCGGCTGGCGGTAACTTAATTCAAATAAATGCGATTTTCCTGAAATATCAAAAGCGTCAAAAGGTGCTTGTACAATACTGTTGCGGTTCGGTGCCGCCCTCAGTTGCAAAGTGCCGTTCATGGCATTTAGCGGGATGCGGTAGCTGAAATCGAACAAGTCTGAATCACCTAGCGATCGGTAATAAGCCGCCGCCAGTTCGTCGCCATTTCCTGTGATATTGCGGTGCCGCACACTCACCCCCAATCTTTCGGAACCGACGCTGGGAGGCGAGTAATTGTCAAAGCTGAAACTAGATTGAAACGGATTAGCTTCGGTAACTCTGACGATCAGAATGCTCTCGGCTGCATTATCTCCAGCCCGCAGGCTGGCTTCTACATTGTCGAATAAAGGATCGACTCGCAGCAGCCGGAGTTGGTTTTCTAATGAAGATGTGCTTAAAGGTATTCCGGCACCGAGTCGAATTCGGCTGCGGATGTAACTTTTATGCACTCTTTTATTTCCTTCTACCTCAATTCGGGCTAGCTTGCCTTCGATCACTTGAATTTTGACTACCCCTGCGGTGATAGTTTGGGGTGGCAAGATTGCTCTGGAAGTGATGTACCCGCGATTGAGGTAAATTTCGGTAATTTTGTCGGCGATTTGTTGGATCTGTTCTAGGGTGGCAGAACGGCCCTCAAACGGCTTGATTAAGGCGTTAATTTCGTCTTCAGTTAATATGGTGCTGCCAATTACTTCAATTTTCTGCACCTGAATTATCGTATTCGGCAGCGGCTGCGGAACTGGTGACGGGGGTTGGGGCGCAACTGTTGGTGGTGTTTGGGGAGGTTGTGGGGAAGGCTGCGGGGCTGGTTGCAGAAATCGATCGCGATTTGGATCTGGTTGAGTTGGGGGCGGTGGCAGGTTTGGAGGTGTCTGGGGTTGGTTTTGGGCTAAAACATTGCAATCTAGGGGGTTATGACATTTTGGCTGGCTGTCTGCGAACTTTTTGGCTTCGGGCGACAGGCGCGTATCACAATCTGTTTGATTAATTGTAGAACAGCGATCGGGCTGATTCTCGATCGGGCTGCTTTCGGGAAAATCGGGGAGTTGATTTAAGTTGGTTGCAGTTTCATCTTGTTGGATTTCCAGTTTTTGAAGTGCTAATGCTTCGTTGTCCGTATTTGCTGAGTTGTCAGCGGCCGAAAACTGAGAAATATCATTTATTTGGGATATAGCTTTATTGGCATAAAAGCAAGCGATAGGAAGCGCTGTTAGAAGTGAAATCCCCAACCGAAATATTGCAATATTTGCTCTCGGGCGCATAATTAATGTGTTTTGTAAAATAAGTTTGTCTTCTGCTTGACTCTGCAAGTTTACCATTTAGTATTGGGCGCAATTTTACTATAAAAATTTGAACAGTCCGGCTTTCAAGAGGCAAGCGAACCAGAAATGCTCATGAGCACAAAAATTTGAATTTATTCAGGACGATCGACAAACAAACCCCCAACACCCCCAAAATCATCTGTGGCGCTGGCAGATACCGCCCTCGAAACCGAGTTTTTGGTACGCCGCGCACAAATAGAATTATTTTTTGGTTATGGGTGTTAACTCACTGGCGACTAATGGTGCTTGGGCGATTTTGCCGAGTTCGACCGAACTCAACACTTCTGACCACTTGGTGGCTAAACTGCTATCGCTGGGAGACTCTAGGCGCAGTTGAGCTAGAGTTGCCAGGTACTCGTACCAAAGACCTTGTTGGGCGAAGATGCTGAGCTTGGCGCGACTGTCGGGCGATCGATCCAACTGTGTTTTTACTGTTGGGGCGAGTGCGGTGCGGTTGATCCACCCGGACACGAGAACATCATCTGTATAGCTTTGCGGGCTACATTTGATAGTAAAGTACCATTGATAGTTTTTGCCCACTTCCAAGGCTGGCGCGTTGCCGTCGGAGCCTAGGCTGACGCTAACGATACCACCACGGCTAGTTACCATCCGAAAACTTTTTTTGTATACTGTTTTGTCACTTTCGTCTGCTAACTCAAACTGAACTGTTTTGTCAACGGCTGCGGGAATGTAGTAGAAAAATGTCGGCTTTCCTGATATGGTTTGCCCCATAGTTGATTGGGGAATCAAGGCTGTGATCGGAGTGGGGCAGACTAAGCCCCTGGTTCCTCCCCCTTCCCGCCTTCCGGGTACTCCCTGTTCCGGCGGTTGAAAGTTATTCCAAGCGGCTCCGGGTTGCTTGCTGTTGGTTCTGTTTCCCGTCTGTCCGGGGGGTTGAGCTGTTTGCAAGTTGAGGGGTAGCTGCGGTGTTGAGGGGCGGTGGACGCTTTTTGCGGGGCTGTTGATAGCCTCCGCTGGTATAAAGAAACTACCGGTGCCAACTGCCTGTAAAGACAGAATTAAAGAAAGGGCGCTGGTATTGAGAGCAGACTTCCAAGCCATGATGAACCTGCCTTCTGATGAACCTAAGAACTCGATGCACATTTTTATTCTACCCAAGGTTTTGGCGGATATAGTAATCTGTTGTACTTAATTTATATGTTCAGACAGATACGATTAGTTTGGCTGCTGTGACGGAAATAGAATTCTGTGTAGCGTTTTGGCGCGGTGGTTTAGTGGTTATACTTAGCTGCATTCACAGCAGCAAGTTGGGTTGACCTTGTTACACCCAATTTTGACAATGACTAATATTCCGGGTTTTTTAACTACGACGACAGGCTAAAACTTGTATTTTCGTAAACAAACCCGGTTGATGCGTTAGTTTTGGAGACCGGGAATCTCGGTAATGAAGACCGGTGGATCTCAAGCGATCGGCTACAAGTCAAAAGTCAAGTTTTCTGTACAATACCGACAAGAAATTTAGCATGAACCTCGATTCACCAGTTATCTCGGACAAACAGCCTTCGGGGCTGCGAATGGTCAGACCGATCGGTGTATCTGCACTGCACGGCATTGCTTTTTTGGGAAATCGGTTGTTCGGTGTCGATCGCGCCGAAGGGCTGCTATTGGAGATCGATCGAGAAACTGACAACACTACTGTTTTGAATCCTTATCAAACGGTTAAGTTTGCGGGCGCAACCGGGCTGGCTATTTGGGAAGATACTCTCTGGTTTGCGCGAGGTCAGGATATTTGTTGCTGTCCGGGTGCAATTCGCGATGGGGCGATCGCACAACTCAAACCGGAACATTTTGTTTCCCTTTCTTATCCAGTTGACGGGATTGCGATTTGGCAATCTACGCTTTACGTGACTTGCCAGAGATTGGGCTATATTCTGGTTTTTGACGGGAAAACTGGTCGGGAAATTACTCGATTTTTTGCTCCGGGTATCGGAGTAGAAAATATCACAATCCGGGATGAGGAAATTTGGATTTGCGACAAAACCGAGCAAACTGTTTACTGTTTGGAACGGGCCACAGGAGAAATTAAATTTAGCATTTTGACTCCCTTTGAATATCCTTCTGGCTTGGCTTTTCACAAGGATTCAGAGACGGGAGAAGAGGTTCTCTACGTGGCTTATGCGGGCGATGAGCTTTATATCCGGGATGACCCGAATTCGGAAGATCCTTTTCAGTTGACGAAGCGCGATCGCACTTTTATTCACCCTTTGTCTTTTCACTACAATGAGGCAGAATGCTACGCTTTGTCAAACGGTTTTTTGATAGAAATGTCCTATGTGGAGGAACTGTCTCCTCTGGATGAGGTAGAAATCGACAATTTGGAGTGGCGGATTGCTTTACCTTCGGAAACTCACCGGCAAAAGGTGAGGAAAATTACGCCAGTCGGGATGCCTTTTACTGAGGAAATTCAGGAAGGGGAACGGGTGGCGGTGTTTAAGTTCGATCGCCTGATGAAGGGGGAACGGCGAATTTTTGGCTGGAAGGCTTTGTTGGAAGTGCGATCGATTAAGTATCAATTGTCGCCTCGCGATGTGGAAAAGATTCCCAAACTGTCGCCGGAGTTTGAAGCTAAGTATTTGGTGGATAATGATAATTTGGCGATGGATACGGAGATTGTGCGATCGGCTGCGGTGGCCTCAATTGGCACAGAAACTAACATTCTCAGGCAATTGTTGAGCATTCGCAATTTTGTTTACGACCAACTTTCTTACGGAATCAGACCTCACATAGATACACCCGATATTGTACTGCGGCGCGGCATCGGTTCTTGTGGCGAGTACGTAGGGTTATTGTTGGCTTTGGCAAGGTTAAACGGGATTGCTTGCCGCACAATTGGGCGTTACAAGTGTCCGGCTTTTGCTGACAGAAAAGGTGTGCCGCTGGAACCTGATTTCAATCATGTTTGGCTGGAGTTTTATATTCCGGGCTTTGGCTGGGTACCGATGGAATCTAATCCCGATGATATTCAAGACAGAGGCCCTTATCCTTTGAGATTTTTTATGGGCTTAGCTTGGTACCACGTAGAAATTGGCAAGGGAATTCGGTTTCAAAGTCTCACCAGCGGGGGCGTTCCTCTGAAGAAGGAGGATGTTTCCGTGGGGACTTTGGCAATTAATCATGTCCGGTTTACAATTTTGGAAGAGTTGTTGTAAGGTTTGTAGTGAGGAATGCGAGTCTGCAGAGTTTGATGAGGACTTATATTCCTCGTTACAAGCTAATTTGATTGCGGTTGTGCGATCGCACATAATCTCAAATCTAAGCCAAGCAGGAGGGGTTGTGGAATTTTCTATTGCTAATTTTCTCGTTTTAGTGGCCTTTGTACTGCTGGTGACTGTCACAGGCGGGGTTGCATATTTGACTTCGGTTGAGTGGCGCGATCGCAGGCGGTTAGATAAGGCTAAACGGAAAAAATAGTCGCTGTTTGCTATTGACAAATTGCATTTTTTATTAAATAAAATAAGACGACCCCAATAGGTCGTCTTGTTTTTTGGTTGAGGTATTTTTACCGCAGATTAACGGAGATTAACAGAGTTGATGCCGATCGACTATTGGTTAATTACCCATCCGCGAATCAGTTCGTTTACCTGTTCCGGTACTTCGTCATGGGGACAGTGACCGGCTTTGATAAAGTGTTCTGTCAACTGCGGATAGTGTTGGCGAAATTTGGCGCTTCTGTCTGCAGAATTCATCCACGGATCGCCTTCTCCCCACAGCATCAGCAGCGGAGAGGTTAATTGACTCAGCAATAGGTCGATTTTTTCACCTTGGGGCGTTCGGAATACGGAGGCGAATACTTTGGGTGCACCGGGATCGCAGGAGGGAAGGTAAATTTCTTCTACTAATTGGTCTGTGACGGCGCTTTGGTCGAGATACACTTTTTCTAGAGTTTTCCGAATTGTCGATCGCTGGCGCGCGTACTGGAACAGCAGAAAACTTGCCCAATCTTGCTGGAATAAGGTTTTAGCTACCACAGATATAGCTTTTTGCACGGGCGGGGCTTCGGGTGCCGGTTGGGGTTCGCTGAAGGGGCCGGCGCTGTTGATTAAGATGAGTCCGGCGGCTGATTCGGGACGCTGGGCGGCGACACACAAGGCGGCGTAGCCTCCGAGGGAGTTGCCGGCGAGGACGGCGGGCCGGCCGATGACGTTGGTGATGAAGTCGTGGAGTTGGTCGCGCCAGAGGTCGCCGCTGTACTGGATTTCGGGTTTTGCCGATCGCCCAAATCCGATCAGGTCGATCGCCCAGACTTCAAAGTCTTTGCTCAGGCCGCTGATATTTTTGCGCCAATGGTCTGTGGACGCGCCAAAACCGTGAATTAACAGCAAGGGAGGGTGTTCGGGATGCCGATCGCCGGATCGGACGTAGTACACTGAATGGCCCCGCCACTGCCAGTAAGTGCCTGCTATAGGGGCTGTGGTGATGGTTGGGGTGGTTTGCATAATGTAAAGAAATAATTATTTACTTTAACTATTGTATCGCGACGTTCAGATTTACAAAGTTCGGTAAACGCGCATGAGATTCGCCAGCAAAGGATTTGTCAATTTTGGCCGGTTGGGCGATCGCGAGTTCTTGACTCATGTGAAATAAGTTTTGTAACAAATATTGATTTAATCAAGATTACTGCAGTGCGATTTTTTTGCGCCGACCGGCATAGGAGAAATAGATGAGATCTTGATGGCAACACACCTAGGTATGATGTTCGTACCCTAAAGCGGCCAGATCGCTCTGTGGGGCGAGAGAGTCTGGCGCGATCGGCGATGGTTCTAGGGCTCGATGTTTTAATAGATATTTTAGATTGTTTATGGCTGGGGATCGTTTCGTACCGCGACTGTTTGCGGCTTGGGAGATGTCGCGGCGATCGCCCGTGAGTTGCCTCGATCCGAGATCAAAAATCTGGTGCAAGTGAAACTGATAAGTAAAATTACTGAGGGTTGCCGCTATTCGTTTCTGAGAATCGCAGAATATTTTGTGACGTTGTTTGCTTTGCTTAAATGCTCAAATACTCTAAGATAGAAATAGAGTGGCGCAGCTCAATTAATTAGCATTTTGAATACTAGGGAGCCAACTTATGCAGGGTGTGAAGTTCATCCACCTGAAAGTTAGGGAGTTTTCTGAGTGATTGCTATTTCAACCCGTCCGACCGGACGCAATTGGATTACGATTAGCTTCGCTTCTACCCTATACCTTTGTCCTGTTTTGGATCTGCTCCTAGCAGAGGTTCCACAGCGGTGGCAAGCGGAATTGCGGTTAGGGCTTCAAGAAGCTTTGGTAAATGCGGCTAAGCATGGAAACAAGTTAGACCCCAGTAAAACAGTTGGAGTCCGTTTTTCGATCGTCCAAAACCAATACTGGTGGGTGATATCGGATGAAGGTGCTGGCTTTAAAACTCCTTGCGGTTGCGATCTTGATACCGATAATTTTGACAGTCTCATAGCAGAGGATGTTGCAGATAACTCTGCACTCCCCCATGTGGAACAAGAATGTGGTAGGGGACTGTTTATTCTTTACCAAATATTCGATCGGGTAGAGTGGAATTCTCAAGGTACAGAGTTACGGCTGTGCAAAGAAGTTTCCAGTCGCTACCGGCTGCCTCGCTTGCACTAGAAATGATATTTTGCAGCAGTTTTAGGTTCGGCTAGACTGGCAAATTTTTTCTTTTCCCCGCTGAAGCAGGGATTGAAAATATGGATTATCTGGCTATTGATACTAGATGATAATGCAAAATTTGAGTTTTGAGTTAGAAAAGCATAAAATCTTTTTTAACTCGCAATCGCGCTGCTCGATCGAGCGGCGCGATCGTCTGATTTTTTAGCAACAAATCCGCTGTTCACCTCAAGACTCAGCGACTCACAATTATTTGCCGTGGGTGGGACAGGGAGGAGCAGAGATCGATCGATCCAGCCATCCTGCGGCTTGTTGTAAGCGCGGGAGAGCTTCTTCTGGCTGTTTTTTGAGCAAAAACACCAAAGCGGCTGCAGCTTGCTCGCCCGCGCGCGCAGAACGGTTGGCTTTGAGGCGGTGCCAATCTTTTTCGGAGATGGCGAGGCGCGCTGCTAGAGCTTGAGCTAGTTCTACCGTGCTAAGCTCGTTGAGGTTGACAGTTTGGGTTGTTTGTGCGGTTTCAAGCATAGGTGGCAATTATAGGGATTTGGCTAGGGTTTCTGAATTTTTTAAATAACTGCACATAATAATAACAATTTAATTGGGAATCGGTTTTTTTATTCTCGTCAGGTTTGCAGATCGAAATGCCTCAACAGCCGTCAGAGTTAAATCAAAAAGAGCAAGAAAACGAGTTTGTGCAGGCGATCGCAGCAGTGGAGCGATCGCTCGCAGCCGTCAAAGAGCGTTACACTCAAATTCAGGTCGATCGACAGCGCCAAGACGAACTCGGGCACCGGCGCGAAGACGTGCGCCAGTCTCTGCGCCAAAATCCATTGCCGCAACTCAAGCAAGAATTGCGGAAAATTGAGCAAGAATTGGAAACGATCGAGTTAAATTTAGAAAGCAGCCTGTTTTCTTGGGGAAGCATAAAACAACCTTTTTGGCAAGCAGTTCGCTTTGGGGGACTCGGCATTTTGATCGGTTGGATTTTGAAATCCTACGCGGGTTGAATTATGTTGGGATTTATGATTTTTTTTACCGCAGAGGGCGCAGAGGGCGCAGAGGAAGAGAAAAGAGAGAATTTTGGTGCAAAATATTAAATAAACAGGAGTGGATATTATGACAAGTCAACGAATTGCAGCAATTTTGCGCGGTGGTGAACCGGGCGAAACTGTCACTGTTCAAGGTTGGGTGCGTACTAAGCGCGAATTGAAAGAATTTGCCTTTGTGGAAGTTAACGACGGTTCGGCGATGGCTAATTTGCAGGTAGTCATCAATGCTGATTTGCCGGATTTTGAAAATATACTCAAACAACTTAATACAGGTGCATCTTTAGAGGTGTCGGGAGTGCTGGTAGCGTCACCTGCGAAAGGACAGCGAATTGAGTTAAAAGCCTCGCAAGTACAAGTTTACGGCGAAGCAGACCCGCAAACTTATCCGCTGCAAAAAAAGCGCCATTCCTTGGAATTTTTGCGGACAATCGCCCATTTGCGGCCGCGCACAAACACCCACGGCGCTGTGTTTAGAGTCCGCAATGCTTGTTCGGCGGCGGTACACCAATTTTTTCAGGAACGCGGCTTTTTGTGGGTTCACACTCCGATTCTTGCTGCTAGCGACTGCGAAGGTGCGGGGGAGATGTTCGCCGTTACCAACTTTGATTTAAAGAATGTGCCGCGCACGGATTCGCAAGAGGTTGATTATGCGAAGGACTTTTTTGGCAAGCGCGCTTATTTAACAGTTAGCGGCCAGTTGGAAGCGGAAGTTATGGCGATGGCTTTCGGCAATGTTTACACTTTTGGCCCGACTTTTCGAGCGGAAAATTCTAATACTTCGCGACATTTGGCTGAGTTTTGGATGATTGAACCGGAGATGGCTTTCTGCGATTTGCAGGGTGATATGGATTTGGCTGAGGCGTTTTTAAAGTACATTTTTAAGTACGTTTTGGAGCATTGCCCGGAGGATATGGAGTTTTTCAATGAGCGCATTGACAAAACGGTTTTGGCTACTGCTGAAAATATTATTAATAATCAGTTTGAGCGGATTACTTATACCGAGGCGATCGCACTTTTGGAAAAAGCCGACAAAAAGTTTGATTTCCCAGTAAGTTGGGGCTTGGATTTGCAGTCGGAACACGAGCGCTATTTGGCTGAGGATTTGTTTAAGAAGCCGACGATTGTCAGCGATTATCCGGTCGGAATTAAAGCATTTTATATGCGTTTAAATGAAGACGAGAAAACCGTGCGAGCAATGGATGTTTTGGCTCCAAATATTGGGGAAATTATCGGCGGTTCCCAGCGGGAAGAACGGCTGGATGTGTTGGAGCGGCGCATGGAAGCGCAGGGGATGAATAAGGAGGAGTTGTGGTGGTATTTGGATTTGCGCCGCTACGGTACTGTGCCTCACGCTGGCTTTGGTTTGGGGTTTGAACGGTTGGTGCAATTCATGACGGGAATGGGGAATATTCGCGATGTAATTCCGTTTCCGAGAGCGCCTTTGACTATTGATTTTTAGATGCAGACGGCGGTTGAAACCGCACCTACAAAAACAAAGTTAACTGGTTCCCAGGCTCCAGCCTGGGAACCTATATCCAGAGGCTCTGCCTCGCTTGGTAAAATGGAGGCAGAACCTCCCGGCGTTACCAGGCTGGAGCCTGGTAACGAGTAATCTAAAATATAAAATCTCAAATGGTATGAGTTAATGGTTCTTAAAATCTTATCAAGTTCCACAACACCAAATGTCACTTGGGAAGCCCTACCAGCCGACTTTGTTTTACCGGACGATCCCGTGGAAAATATTCAACAACCGCCCCTTGCTGCTGCTCTTACCGATGCTCTGGGTGCCGCTGGACGCATTGAACAGATCGCCCTTATTGGTTCCAATTTTGGACTGGTAGCGACTGTAAATAAGCAGATTGTAGTCAAAGCACCGGATTGGTTTTTCGTGCCGCAAGTGCATCCAGTTGCTGAGGGGACGATTCGCCGGAGTTACACGCCGAATCTGGAGGGTGCGCCGGTATCGGTGGTGATGGAGTTTTTGTCTAATGAAGATTACGGCGAACTGTCGGTGCGATCGACTCCTCCCTATGGCAAGCTCTACTTCTACGAACAGATTCTGCAAGTGCCCACCTACGTTACCTACGACCCCTACGAGCCCAAGCTGGAAGTGCGGTATCTGCAAAATGGAGCCTATGAAACGCAGGCTGCTGATGCTGAGGGGCGGGTGCGGATTCCAGAGTTGGATTTGTGGCTGGGGATTTGGTCGGGGGAACGGCTGGGGCAAACTATGAATTGGCTGCGTTGGTGGGATTCGCAGGGAAATTTGCTGCTGTGGAGCTCGGAACAGGCGGAATATGAACGGTTGCGGGCGGAACATGAACGGTTGCGGGCGGATTTATTGGCGGCAAAGTTGCGCGAGTTGGGTGTTGATATCGATCGGCTGACATGAATCGGGCGATCGGGCAAATCGCTACTCAATCCAAATTGACCATAGGGCACTTCAAACCCAGGATTACTGCTTGAATGCGATCGGGTTGAAATTGGTATTATAGGGCGATCGCTTACCAACTAAGCATTAATTATATCGGCCAGATCGGGGGAAAGAAAGAAGTGGGGAAATAGTAAAGTCTCTAAATAGTGAAAGTTTATTCCATAAAGTTTTTTAATTTCTTTGATTTGTCCAATAATCTGCTCCTTATTGATACTATGATTGCTTTTAATTCCCACAATCATTATATTCTTACTCGTATGTTCAGCAGCTATAAACTCAAAAACCTTAGTTTTATAGCCAGACAATTCAAGTAAAAGCGCTCTTAATCCATCAGTAACTATTTCCGATTGCCTCTCCAGCAAAATACCAGACTTTAAGAGATCCTTCAAAACCATATTCGGATGAATTTGTTTCCTAACTTGCTTGTGGCAGCATGGTGCTAGGATGATTAAGGAAGAATCAGACTGTATCCCTTTATAAATTGCATCATCTGTTGCAGTATCGCAGGCATGAAGTGCGATGGTTATGTCTGATTTTTCGGCGCTATAGTTACTGATGTTTCCTTGGTTAAAATGTAACCTTTCAAAATTAACTGATTGGGCAACAGAGTTACAAAAATCCACTAAATGTATTCTGCTTTCTATACCGATAACCGATGCTTCTTTGCCTAAAATATTGTTCAAAAAATCATATATTGCGAAGGTTAAGTATCCCTTGCCTGAACCCATGTCAACTACAGAAATATGACTTTTTTCTGCTAATTCTGATGATTCAACTAAGCCATGTATGATTTCCACAAACTTATTTATCTGTCTGAACTTATCTTCCATCGTTCTTACGACATTACCTTGACTATTGGTAATGCCTAACGCTCTGAGATATACATTATTTTCTGATTCAATATACCGTTTCTTCCTGCGATCGTGTTGCTGCGGAGTCGTATCAACAGGATTGGTAAAAGTGGGCTTAAGAAAATTAATTTTAGGGTTTTTATTTTTGCCATATTCAAGTTGAACATCTTGCTCGATCGAGAATAATCTAATACTCATAAATTCACTGCCAATCAGGGTTTTGATTAAATCTAATCCCTCTTCGATTGGGTAATTTTTGACTATTTCTTTAGTTTTGTAACTATAGGTAAAAGAAAGTTTTATGGATTTTAATTCTACAATTCTCACAATAATTTTAGTTAAACCGTCTTCTCCTCCTCTATACTTTCCTAAAGTTAATCTGATAAATTCTTGATTTTCTATACTAGAACCTAGAATTAACTCGAATTGCTCTTGTGTGGTTATATTCATTATATTACAATACGGTTCACTTAACATATTTATGCCCCGGAGATCCCCCTCGCATCCCCCTTAAGAAGGGGGAATTTGAGGGCATTCTGATCCCCCCCCTTTTTAAGGGGGGTTAGGGGGGATCGTCTTAAGTAAACCGTATTGCATTATATTATTCATCAGCCGTAAGGTTCGCACTCGAAAATTTACAAATTAGATTCACAATCTCACAGTGACGCACCACACAATAGTCTGGTGCGTCACAGAAATCATCGATTAAGTAGCCGAGGGAATTGTGATATCAACAGATTGCACTTTTACCGAATTTCCCAAACTCGATAACGGCGGTTCAATTGCCGTACTATTTCCCACTACTAATGTTACCAGATTCTCCGGTTGCAAATAAGTCTTGGCTACGCGCTGCACGTCGGCAATTGTTGCTGCTTCGATGCTGCGGCGGTAGCTAAAAATGAAATCTTCGGGATAACCGTAGTATTCGTAGCGCATTAATCGCGACAATGTTTGACTCGGATTTTCAAATTTGAAGATGAAAGAATTGAGGGTGGAATCTTTAGCAAAAGCTAATTCTTCGGCGGTAATTGGTTCGGTGCGGATACGATCGATCTCAGCGCGAATTGCCTTGATAAACGGTACTGTCGCGTCCGATCGCGTTTGGCCACCAGCGACAAACACCCCCGGATAGTCATATCTCGGACTCCAAGCGGCGTAAACTGTGTAAGCTAAACCTTGGCGCGATCGCACGTTATTGAACAAACGGCCACCGAAACCGTTGAGAACCCCATTCATTACGTCCAAAGCACCGTAATCTGGACTGCTGAGCATTCCGCCCAAATGTCCCATTTGCACGTAACTTTGACTTAATTGCGGCTGATTTACCAAAAATATGCCACCTTGATTTGCCGGCGATACCGTTGGTAACGGCGGCACTTCTGCACTTTGACTCGGTTGCCAGTTGCCGAATTTTTCCTCGACGAGCGATCGCATTTTAGCTGTATCAAAGTCACCAGAAATACCCAAAATCATATTCTTGGGATGGAAATATTTCTGGTAGAAACTCACCAAATCGTCGCGAGAAATATTTGCGATAGTCTTGTATTCTACCGTGCGGGCGTAGGGACTGCGATCGCCATAAATTAACTTTTCAAACTCGCGCCCGGTAATATCGTTAGGATCGTCATTGCGGCGGGCGATCGCACCTTGAGTTTGATTCTTCGCTAAATCCAACTTTTCCTCTTCAAAAATTGGCTCCCGAATCACCTCCGCAAACAAGTCAAACACTGGTTCCAAATCTTCAGCTAAAGCACTAAAATTAGCGCTACCAGAAGTAGCATCAATTCCCGTTTCTACCGAAGCTGCTCGCTGTTCCAGCAACTGATTTAATTCATCAGCCGTATGCCGACTCGTGCCGCCAGTTCGGAGCACTTCTCCCGTCAATCCTCCCAATCCAATTTTATCAGCAGGTTCAAAGCGATCGCCCGTGCGAAATAGCGCCGTTCCCCCAATTAGCGGGAGTTCCCGGTCTTCCATCAGATACACCCGGATGCCATTTTTTAGCTCGAAGCGAGTGTATTTAGGCAGTTTGATTTCTGGCACCGCCGGGAATGTTAATTCGTCATAGTGTTTTGGCCCTGCCGCGAAGGAAGGTAACAAATTAAACGTGCCCAATGAAACAGTAAAAATGCAAAGTGATAGCAGAAATAACTTTACTTTTTTTAGTTTCAATTTAGTCCTTGTCATTCTTTCTCCTAATTTTAATCTGTTGACAATTCGACGAGGCAGAGCCTCGGTATCTGCATTTCCAGGCAGAGCCTGAAAACGAGTGTTTTTTACCTTTTTAACTGGTTTAACTGGTTCCCTGGCTCTGCCTGGGAACCGATATCTAGAGGCTCTGCCTCGCTGATTTGAAATTCGACGAGGCAGAGCCTCGGGATCTGCATTTCCAGGCACAGCCTGGAAACGAGCTAAGTTGGCAAGAAGGGGCAGAGTCGGGAAACAAATTTTCCTTCTTCCTTCTTCCTTCTTCCTTCTTCCTTCTTCCTTCTGATTAAAGTGGCAAAAGCTTACCAATCGTGCGATTTTCCGGGCGGAAAGTTGCCTGAGCGACACGCTGAATGTCAGCCGGAGTAACAGCCGCGATCGCATCCAATTCCTTGAACAAATTTCGCCACGAACCGGTGTTTACTTGATAGTCCAGCAGCGAAAATGCCATGCCCATATTAGAATTGAGCGATCGCAACAAATCGGCTCTCGCCTGAGTTTTCACCCGCTCCAATTCCATAGCAGAAACTGGCTCATTTTTCAGGCGATCGATTTCTTTGCTCAAAGCTGCTGCTACTTCATCAACCGTGCGGCCCGGAGCAGTTTGAGCGTAAAACAACATCAAATTCGGATATTTTTCCCCCGGATAACCGCTGAAACCTTGAGCCGCCAGCGCCAATTGCTGTTGTTCTACCAAAGATTTGTAGAGCCGAGAAGTGCGGCCATCGCTGAGCAAAGAACCAATAATTTCATAAATCGCATTGTCGGGATGATTCATCGCCGGCCTGTGATATCCTTCCAAATACCAAGGTTGAGTTTTTAACTTCAGCGTGACTTCCTTAGTTTGCGTTTGCGGAGGCTCCACAATTTCCAAGTCAGAAGGCGCTGGTTTCGCTTTGTAGCGGCCGAAATAAATTTGAGCGAGTCGCTTCACTTCCGAAGCTTTCACGTCTCCTACCACCGCTGCTGTTAGCTTGCTGGGGATGTAGTGAGTCTCAAAAAACTTCTGCACCTGTTCTCGTGTCAGGTTTTTAATGTCTTCGGTGTAGCCAATTACGGGGCGGCGGTAGGGATGAACCGAGAAGGCTGTGCTGGCAAAAGCTTCAACCATTTGTCCGATCGCAGAATTCTCAGTTCGCAGCCTCCGTTCTTCTAAAATCACCTGTTTTTCTTTGTAAAATTCCCGAAATACAGGTTCTAGAAATCGCTCTGATTCCAGCGACATCCACAGTTCTAATTTGTTAGCTGGGAGGCTGTAAAAATACATTGTCGAGTCGGTAGAAGTAGCGGCATTTAGTCCGACTCCGCCTGCTTGTTCGACTATTTTGCCGAATTCGTTGCGCTTGACAAATTGCCCTGCTTCTGCTTCAACTTTGTCCAATTCTGCTCTAAATTTGGCGACTTCTTCGGTTTTGCCGATCGCCTTGGCTGCTTGCATTTGCTCGAAGAGTTCGTCTTGTTTTTCTAGCAGCGGCTTTTCGGCTTTGTAGTCGGTAGTGCCGATTTTTGGCGTGCCCTTAAAGGCTAAATGTTCGAGGTAGTGGGCGACTCCGGTTTGGCCGTCGGGTTCGTTTGCGCCTCCCACGTCAGCGTGAATTAAAAACGATGCTACGGGCGATCGGGGCCTTTCGAGCACGACGAATGTCATGCCGTTGTCGAGCTTGAATTCGGTGACTTGCTCGATTACTCGATCGAGCGACGGTTGAACAGACATTGCTGGAGAGCCGTTAGCGGGGTTCTCGCGGGCGGAGGCGATTTGAGGGCAAATTCCCCACCACAGCATTACAGCAGCCAGCAGGGAGGCGATGAATCGAGTTGGGCGGGGCGATTCCCTAGGGGATAGCTTCGCCGCGCGTGGTTTTTGGAACTGCGGGGTCATTCGATTTTAGATTTTAGATTGGGGATTTTGGATTGTCAAACAAATAAATGTTGGCGATCGATGCCAGGGATACTTTTCTAAGGATAAAGATTTTTGGAGGCATAAGCGATCTGTTGCGCCGCAGATGTTAGGCTGATACAGCCAATCTCAAAAAGAATCTAGATCTCGGCGAGGAGTTTGAAGTTTAAGATTAAAGCCGCGCACAACTTAAAACTTAACATTATTTCGCCCGCCCGTCCCAAACCCGCAATTCCCAGTCACCAATTACCGATTAAGCCATGCGAATTTTTAATCAGTCTCCTCCTTCAGAAACAGAAACCAAAAAGCGGATTTTACAAGCGGCTGTGCGGTTGTTTGCCCACAGCGGATACGACGGTACGACAACTCGCGATTTAGCAGCGGCGGCGGGGGTGGCTGAGGGTACGCTATTTCGGCATTTTGATAATAAAAAAGCGATTTTGATTCAAGTGGCGACGGAAGGATGGGTGGAAATACTGACAGATTTGCTGACAGAATTGAGTGAGATGGGCAGTTACAAAGCAGTGGCTCAGGTGATGCGCCGGCGGATGCTGAATATCCGCGCAAATAGCGATATGATGCGGGTCTGTTTTTTGGAAGCTCAGTTTCACCCGGATTTGCGCGATCGCATTCAGTTAGAAGTCATCGGAAAAATGAGCGTTGTAGCTGAGGCTTTTTTTGAAACGGCGATGGAAAAAGGAGTTTATCGGAAGATGAATCCGAAGATTGTCGCTCAGGTATTTTTGGGAATGTTTGCAGTAGCCGGTTTCAGTCAAAATACGATTGGGGAACCGAATGCTTCTCCGCAAGAAATGCAGGAAATGGCCGAAGGATTAGCGGATATTTTTCTGAACGGCGTTTTAGTTAAGGATTAGTCAGTAGTCAGTAGTCAGTAGTCAGTAGTCAGTAGTCAGTAGTCAGTAGTCATATCAAATCCTCTTTTCATCTCAAGAGTAAATTTACTGTTAACTATTAACATCATGTATGAGTGCAACCGGAATTGATATCATTAGTCATTAGTCATTGAAGAGCGAATTTGTCGATCGCTCTTCGGGGACACTCCCACTATATAATTCCGATGCTACCGGATTTAATATCAAGCGCTGGGGAGCGGGCATCTAAGTTAACACTAACCGAAATGCACACCTAAATGCTGAGATGCTCCCATGAGTTATTTAATCCTATGCAAGAAGACTTTCGCTTTTAGACAGGGGTTTAAAACCCATACTAACAAAGCTCTGCCTCGCTGACACTACTCGTCGTTAAACTCGTACACTTGCTGCACCCAATTCTCCCGAATATCCTGCCATTCATCGGACAATACTTCCCAAGTTGTATTGCTTTCTAGTTCCAGCAATAAACTTGATACTTCTTCCAGAGTCGATACTACTTGACAATCTTCTCTCCAACTTTTTCGGAGAAGTTTCCATTGACTCTGTACCGCTTCCCACTGGATGTCTGATTCCAATTCAATTAGATATTCTGCTAGCTGTGACGGTTCTACGGCTGCTTGCACTTTACTCACCCAACTGTCGCGACGTTCTTTCCATTCTTTCGTCACAGCTTCCCATGTGAGGTTGCTTTCAAACTCTAACAGTAACTGGTTCATTTCTACCATATTAAATGTTTTATTGTTTGCAGTTTGTGCTATTTTATTACAAATTTTATTGATTTAGACTGTTTTTTTTTTTATAATGAGCGATGTGGCTTTTTGGGAAACGGCGATGCAAAAACAAGTTTATCCAAAGATGAATCCGAAGATTGTCGCTCAGGTATTTGTGGGAATGTTTGCAGTCGCGTGCTTCAGTCAAAATATGATTGTGGATCCGAATGCTTTAGTCATTAGTCATTAGGAAAATTTAGAGCCTGAAAACGCATATTTACAGGCTCTGAATTGTCGAAACTACTCGTTAAAAGTGTGCATTTGCTGTACCCAAGTCTCGCGATTATGCTGCCATTCATCAGCCATAGCTTCCGAATTTGTCTGGGTTTCTAGTTCCAGCAATAAACTTGATACTTCTTGAACAATGGATGCTCCCAGACATTCTTCTACCCAACTGTTCCGACGCTCTTTCCACTGAATATCAACCGATTCCCCCTGCAAGTTGGATTCAAATTCAACTAGCAATTTTGCTAGATATGTCAGGTTAACTGATGCTGCCACATCGCTAACCCAACTTTCCCGGCGCTCTTTCCATTCTTTTGTGACTTGTTCCGATTTGACGTTTCTTTCAAACTCTAACAGTAACTGATTTAGTTCTACCATCTTAAATGTTGGATTTTTTGTAGTTTATGCTACACTTATACCAAAATTTTCAATAAACAAAGTGTTAATTTTTTTTAAGATTGCGGTCGCAGTGAAACTACATAAGAAATAACTGAATAATGAAGGATGAGTTTACGTTAGATATGTTAGACTTTCCCAGCGCTTGGAATCGGGGGGAAGGCGACTGGGCGGGAATAGCGGCAACTATGAAGAGAGGACAAACTGTAGAAGTAATTCAAGAAGTGGGTTCTACTTTGTGGCAAAACAGTCTGCCAGACAATCATTCATTGTATTGGGAAGGGGAAAATCTGTCAACTATCAAAGGGCGAATTTGGATTAGTTTCACCCAGAG
Source organism: Microcoleus sp. S36a_B3 (assembly GCF_036700745.1). NCBI lineage: Bacteria > Bacillati > Cyanobacteriota > Cyanophyceae > Oscillatoriales > Microcoleaceae > Microcoleus > Microcoleus sp. S36a_B3. Next base: position 44,527 of record NZ_JAUBPN010000020.1, on the reverse strand, counting down.
AAGATTTGCACCGGAATCTACTTTACCAAAGGTTCAGTTGCACCCGCGAGTGTTGTGGGTAGGGATAGGTTGCGAAGGCGGAACGCCACGGGAATTAATCGAAACTGCGATTCAAAATGTCTGTCGGGGCGCTCATTTGGCCGAAAGTGCGATCGCAGGTATTGCTACTGTTGATACTAAAGCAGGTGAAGTCGGTTTGCTGGAACTTTGTGCTGGGCGAAACTGGCCGTTAAAAACTTTTGCTGCTGATATTTTAAATTCTGTAGAAGTTCCGAATCCTTCCAATGTGGTAACGCAAAAGGTCGGGACTAAAAGTGTAGCAGAAGCGGCTGCACTTTGTGCGATCGCCCAAATTGTAACCGCCCGCCAACATCAAGAAACGCAGATATCCATCAGTCATCCGCGTTTATCTGCGTTTGGGGCTGTTTCCCATCCCCTCTTAGTTCCCAAAAAAATCTTTCGATCGGAAAAAAAACTAGGCTCTGTTACAGTAGCGGTTGCTGTTTGCCCGATCGACTATCTGGGATAATATCTTCCTAATCCAAAGTGCCCGGATTCACAAAACGACCAATCAACCCAGAAACAAACGACAAAACAATCGAACCAAACAAAGCAGGCCAAAAACCGTTAACTGCAAAACCAATATTGAATATACCCGCCAACCAGGAAGCCAAGGAAAGCGAAATTGCATTCACAACAAACAAAAACAAACCTAAAGTAATCACAGTCAAAGGAAGCGTCAGCAGTGTAATAATCGGCCTGACAACCGCATTCACCAATCCGATCACCACAGCAGCCACCATCGCCGCCGGAAAACTAACCACCGCAATACCTGGTACAATGTTAGCTGTAATCACCAGCGAAACTGCGGCCACTATCCAAGTTAAGAAAAAACTTAACATATCGCTTTTTTCATCTCCATCACTATTAATTGAGATTGTAACTGTTTGGTCGATCGACCAAAGTTCGGGATACACTACAAAATACCCACCTTGTGAGAATATCAGACTTATGAAACTCCGGCAACTAGCAGCATTCCTCTTAGCGCTAACTATCTTCATCCTCCCGCGACCAGCCCTGGCTCAATCTAAATATTACGCGCCGCCGCTGTCCTTTAGCAACGCCGAACTCACAAGACGCGATTTTTCCGGTCAAATGCTGCGGGCTGCTGAGTTTTCTAACGCTAATATGGACTTAACTAATTTTTCTAATGCCGATTTGCGGGGAGCAATTATGAGCGCTTCGGTGATGACTGAGGCGAATTTGCACGGCGCAAATTTAACTAATGCCATGATCGATCAAATTAAATTTACTAAGGCTGATTTAAGTGATGCCATTTTAGTGGAAACAATTTTGTTGCGTTCTACTTTTGATGGAGTTGATATCACCGGTGCTGATTTTACTGACGCAATTATGGATGGCGCACAAGTTAAAGAATTGTGCGCGAAAGCCAGCGGAATTAATTCTCACACAGGCATTTCTACTCGCGATTCCTTGGGATGCCGCTGATACTATATTCGGCCAATTACTGATGATTGTTTGTTGGGTGGGGGATAGTTTTTGAGAGTGTTTGGGGCGATTATGGTTGGTGAACTCGCCCCTAAGAAACCCTATTTTGTCGGGGCAGGTTCACCCAAAATATATAACGATTAGCAACAATTTAGATAAACCCCCCCCCACACGACGAATAATTTACTTTGCTTTTTTCTGTGAAGCCTCATAATTATCGCTCATTAACTGATTAACTTCTGGATTGTAAATCCGCAGATAGTTCCAGTAATTCTCAAACACCGATTTTACGTATCCTTTAGTTTCAGGAAACGGAATTTTTTCCGCAAAAGCATCCGGGTCGCTAAAGCTAAATCTCTTCAACCAATCTGCTACTGCATTCGGCCCGGCATTGTAACTCGCCACAGCTAACATCGAGTTATTCTTGTATTCGTCGTGAGTGTGATCCAAATACCAAGTTCCGAGTTTAATATTGTCGTCTATATTCTCCAATGAATATTTTTTGAGATTAATTTTCTCAGCAACCCAAGTTGCTGTCTCCGGCATTACTTGCATTAAACCGGTCGCGCCAACTATTGATTTAATACCAGGCATGAATCGCGATTCTTGCCGGATTAATGCTGTCACTAATAATGAATTTATTTGGCGCTCTTGAGACCATTTAACAATGGTTTCTAGGTACGGAAAAGGATATAATGCTTGCCAATAGGCCGACTGCTGTCTGAGGGCGAGGTATTCGGTTCTATCGTCGGGTTTGTCGCGCTGCCGCAAACTCCCAATCATCCACAAACCGTCTAAGTTGTCTCCTACTCCAATTCGCATTAAACCGTCGGTAAATTGTTCGGAAATACTCGGTTCGATGCGGTCGATAAATTCTATTTGCCACAGCGTCCAAGCATCTCTATCTTGACCTAGTTGATAGAGTTCTTTTAATGCTGGAGAACCTGCGCTTGGTTCCGGGCGCTGAAGCGGCCGCACTACCTTGGGAGACAAATCTCGGACTGTGGTGAAGTCGCCTACTGGCCAGCCCAGAAGTACGGCCGACCGCCATGCAAAATATGATTCGGGATAGCGTAAAATGGTGTATTCAAATGATGTTTTTGCATCTTGGTCGCGGCCTAGTTGCTGCGCCCATTTCCCCACCCAAAATGCTGCTTCTGGTGCTGGTTCGCTGTCGGGATTGTTGGTGGTTAGTTCCCTCGCCCACTGCCAAGCTGATTTTAAATCTCCGGCTTTGGCATATTGTTGGGCGATCGCCCAACGTAACTCACTTGCTTTATCAGAATTACTGTATTTTGTCAATAGCAATTTGCGGGTATTTGAGGCGGATTTAGCGCTGTTTGCTTTGTCGAGAAGTTTGGATTTGTCTAGCAAAGCTTCGGGGGCATAATTGGGAAATTTGCCGATCGCGCGATCGAGCAAAACCATCGCATCCTTGGGCTCATTCAGTCGCGACAGCCGAATTAAACCCAAACCAGTATCTTCGGAATCGGGAAACGCCGCCATTAATTCTTGATAGGCAATTTTTGATTCTGGAATTTTGCCGTCAAGCCACAAACCGCGAGCTTTCCGGTAAAGATTTTTGGCGGTGCGGGGAGCTTTTCCGTAAGCAATTGCTCCTTTGCCGTAATCCTGTTTTTCCCAATACCCAAAGGCAATTTCTTCCCAATCTTCGGGTTTCAAACTAGCGCTGTTTTGCTGCACCAATTGTTCTAATAATGTACCGTAATCTTTGACATAATGACCGTGTTTTGCTACTAGCAGCATCAACTGCGGCTGGTTGGGATTTTCTTTTAACTTCTTCAGGGCAATTTCTATGCTGCGCGGATGAGCAGGAAATTCAGTAATTGCCTGCTGCCAATATTCCGGTTTTGACTTGCCTAAAACATATAAAGCTTCCGCTGCTACGGGGTCGTTGGGATAATTTTTTAGCAGTTCTTGCCAAGCTTTTTGTGCTTTGCCTTTGTCGCCACTTAATTCGTAAGCTTGGGCGCGTTTTTGGGCAATATGAGAGGCTAAAACAGGATATTGTTGCTCTAGTTTGTCCAATAATTCTAATGCTTTGGTGGCATCTCCTTGCTGGATTAAATCGCTCGCAAGCAGGTAGCGGGCGCGAATTTGAGGGGAGATTTCCTGCCCGGGGTTGGTACTTGCAGGCTGCAGGGTGGCGAGTTCAACTAATTTTGCCGATCGCTCCTGGGGTGAGAGCGATACGAGCATCTTAACCGACGACGCTGCAGAATTCGCTGCATCTAGGGGCTGCTGAGCCTTCTGGAAGGGGCCGACACCCATCAATTTTGCTGCCGCCACCAAAGAGCCGAGCACCATCACGCAAACTGAAACGCTGATTAAAATAGAAAGTTGGGTTTTACGTTGCTTTAGCATGGGAAAATTTCAGATAATTAAGAATAGAAAATCGATCTCTTGTCAAGAGCCATCACAGGCAGGAGGGGTGTTCCACGCCATCGCTGGCATCGAGCCCGTTCCACGCTGATATAGTACCAGAATTTATTTTGATGTGGAGCGGGGAATTTGTGCGATCGATATATTTACGCGCACCAAGGAAAAACCACAAACCGCCCACAACAAAGTACAATCAAAAATCTCAAATCTAAACAGTAAATCAAAACATGGAATTTCTAGTCACCGATACGCCCCGTTCTGCTTGGACGGGAGATGCCCTAGCAATTGGTCTATTTGAGGACGCTTTGGAACTCACGGGCGATTTGGCACAATTAGACGAACAACTCGCAGGCACTTTAAAAGAGCTGATTCAGGAAGTAGATTTTAAGGGTAAAACCGGCACCAGCGCGATCGCCAGAGTCGGCGGCAACAATCCGATTCGCAAAATTGCGATCGTCGGTTTAGGAAAAGCCCCAGACTTAAAATTAGACACCGTGCGGCAAGCTGCAGGCGTTTGCGCCAAGTTAGGCAAAAAAGAGAAATGTAAAACCCTCGGAATTAGCTTTCCTGTATGGAAAAACGCAGCGGACGCTACAGCAAGCGCCATCGTCGAAGGTGTAGAACTCTCCCTGCATCAAGACAACCGTTTCAAATCGGAACCAGACAATAAAACCCCGCAGGTCGAACAAATTCAGTTGCTCGGTTTTGCCGGTACCGAAAGTGCGATCGCCCGCGCCCGCCAAATTACTGCCGGAGTCATTTTAGCACGGGAATTAGTCGCAGCGCCGGCCAATTATGTCACCCCAATTACAATGGCAGAAACTGCTCAAAGTCTAGCTGCAGAATGCGGTTTAGAATTAGAAATACTGGAGCGGGAAGACTGTGAAAAACTAGGTATGGGAGCCTTTCTCGGCGTTGCCCTAGCATCCGATTTACCGCCTAAATTCATCCATTTAACTTACAAACCCGAAGGTACACCGCGCCGCAAAATAGCAATTGTCGGCAAAGGATTGACCTTTGATTCCGGCGGTTTGAACATCAAAGGAGCCGGCAGCGGCATTGAAATGATGAAAGTAGATATGGGCGGCGCTGCGGCTACCCTGGGAGCGGCAAAGGCGATCGGACACATCAAACCAGATGTCGAAGTTCACTTTATCAGCGCCGTCACCGAAAACATGATTAGCGGTCGCGCCATGCGCCCTGGAGACATCCTAACAGCTTCCAACGGTAAAACAATTGAAGTCAACAATACCGACGCAGAAGGGCGTTTAACCCTGGCTGACGCTTTGGTATTTGCTGATAAATTGGGACTTGATGCAATTGTCGATTTAGCAACTCTGACAGGGGCTTGCGTAATTGCATTGGGCGACGATATCGCCGGTTTGTGGAGTCCTCAAGATAGCGTCGCCGCCGAAATAGTCGCCGCCTCAGAATTGGCTGGCGAAAAGTTTTGGCGAATGCCGATGGAAGAGAAGTATTTTGATGGTTTAAAAGCATTGCACGCTGACATGAAAAATACAGGCCCCCGTCCCGGTGGTTCGATTACAGCGGCGCTCTTTTTGAAGCAGTTTGTCAAGGATACTCCTTGGGCGCATTTAGATATTGCCGGCCCGGTTTGGATCGAGAAAGAAAACGGCTACAACGGCCCCGGAGCTACAGGTTTTGGAGTTCGGACTTTGGTGCATTGGGTGCTTGGAGGCGCTTAATTAATTGTGGATTATTGAGCGCAAAAATTGAGATTTGCGCTGCCTTAAAAGTCCGCTAATTGGGAGCATTTCCGGTTGGGGAAAAAGCATTTTTTCGGAAAATTGCTGTCGGGAGTATCTCAGCGCAAGCATTTATAGTGCGATCGTCCCTGCTCGCAATTACAATACGCCAGCGGGGACGATCGCACGCTCGATAAAAAAATGCTTTTTGCAAAACACCAGATGCTCCCAGTGCTGTCGGGAACTCTGGTGCTTTACAAAGCACGCGAGCGGGGACTATTGTCTACTGTTTGTTGTTTTCTGTTTGCTGTTGAAGCGCAGGGGCGAAAAACCCGGTTTCTACACAATTTACGTTTGATAGCGAGAAATATACGACGAAGAAACCCGGTTTCTGAATTCAGCGCGCATCAGCCAACTAAGTTTTTAGCTCGCAGTATGAAAACCTTGATTTTCAAGCAGGCATATCCTGTGCCTCAAGCGCCCCCGAAACCATGATTATACGGTGGGATTTCCAAAAACTCTGCGAAGTGTTGTTTCAAACCAACTCAAAAAAGTATATAATTATCTAAATATTTCACTCCCAGAAATCAAATAATTGTATTTGAGCGGATTTGCATTGGTACAGATAAATTTTCTTGAACTTTATGCAAGAACAATTAACAATTTTTTTTGCCACACTTCCTGTATCTTCCGCCGTTGGCTGTGACGCGCTGCGGGAGTTGCGACTGTACGCTGTTTTTGACTCGCTGACGGCTCTGGCTTATTGCTCTGTGGCGCCATCTTTAGTCTATTTTACCCGCCAAGGTTCTCGCAGCAAGATTGGACGGCTGTTTGCTGTTGGTCTTTTTGCCTGCGGCGCTGCTCAATTGATGCAAGTTTGGATGCTTTGGCATTCTATTTATTGGTGGTCTGTAACTCTCAAAGCTGCAACTGCAGTAATTTTTTTATTGTTAGCCGCAGCGACGATCGCTCTGATGCCGAAAGCACTGACTCAATCAACCTTAAATAAAACAAAAAATCTTCAAAAAATGCTGTTCAAACAAGTAGAAGAAAATTACGAAAACCCAGATATCCATACAGGAGAATTTGCCAAACAATCGATCGCGCTTGCCGATCCCGAAACCATTGTCAATTCGCTTAACGAACAGTTAGAAAAAGAAATTGCCGATCGCCACCGGGTTGAGGAAAAGTGGCAGTTGGCTCAATTTGCGATCGACCGATCGGCAGATGCGGTATTCTGGATCGGAGCCGACGGTAAATTTGTATACGTCAACGACGCGGCTTGCTCTTCCTTGGGATATTCTGCCGAAGAATTGCTCGACCTAACTATACATGACATCAATCCCGATTTTCCAGAAACTGCTTGGAGTTTGCACTGGAAAGTCTTAAAAAGGTGCGGCTCTGTTAATATTGAAGTTCACCACCTCACTAAGTACGGTCGCATTTTTCCGGTGGAAATTACGATCGACCATTTGGAATTTAACGGTAAAGAATATCAGTGCGCCTTTGCTCGCGATATTAGCGAACGCAAGCGGATTGAGGCAGCTTTGCGCGAAAGGGAAGAAGAATTTAGATCCTTAGTTTCTAACATTCCCGGCGCAGTTTATCGTTGTAGTGCGGCAGGGCGATCGAGCCTAACGTTTATCAGCAGCGGCATAGAAGCTATTTCTGGCTACCCCGCAGCTAACTTTATGATTCAACCGGTGCAGGCTTTTCCTAGTATAGTTCATCCCGATGATGCGGAGGCGATCGAGCAATTTATCAATCGCGCGATTCAGACAAAACAACCTTACGCGATCGAATATCGCCTGATTCACAGCGACGGAAATGTGCGGTGGGTTGCAGAAAAAGGTCAAGCCATTTTCCACACAGACGGTCAAATGTTATCCCTCAACGGCGCTATTTTTGACATCACAGAGCGCAAAGCAGCCGAGGACGCTTTGCGGCTGTCCGAGGCGATCGCCAACAACAGAGCCCAGCAGCTAGAAATCGCTCTCAAAGAACTCCGAGAAACCCAATCTCACCTAATTCATACCGAAAAAATGTCAAGTCTCGGTCAAATGGTAGCGGGAGTGGCTCACGAAATCAACAACCCAGTCAGTTTTATCTACGGCAATATTTCCTACGCCACCCAATACATGAAAGACTTGTTGCAGCTTGTGGAACTTTATCAAACACATTATCCTCAGCCAACAGTAGAAGTTCAAAAATATATTGAAAACATCGATTTAGAATTCCTGAGAGAAGATTTACTAAAAATATTATCTTCAATGAAAATGGGCTCCGATCGGATTCGCGAAATAGTTATGAGTTTGCGAAACTTCTCGCGTTTAGACGACTCCGCAAAGAAGCCGGCCAACATTCACGAAGGTATAGATAACACGCTCCTAATTTTGCATAACAAACTGCGAGCCAGATCCGAATATCCCGAAATTACAATAATTAAAAATTACGGTGAATTACCATTAATTGAATGTTATTCAGGTCAGCTAAATCAGGTATTTATGAATCTGGCGAGCAACAGTATTGACGCGCTAGAAGATGCTTGCAACCAAAAAAGGCGAGCCTCTCCGAGGGCTTCGCTAACGGGCGACAGCGACTGGACACCAACTATTAGTATTCGCACCGAAGCCCTTAACGAAAATAGTATTTGCATCAAAATTGCCGATAATGCGCTCGGCATGACAGAAGACGTTCGCAGCCAATTGTTTGACCCGTTTTTTACCACAAAACCCCTAGGAAAAGGCACAGGTTTAGGGTTATCCATCAGCTACCGAATTATTGTTGAAAAACACGGCGGAACCTTAACCTGTAGTTCAGTTTTGGGTGAGGGGACGGAATTTGCGATCGAGCTTCCTTTGTGAATTAGTCCGACGGAATTATCAAGACTCTGGGAGAAGTTATCTGTCACTATAAATTGCCAAGTGGGCTGTAAAATAATTTCACTTTTCAAGAAAAATCCCAAAATTGGCTATAAATTACCAAGGTAATAATCAACATGGAAATGAGATCGTAAACTCTGTCCCTTCTCCTAATACAGAATTTACCTCGATTGTACCACCGTGTTTCTCAACTACAATCTGCCGTGCGATCGCCAAACCTAATCCCGTGCCTTTCCCCACACCTTTAGTTGTAAATAAGTTGTCAAAAATATGACCTTTTATCTCATCTGATATCCCTAGCCCGTTGTCAGAAATGCGAATTGTAACCCACTCCTTAGACTGTCTTTCTGTGCGAATCGTGATGCACTTGGCTGGGGCTTTAATCTTCTCTAAACTCGCTTCCCGATTTGATTCTTCCAGTGCATCAATGGCATTAGCTAATATATTCATAAACACCTGATTTAATTGTCCGGGGAAGCAATCAACTGATGGCAAGTTCCCGTACTCTTTCACAACTTCAATCGCTGGACGCTGTTCGTTCGCTTTCAATCTGTGTTTGAGAATCAAAATCGTACTGTTAATTCCGTCATGAAGATTGAAAGGAACTTTGTAATCTTTGTCAGCTCGGGAAAAGGTGCGGAGACTGGTGCTGATACCTTGAATGCGATCGCACCCGATTTGCATCGAATTCAACATTTTGGGTAAATCTTCTAAGAGATATTCGATATCGCTCTCTTCAGCTTTTTCTTCAATCTCCTCACCCGGACTGGGAAATTTTTCTTTATAGAGTTGCAAGTATTCTGTAATATCTTTGACGGCGGCGATCGCTTCATGAATATTGCCAGAAATAAATCCAACTGGATTATTAATTTCATGGGCAACCCCGGCCACTAAATTCCCCAACGCCGACATTTTTTCGCTCTGCACTAATTGCAGTTGTGATTGTTCCACCTGATGGGCGTAGTCCTGCGCTTGCTGATACAATCGCGCATTTTCTAAGGAAATGGCAGCCTGAGTGCAGAGGAAGTTGAGGACGAGGAGACGATCGCGAGTAAACACTCCTTTTGTCGAGCTATGTTCGAGATAAAGTATCGCAACTAAGTTCCCGCGATCGAGAATCGGAGTACACAGCATACTCTGAGACTGATACTGGAGCATACAGTCATTCATTAAACCCGGAATATCGGTCTTACCGCCTTCAATAACGACAGTTTGCAGGGTATTTTTGACATAATAAACTAGCTTGAGCGGAATCACCGCCGAGCCATCTAGAGGTTGGGTTTGCAGTAAGGTTGTGGGTAACTCGTTATCTGGATTGATGTGAGTTATTGCCCGGATTTGCCATTCATCCTGATGGGGGAGTAGCAAAGCACAAGTTTCTGCGCCCGAAGTTTTTAAAATAATTTGGTTGAGGGTGGTGAGCAATTCATCAATCTGAATTTTACTGGATAAAGCTTGAGCAGCTTGCACAATAGATGCGAAATCAAGGGCCTCGGAAATACTGGTGCTGCTATTACTGGAAGTCTGCGAAGAGTGGCTAATCGTTGCCAGCGTCTCTAGAGGATTAAAGCGAAGTTGGGGCTGATTCAGGATGGGATGAAGTAACTGCGGATAGCGTTGTTCTAAGTCTTGAACCTTGGCGAGTGCACCCCAACGGGCATAACAGTAATATGCTTCCTGCATATAGCTGGCAGCCACTTTTTCTTTACCCCATTCCCAGTAGAATTTGGCCGCGAGTTCGTTTGCCAACCCTTCCTCTTGAATATAACCGTTTTCCTTAGCTCCTTGAATTGCTAAATCATAAAATTCTAGAGCTTCTGTTTTGCAATTGAGGAGTTGATACTTTTGGGCTTCAACTAAATGATATTTGTGCAAGTAATTCATGGGGCCATAATCTGCCCAGTCTTTTAGCTTGGCTTGATTTTCTAGCATTCGCTGCCATCGCGGCTCTGACTCAGACATCGATTCACCAGGAGTCGCCAGCACGTTCAGAGAATCATAGAAATAGAAGATCGGTTCAACAATACTTCCCATCCCTCCAGCCAAGTAATGTCGCGTTTGAGCGGCATCGTGTTCTGCTTTAGGAAAGTTTTCCAACCAGTAATCCAAGGTGAATCGATACAAGTAGAAGAAGGATAGTCGGTAAAAATCGACTTTGGCCTCATCCAAGACTTTTTCTTCGTATAAATCCTGACGTAGGGGAATCTCTTCCTCTGACTCACCCAAGAGAATTTGAGCCGCCTGCCAGTACGCCAACACACAGTTTGCTGCCGTCAATTGGTTGAGGTCGCACAACTGTTGGTAATAAGCCTGAATTTGCGGTTCGAGTTCAGCCAGCGGTTGACCGTACCAATAAGCATTGAAACAGTACAACTGAGCGTCGTAGCCCATAAATTCTAGATTGCCTGTTTCTAATCCAGCTTGATAGCCATCGAGAAGAATAGGCAGCGTTTCTTGCAGATGGATTGTCCAACAACCCACATATGCCCCCATTAACATGGCGGTTGCAGCTCGAATGTTTTTGGCATCGGGTTCTAAGGCGAGTTGATATCCTAATTGCCCAAACTGAGGCACCATTGTCATGTCGCCCCACAGCATCCTCAGTTGGAAGGCGTAACCCACGTAGCAAAAAGCTGAAACCGGACTATTGCCGAATTGGATGGACAACTTAACCTGCAGCGCCACCACCAGGAAATAAAGCTTGGTGCCGGACATATAACAGACGGGTGTTAGGCGAGCCGCATTTTGCATAATGGCTAATTGCTGAGGGTCACTCATTTTCGGCAGATCAAAGAATGATTCAATAGAGCGACCTTCAATTAAGACATCAATTTCTTCCTTCAACTGCCGAATATCGTCTAGGGTTGGTTCATTTGGTAGGTTTACGCCTAACATTTGGAAGACGGATTGACCGATCGCGATCGCCTCGACAAATTTATTATGGGCGACCAATGCCTGAATTTTAACTTGGTAAACTTGCACCTGTTCTAAAGGTGTTTTCGCATGATGAATCACCGCTTCAATCCACTTGTGCATCTGCTCAAAATCGCCCGCCAAGAAAGCCACCTCGGCAGCTAAGTCGTGCAGGGATAGGGTCATTTCGTAATGCCGTTCCCAAGCGTCTGTTCCCAGCAGTTGCAGGCCCACTGTGGCATATTCGCGAGCGGCTTGATAGGCAGTGGCGGCTCTGGCTTTGTGGCAAGCAGTGAGGTTGAGTTGGGCGAGTTCCTGCCTTTCCTGTTGTTCTACAACCAGTATGGTTCCGTAGTTCAACTGATTGACTAATTCAAAAATGCGTTCTTCTCTGGCTTCTGGTGAAATTTGTTGCAGGAGTAGTTGCCCGATTTGATAATGGGCGATCGCGCGTTCTCCTTCGGGAATCAAAGAATAAGCAGCTTGCTGAACGCGATCGTGCAAGAAACGATAGGCAACGGTTTGAGAAGTCGCTTCAGAAATCGCCTGTTGAGCGCCTACATAAAATTTATAAACTTCACTTTGGGGAATAATCAGCTCTTCCTGTAAAGCTTTCCACAATGCGGTTGCGGTTTCAGTCTCAGAACTCTCGGAAACAATTGCCAATGTTGCCAGATCGAACTGGTTGCCAATACAAGCAGCTAATTTTAAAACTGACTGAGTTGTTGCTGGCATTTTTTGCAACTGCTGCCCCATAAATAGCACCACATCATCAGTGAGCGCTGCCTCTCTCACTTTGCTAATATCGCACTGCCAATGTCCCGATTGCATCTCAAAAGTAATCAATTCATCCTGATGCAATGCTTTGAGAAACTGCGTCGTAAAAAATGGGTTTCCTTGAGTTTTTTGATAGACAAATTCGGTCAGCGTTTGTGCCAAATCAGGATGACAAACTAGCGTATCCGCTACCAATTGATTTAAACTGATTTTATCCAGCGGTGCTAATGTAATAGTGTTGAGTGTGGTTCCTGCTTTCCTCACTTCATCTAGGGTCAACATCAGGGGATGGCCTGGTGATACTTCATTATCCCGATAGGCTCCCAGCAGCAACAGATAACCCAATTGCGACTCATTGACGAGCAATTGCATTAACTTCAGCGATGCCGAATCCGCCCATTGTAAGTCATCCAAAAATATCACCAATGGATGCTCTTTTGTGGTGAAGACAGCAATGAATTTGTGGAAGAGCAAATTAAAAAGATTTTGAGCAGCCATCCCCGATAATTCAGGGGTTGGGGGTTGTGATCCAATAATCAGTTCTAGTTCGGGAATGACTTCAATAATGACTTGTCCGCTGTCACCGAGCGCTTCGAGAATTTGAGTTTTCCATTCTTGGATTTTGGCATCACTTTCACTGAGTAACTGTGCCATAAAATCGCGGAAGGCTTGGACAAATGCCGAGAAGGGAATGTTGCGGTTAAACTGGTCGAATTTGCCTTTGATGAAATAGCCGCGTTGCCGGACAATCGGTTTATGTACCTCGTTGACTACAGCCGTTTTCCCAATTCCGGAGAACCCAGCGACTAGCATTAATTCTGATGTGCCATTTGCGACGCGATCGAAGGCATTCAACAGGGTTTGTACTTCGGTTTCTCGACCATAGAGTTTTTCGGGAATCAGGAAGCGATCGCATACATCCCGCGTTCCTAACTCAAAAGTCTCAATGTTCCCAGTTTCTTGCCACTGCTGCAAACATCGTTCTAAGTCATTCTTCAATCCCAAGGCACTTTGATAGCGCTGTTCGGCATTTTTTGCCATCAACTTCATCACAAGATCCGACACTACCTGCGGGATTTCTTCCGTGTTGATTGAAGGAGGTTTTTTGGCAATATGGCAGTGAACCAACTCCATGGGATCGTCACATTCAAATGGCAGTTTTCCTGTCAGCAGTTCGTAAAAAGTCGCTCCCAGAGAATAAAAGTCGGTGCGGTAGTCTATGCCTCGGTTCATACGTCCGGTTTGTTCGGGAGAAATATAGGCGAGGGTTCCTTCTAAAACGTTGGGATGTTGAATTTCTTGAGTTTCTCTTGGAAGTAGGGAGGCGATGCTAAAGTCTATGAGTTTAATTTGTTTAGTTTCGGGATGTATTAGGACGTTAGCTGGCTTAATATCTTTGTGAATGACTCTGTTTCGGTACAGTCCGTCAAGAATGTCAGTTATTTGAATGGCAATTTCTAAGATTTCTGCTAGAGTCAGCTTCCGTTCTTGGGCGTAGTCTCGTAGGGAAATGCCACCAAAATCCTCCATCACGAGGGCATAGCTGTGGCGATAAGACTCTAAATTGTATGGTTCAACGACTCCCGGCAGACGTAGATTTTTGGCGATGGTGTACTGGTTGCGGAATTGCAGCAGTTCGCTGAAACTGGGATAGTCTCGATTTAATAGTTTAATGACAACCGGCAGCCGATCTGTTTCTCGAATGGCTCGAAAAACTAGGGTTCTGGAACCACAGTATAATTGCTCAACCAGATGATATCCTGAAACTCGCTTCGTCAAATCCACTGCTGCACTCATCTGGATTACCCCATCTCAGACATTGACTCTTGTAACTAATTATACACTTTTATTGATCTAGTCTGAGAAAAATAAAACTGCGAAATCCCCAGCCTACAAGCTCTACCGTTTTTATGCTTTTTAACTTTTGAATAAAAAGATGACGCTCTATCAAGATAGTCTGAGAGAGCATCTCTGTCGGAAAGCAGCTAAGCTAGAAATTGGAGTTTTGAGACAGGAGGAAAGAAGAAGAAGAAGCAAGGAGCTAGAAGAAGTGTTTTTATAAATATGAGATGCTCCCGGATAGCAGGAGGCAGGAGACAGGAGACAGGAGACAGGAGGAAAGAGGAAGAAAGAAGGAGTCACAAGAAGTGTTTTTATAAATATGAGATGCTCCCAGACAAATCCCCCCTAGCCTCCCTAATCAAGGTGCGGACAAGAAGTTGCTCTTTCATCCCCCGACAATCATGCAGATGCGAGGGATCTCTCCGGGAATTAACAGCTTAACAATCGCTTATTGAGTTATGACGGGGACGGTTTCAAGCAGCAAGTCAAACTTTCGTCCGCCGAAGATTGACTGGTCGATCGAGGGGTATCCAAAACCCAGGTTTGGTATCAATCAACTGTGAAACGGCACCGTCAACAAAGGCAAAAGTGTTAAAATTAGCCAACCAAAAAACCACTTATTCACCTTTAAAACTAATTCAGGCTCTGCCAACAGCGCCTCTATCCTCTCTCCCAATCTATTTTGCGAACCGACAGCACCAACCACGCAATCTACATCAAAATTTCGGTGCGGATAACTCGCCACTAACAGCAAAGCTTCTGCTAACAATAAACCATCCACTCCCGCCGCCGCCTTGGCATCAGCCCGCAATTCCCGCAGCGTTAATAACTCTTCCCACAAAGCTTGTGTATTCGGCAGCCACACAGTAATTTTTCGCAGCCATCCCAACCAAAAAAACCAGAACGTATCGCGATAATAGTAGTGGGCTTGTTCGTGAGCAATTACTGCTTGCAGGTGAGCTGAGTCTAGGGTTTTTAACAATCCCGTACTGACTACAAATTCGGTTTTCCAAAAACCAATTATAGCAGAAAAAAAAGCTGGCGTGTTGATAATTTTGACATTAATTCCGGCTATTTTTTTCTGAGGAAAAGTGCGAATTTGCTTTAAAAATAGATAGCCATCTGTCGCTAACTTGACCCACAAAATTGTAGCTACGTTCAAAAAAGTTACAGCTAGCAAATAGCTAAACCATCCGTCCCACAATCTTACCATTTGTCCCTGAGTTCCCATAACAACAACTGCTGTAGCTGTCGCGAGCAACAGCAGCGGAGGAAATAAGAAAAATAAGAGCGATCGCTGCCAGCGACGGGCCCAATTTCCTTGAGGAACAGACCATCTAATTCTCAAAAAACAAGCTGCAACCAACGCGGTAACAATCAGGATTAAGTGCATTATTTTTGCTCCTCCCGGGCTTGGCGGACAGCTTGAATGCGAAGGGAAATTTCTTGTAATTGTTCGACTGTTGCTTGGTCGAGGCTGTCGGCAAATGCTGCTACAATATCGGGATTGCCAACTGCTAGAAACTTCTGCAAGCGATCGTAAGCAAACAGCGATCGGGCTTCTTCGCAAGAAACTAAAGGTTGCCAAGCGAACGTCCGTTCTGTTTTGTCGCAGGCCAGCCAACCCTTCTCTGTCAAGCGGCGCAGCACTGTTGTTACTGAAGCGTAGGCTAATTCGCGATCCGGATCGGCTAAAATGCGATCGTGCACGTCTTTGACTGTAGCAATTTCTAGCTCCCAAACTATATTTAAAATCTCAGCCTCCAAAGGGCCGAGAGAAAGTTGCTTGGGGCGATAATTCGGCAGAGGATTCATGTAATTTTAGATTTGAGGTTTGAGATTTTAGGGATAAGGTAATTAATTATCGATCGACAATACATCATTAAGGCTTTTTATCGACTGTTTCTTTAGAAAGGCTTAATCACTTTGCTATTTATAAGTTTGACAAGCCGTCATTTGACAGTTGCAGCAAAAAGTGTAAAAATCAGGCCGGAATTACCTGAGTTAGTATTTTAAGTATCCCTAAATGAAAAAACAACTAATCTTGGCCTCAACCTTGGCAGGCGCAGCTATTTTGGGCAGCTTTTTGGTGATTGACAGGCATCAAGCCACAGCCGCAGAAACTCAAGAAATCGAAATTAAATTTAGCGCAACGGTAGGCGAAAAATCTTTTAACTGTGGCGAAAGCTACAGCAATTTAGGCACTTCGGCTGCTACCGTTACACCTACAGATTTCCGCTTTTATGTATCCGAAGTTGCTTTAATTGACGGTAGTGGCAAAGCTGTACCGCTGACTCTAAAACAAGACGGCAAATGGCAGCATCAAAATGTGGCTTTGCTAGACTTTGAAAATAAATCCGGTGATTGCGCTAACGGAACAGTCGAAATTCGCGATCGAGTAATCGGCACAATACCCAAAGGCAACTACAAAGGCCTGCAATTCACCCTCGGCGTACCTTTTACCCTCAATCACGAAGACGCAAGTCTAGCAGCTTCTCCCCTCAATTTAACATCCCTGTGGTGGAACTGGCGCGGCGGATACAAATTTCTGAGGATTGACATGAAAAATCACATGGCTGACAAAAACCCCGACGGTAAATCAGGCACAGAAAGCAGCCAAATTGCTCACAACGCAGGCAATCACGGCAGCAGTCACGGTGGCGGATTGCACGGTTTTATGATTCATTTAGGTAGCACGGGATGCAAAGCTGAAGGCAACAATCAAAAGCCGACTAGCTGTGCCAATCCTAACAAATCAAAAGTAATTTTTAGCAACTTTGATTCAACTAAAAATACAGTAATTGCTGACTTGAACTCCCTAGTTTCTCAAACTAATTTAACAGCAAATCAAGCCAATACTCCGCCCGGATGTATGTCGGAACCGAAGGACGGCGACTGCGCCGGAATTATGAAAAACTTAGGTTTGCCATTTGGAGATCAACCTGCTGGGGGACAAACTTTCTTTAAAATTCAGTAAAATAGATATTGATTTCTCTAGGGGCGGGTTTGCCAAAGTCTCTAATACAAATCCTATCACCCGTACCCACGCTTGGGCTGAGATATTATCATCAACCTAGCGAATTCGATCTAGTTGCAACCGACCGTTGTTTAATTATTTACATGAAGGGAAATCGACTGCTAAGTTTAAGTGCGATCGGCATTTTTTCGGGATTGCTAGCAATTAGTTTGAGTGCAGTATTATCCCAGCCAAATTTTAGTTTAGCCACTGCACCGCCTCCAACTTACAATTGGAACATTCCCGCTGGAATACCAAAACCAATTGTACCAGCCGACAACCCAATCAGCCAAGAAAAAGTCGAATTAGGCAGGCATCTTTTCTATGAAAAACGCCTGTCAATCACAGGAAAATTTTCCTGCGCTTCCTGTCACATTCAAGCCAAAGCTTTTACCGACGGAAAAACGCTAGGAGTCGGCGCAACCGGAGAAAAACACCCGCGCAATGCTATGAGTTTAGCTAACATTGGCTACAATGCCGTGCTGACTTGGGCAAACCCGCTACAAAATAAACTCGAATCTCAGCTATTAGTACCTTTGTTTGGCGAACATCCCGTAGAAATGGGAATGGTTGGTAAAGAAGAGGAACTTTTGCTAATATTGCGATCGGATTCGCAATACCAAAAAATGTTTGCGGCAGCTTTTAGTCAACAACCCAATCCTATTGATATTAGCAACTTAGCAAAGGCGATCGCCTCTTTTGAACGCACTTTAATTTCCCTGACTTCTCCCTACGACAGATACCGCTACAGCGGCGACTCCGGCGCGATTTCAGCTTCAGCCAAGCGGGGCGAAGAATTATTTAACAGCGAACGTTTAGAATGCTTTCACTGCCACGGCGGACTAAACTTCTCAGATTCTATTATGCACGATCGCCTAGCTTTCAAAGAAATAGCTTTTCACAATACAGGATTGTACAATCTTGACGGCAAAGGCGCTTATCCGCCCAACAATACTGGAGTATACGAAATCACCAGCGAACCCTCGGACATGGGCAAATTCAAAGCACCAACCCTGCGAAATATTGCTTTGACAGCGCCTTATATGCACGACGGAAGTATCAAAACCTTGCCCGAAGTTATCGGCCACTACAAAGCGGGCGGCAGAACTATTAAAAAAGGAGAATTGGCGGGAATAGGTAGCGAAAATCCGCTCAAAAGTAACTTTGTTTCTGGCTTCAAACTCAACGCGCAAGAACAGCGCGATTTGTTGGCTTTTTTGCACAGTTTAACCGATGAAAGATTTATCACAAATTCTGCTTTTAGCCACCCATTCGTTCGTAGTGAAGACTTTAATCATTAAAATTCTAGGAGGATTTCGGCCCTCACTACGAACCTATTTTATTCGCCGTAGCCGCCAGTAACCTTACCCCGAAATACAATGTAATTGTAGATGTTGTAAAAAATCATGATCGGGATCAAAAAGCCAATGAACACAATCATAAACACCAGGGCGCTGGGGGAAGCTGCGGCTTGGTAAATCGTAATTTTGGTCGGAATAATGTAGGGAAAAACAATTAATCCCAAGCCGATAAAACTTAGCAAAAAAATTAATATAGTCCACACAAACGGCGTTTTCTCTTCTTTTTTTGCCAAACTTTTTAGCAGCATTCCCACCAGCAGCAATCCCACCAAAGGAATCGCCACAAATACATAAACTAGCGGTTTCTCGAACAACCTGGATCTAGCACTTTCGTAAAAAATCGGAGTGGCAATTGTAATTAAAACTGCTCCGATTAAAGTCGTCACCGCCGCAATTTTAGCAGTGCGATAGTGATTTGTTTGCAGTTCTCCGTCAGTCTTCATAATTAGATAGGTGGAACCGATCAAAACATAGCCTTGAACCAGCGTCAAAGCTACCAAGATCGATCGCCAATCCAGCCAATCCCAAGTTGTCCCCACAAAATGCCCGGCCTCATCCACCGCAATGCCTTCAAGCACCGCACCGAGGGCAAATCCTTGAGCTAAAGCAGCCAAAAAACTGCCGACCCCAAAAGCATAATTCCAAAATTTTTTCCGGTTAGAATGCTCCCGAAATTCAAAGGCGACAGCCCGAAATATCAAACCAAAAAGCATCATGCAAATCGGTATGTACAAAGCAGTTAAAATCGTGCCGTAAGCGAGGGGAAACGCCCCAAACAAAGCGCCTCCCATTAAAACCAGCCAAGTTTCGTTAGCATCCCAAACGTTGCCCAGACTGGTCATTAAAATGCCCCTGCGTTCCTCATCGTCAGCAGTCAAAGACAAGATTCCAACTCCCAAATCAAAACCGTCTAGCATGATGTAAAGGAGTAGAAATAGAGCCAAGACTACAAACCAAACTTGCGGGAGAAAATGCTCCAAAGCTTGCATAAAATCTCCTATTGTTGTGCTTCTGCTGGACGTTGATTGGGAATATGTTCTGCGGGTTGAGTTTCGATGGCGGGTTCATTCTCTAATCCCGGCACCGGTAGATTTAAATTCGGCCCTTTGCGGATAATTCTGCTGCCGAAATACAAGGCACAAACAAACAAAAAGCTGTAAATAACTGCAAAGAAAGTGAGGGAAGTTAAAACATTGCTAGCGGGGATTGCCGATACACCATCAGCAGTGCGAATTTGCCCGTATAAAACCCAGGGCTGTCGGCCGACACAGCGCACTATCCAACCGGATTCTACAGCAATATATCCCAGCGGCGCAGCTAATACCCAAGCGCGCATCAGCCAAGCTTGATTGCTAATATTTTCGGGAGAAAGTTTGCCTCGCAGCCACTGAATTATACTGAATAGCATCAATCCTAGAAAGAAGAATCCAATCCCGGACATGATGCGGAAAGAATAGTAGATTAAACCCACCATCCGGGGTCTATCTTCGGGCTTCCATTCTTTTAAGCCGAGAACTGGTTCGGATAGTTTTTGCTTGAATTCCAGAACGTATCCTAAGCCATTGGGAATCTTAATTTCCCAGTCATTTTTTTGAGCTTTTTCGTTAGGTAAAGCCAGCAAAGTCCAATCGGCTGACTCTCCGGCTGGGGAGGTTTCCCACTTAGCTTCAATCGCAGCTAATTTAGTGGGTTGATAGCGATAAACTTGTTCGGCGCTCAAATGTCCGATGAATATCTGCAAAGGTGCAACGGCGATGGCTGTGGCTATGGCAATTTTTAATGATTTGGAAAAAAAGGCTTGGTTGCGCTTGTTAAGAATGTACCAAGCGCTAATGCCGCCAATTACAAACAGTGAAGTTTCTAACGTCGCAAAAAACATATGCAAAATGCTGTTTAATGCGAAGGGGTTCATAATTGCTTGAAAGTAATCGCTGACAATAAATTTGCCGTTGACCATTTCTCCGCCCGCTGGAGTTTGCAGCCAAGAGTTGGCGACTAAAATCCAGACTGTGGAAAGGTTTGCGCCGAAGGCTACCATGATTGTAGCGAAATAATGGACGATCGGGTGAACGCGCTCCCAACCAAATAGCATAATTCCTAAAAAGCCTGCTTCTAGCATAAATGCCATTGAAGCTTCAAAGCCTAAAATGCTGCCAAAAAAGTCACCAACAGCTTCCGAAAATGGGGCCCAGTTCGTGCCAAATTGAAATTCCATCGGAATCCCGGAAGCTACGCCAATGCCGAAGTTGAGGACGTAGAGTTTCGACCAAAAACGAGCGTGGTGGTAGTAGTCAGGATTGCGAGTTTTTAGCCACATTCCTTCAACAATTACTAGATAAATTCCCATTCCAGTAGTCAGAACTGGCCATAGCATATGGAATATTGCCGTTAGCGCAAATTGCATCCGCGATAGCGCGACGGTGTTTGATAAGATATCCATTGTTATATCCTTTAGTCAGTTCAAGAGAGGTTAGTTTGAACAATTTCCAGAATTGACGCTGGTTATAATGTAATGTAAAAATTTGTGATATTTTGTAGGGTTGGCAATTTTTAAGGTTTTATACAGATTTGATCCGAATGATTTAACCGCAGATAACGCAGAGAAAGAGAAGAGAAGAGAAGAGAGAGACGAATAATTCTGATGAAGAGCGTATATGATATTACCGAAGGTTGGGTGGGGGCGGGTTTATGAGATTGTGGGTTTTAGGCGTTTATTGGCAGGTTTACCCGCCCCTACAAGATTTATGTTCGGTGATGGAAAGACGATCTTAGCGAACCGTGACAGTATAATTAAATTTAAATGGTTTAAAATTAGCTTTGTTTTTGGCTGTTCCGCTCAATTCAAGTTCGTAAATACCAGCTTTTGGAAATACGATATCGGTGCCCGGAATGCCTTGATATTTCTCCGCAGATACTGCTTTTAAAGGCGGCTGCATCAGGGGCTTGTCCCCCTCTTTGTGCTGTTTGGGATAAACTGCTAATTTGCAGTTACACTGCTCTAGTGGGATAATTTGACCGCCCCTGCGAGTCAGGGAAAACCAAACTCTGGCGGTTTCTCCGGCGCGGGGGTTGTGGTTGGGTTCTAGGTGAAAGGTAGCAGCAACATCGCCGGAAACTTCGACTTCGTGGGCAAAAACTGAAGTTGCATTCAAGTGTGGGGCTGTGGGAATTGCTGCTTCAATTAGCAATCCTAAAAAAACTAATATTCCCAAAATTTTATTTTGGTTTGACAGGCGAAACATAGAAATTCTCCAGTGATAAAATTGACCAAAATAAGCGCGATCGCACGCACAAAACTAACACTGCAACTACGGCTAAAACGGCGGTCAGCAGTTGATTGTGCAACTTCCATTCAAAGCCGCCGAGATAGTGGGAACCGATGAGGGCTGCGTGGATGGCGGACAGCAAAAAAGCGGGGACGGTTAACAGGTGAATTCGCCGCCACAGTTTGCCTAAATAATGTTGAAGGCGATCGACACTTGTTACCGCTGCAGGTACCATTAACAGCAGCGCCGTCATCCCAGCTAGGATTCCCAACTGATGTTGCGGCAACATGAAAGACACGGCATCAAAATTCCATTTCAGCGTATGATCCAACATATGAAAGGTGTGGGCAAGGGCGATCGCGATCGCACCCACACCCAAAGCGCGCCGGTAACGCAGCAGTGCCGGCAAAAACTTGCTAACGGGACGCGCCAACAGTGCTAGCATCAAGCACAGCAGCGCTGCGTGGCCTGTAAAATCGACCATTTCGTCGGTTCGCAGCAAGGTAAGAATCCCGATCGAAATTGTCACCCATCCGCCCATCCGAAACAGTTGACTTTGTTTGTCAGCGCTCAACCTGCCGGCAAAAAAACCTACTCCCAGCATGGTTGGTAGGGTTCCCAGTCCAAAAGCCAACATCGTCGCCGCACCCAAAACCGGATTTCCCGTTTGGGCGGCTTTAATCTGGGCGGCGTAGAGGAAACCGCAGGGAATTAAACCCCAAAGCAAGCCCAAAGCCACGGGCACCCACCATTTTTTTTCCGTCGAAAGCTTGTTCATGGCTTGTGCGACTCGATCGTGCGACATTGGGTGCAACAGTGGTAATCTGGGCAGCAAACCCGGTTTGATTTGGACTACTCCGAACCAAACCAGCATTGTACCTGTCAGAAGTGCGATCGCCCGCCGCAATCCGCTACCGGTACCGGCCATTTGTCCGCCAGCAATTAACGCTGAACCCAGTCCGCCAATGGCGGCACCAACCACAGCGTAGGCCGCAATTCTCCCTAAATTCAGCAGCAAATGAAAGCGGAAAGTCGCTAATTTTTCGTTGCGGGAATTGGAGAGAGAAAACGCCACTGTCAGCGGGCCACACATTCCCGCGCAGTGACCGAAACTGCCGAGAAATCCCAAAGTGCTAATTAGCAGCAGGTCTAGCATTTTGCTGGTTTTTCCCTAAATAAGGCGATCGAGATATTGACAATATTTTTTGACCTCGTACAAATTTTGCTCTCAGTCGATCGCTTTTGTCAAAAGACAGGCTGTCAAACTTCTAATAACAATTTCATAAAGTAGCGCTAGATATTACACCCCCCAACCCCCCCGATGCTTTGGGGGACTAAGACTTCATCAGCACATTTTTAGAAAAATGTTATAACTGTACTTTTGTGATAACCGCTATATTGACTAATCACTAATCACTAGCCTTCAACTTCGCGAGCAGCTAAAATGACTAATGACTAACAACCAATAACCAATAACCAATAACTAATAACTACTGACCAATAACTACTGACTACTGACTACTGACTACTGACTAATAATTATTTTTGTTCTGGATGCGCGGCCGCCGGCGAAGCTGAACCCATTTGATTGATAGCAGCAATTAGCTGATAAAGCCGCCCCAAATTCCGCTGGTTGAAATGCAAAGTCAGGCGCGGTAGATCGAAAGTTGGATCTCCTATTTCTGGAGCCAAAGCTTGACTTTTTGCGATTTTTCCGGTGACAACAATATCGCTAAAATCAGTATTTAGCCGATCGACATTTTCCTCAGAAAGCTCAGTTTTTAAGCGAATTACCAGTTGTTCGCGCACGTAGCGGCAGGAGTGATAAACTAGATAAAAACTTGCGATCGCCTCGCAAGCTACATTTACATCGTCTGTAATCGTGTAGAGACTGCGATCGTCAGCAGAAATCAAACCCCGGCCACCCAATTGTTTTTGCACAAAATTATTCCAATCAAGCCAGTAATCTCCTCCGGGTCGATCGATCAATATTACAGGAGCAGGCCCGAATTTGCCGGTTTGAGTCAAAGTCAGACACTCAAAAGCCTCGTCGAGAGTGCCGAAACCGCCCGGAAACAAAGCTAAAGCATCGCTTTCCCGCAGAAAAAATAACTTGCGAGTGAAGAAATATTTAAAATTGAGCAACTTGGAGTCGCCGGCAATAAAAGGATTGGAATCTTGCTCGAAAGGTAACTGAATGTTGAGCCCGAAAGAACGTTCAGCAGTCGCCCCCTCATTCGCCGCCTGCATGATTCCGCCGCCGCCGCCAGTAATCACCATAAATCCCTGCTGGGCGATCGCCCGTGCAAAATCTCTCGCTATCAAATATTCCGGCGATTTTGGGGATACCCTCGCCGAACCAAAAATCGCGATTTTGCGAACGTGGAGGTAAGGATAAAACAGGGAGAAAGCTTTTTCCATATCTCGCAGAGACGACGAGATAATTTTCCAGTCCAGGCGATCGAGCTCCTCTCCTGCCATTTGCACTATAGTCGAGAGCGATCGTTCGATCCACTCTGAGTGCTTCAACATTGGTAGGCGATCGATTAAATCGAGCGCATCAGCTTGGAGGGACTCAAAACCTTGACTTGAAGGAACCATGAACTTTTCTGAAATGGTAACAATTTATTGCTAAAAAAAATTAAGGGGCAAGCCAAATTTAGAAGTTAATAGCCACCAGCAAATTGCCCTGCTGACAACTAATAACTTTTCTACTAGCTTTGCCCCCGTTCTGAAGCTGCGGCTTTCGCTGCCCAAAAAAACAGTGCCACACTGCTCGGAGTTGGGCGAAACTTACTTTTTGCACCATTCTCGCTTAACAGGCTGTATGCCCTGTTAAGCGAGATATCGAATTTCTTGTGGGGTGGGCAGTTTCAGCAACCCGCTCTTGAAAAACTTATTGGCAATGGTGCAATATGTTGGGTTAAATGTACTTTTCCAGAGTGTTGGCCAGAGTAGTTTTCGGAACTGCCCCAACCACCATATCAACCCGCTGACCGCCCTTAAATATCATCAGCGTCGGAATGCTGCGGATACCGTATTGGCTGGCGACGTTAGGGTTTTCGTCGGTATTAACTTTTACTACCTTCACTTGCCCTTCATATTGGTTGGCAATTTCCTCTACGACGGGTGCCACCATGCGACAGGGCCCGCACCAAGGAGCCCAAAAATCCACTAGAACTGGAACTTCGCTATCGAGCACTTCCTGCTTAAAGGTAGAGTCGGTTACTTGCGCGGCTGCTGACATCCCTAGCCATCCTTGTAAATACTATTTCTTTGTTAACAAGTTTAGCAAATAGTGTTACCACTTGCATGACCGATTTTAACAGAACGAAGTTTGGCAACCAATGTTGTAACGGATGTAACCGATTGAACGGATTGATGTTAAGGGCGCAAGACATTCGTGCTGGGGCGATCGAGCAAAACCGAGCATGAAAAATACTTTTTTCGCTCAAAACTGAAAAGTCATCAAATCCCGTAGCATCCCAAATACGAGGGTGGCTTCGCCTCCGGCCGCCATTTTGGTGATGGTAATCGATCGGACATCAGAACAGCCCTCCCCAATCTCCCCCAAAATTGGGAGCAAACAGCCTTAACCCCTTAGCCAGTAAGCAAACAAGAGCGCCGGCACTAAAAAAGGAACCGCCCGAACAGTAGTCCGGGCGGAGTGTGGTGTGAGGAGTGAACGGAAACTTTTGTCTCCGCTTCCTCTATTGTGACATCTCCTTTTGGATAATTCCACAAAAATTCTGTAAATTTTGAGACTCTTGAACAAATTTTGTCAAGATATCCTGGAATTCGATCGGTAAATCTACTTACCCATGCCCAACTGCTGAGCTTTTTGATAGACTTTACCCTCAGTCAGCAGAGAAGGAGCAATCACCACTTCCACTTGCTGCATCTCCTTAATATTTTTCGCACCCAGAGTTCCCATGCTAGTTTTGAGAGCTCCGAGCAAGTTGTGCGTACCATCATCTAGCAGCGCAGGCCCCCGCAAAATTTGCTCCGCAGTACCCGTAGTCCCGACACGAATCCGAGTACCCCGCGGCAAAACCGGGCTCGGAGTCGCCATCCCCCAGTGGAAGCCCCGGCCTGGAGCTTCAGCAGCCCTAGCAAAGGGCGAACCAATCATCACTCCATCGGCACCGCAAGCAATGCACTTGCAGATATCGCCGCCGGTAATTAAACCGCCGTCAGCAATCACCGACACATATTTGCCAGTTTCGCGATAGTAGTCGTCCCGCGCGGCGGCGCAGTCTGCTACCGCTGTGGCTTGAGGAACACCGACACCCAATACGCCCCGAGACGTGCAAGCAGCCCCCGGCCCGATGCCCACGAGAATGCCTGCAGCGCCAGTTTTCATTAAATTCATGGCGACTTCGTAGGTCACGCAGTTGCCCAAAATTACGGGTATTGGCATCTCTTGACAGAACTGGGTCAAGTCTAAGGAGGCGATCGACTCAGGGGAAAGAAAAGCCGTCGAGACTACAGTCGCTTGCACAAAAAATATATCTGCTCCCGATTTAGCAACCGCCTGGCCGTATTTGCTCGCGGCAGCAGGTGTACCGCTGACAGCAGCAATCCCTCCTCCAGCTTTAATTTCTTTAATTCTGAGCTCGATTAATTCGGGCTTAATGGGTTCTGCATAGAGTTGCTGCATCAGGGAAACAAATTCGTGGTTCCCAACAGAAGCGATCCGCTCTAAAATTGGTTGGGGGTCGGCATAGCGCGTTTGAATTCCTTCTAGGTTGAGAACGCCCATTGCTCCCAATTCCGACAGCAAAATGGCCATCCGCACATCGACTACTCCATCCATGGCGCTAGCAATGATTGGGATTTCTCGATCGATCCCGCCAATCTGCCACTTGGTATCTGCCAAACTCGGATCGAGAGTGCGCTGTCCCGGTACCAGCGCGATTTCATCTATGCCGTAAGCTCGGCGAGCGCTTTTGCCCCGCCCAATTTCAATATTCACGCTGTTTCACTTCCACAATGTATTTAAATTAGATTAACAAAATCGTAGCCTGCTTGAGGGTAGCGATCGCGCGAGTGTGTTAAAAAAAGTTCGGCACTAATTCTGACTCTATGGAATCCCAGGAAATACTTTTTATCAGCAACGGCCACGGAGAAGATGCGATCAACTGTCAAATAGTCCAAGCTTTGAGAGCATCAGGCGCGGATGTTGACGTGGCTGCGATACCGATTGTAGGCGACGGGGCTGCTTACGGGCGATCGGGCGTACCAATTATCGGGCCCACAAGTCCCATGCCATCTGGCGGAGTTTTTTACATGAATCCCCTGTTTTTCCTCAAAGATGTGAGGGCGGGGCTAGTTCGTTTGACTTTACAGCAACTCAAGGCTACTAGGAAGCATTCTCCGTGCTGCGATTTGGTAGTGACGACTGGAGATATTGTCGCGGCGGGGTTCGCCCATGCCACAGGTCGGCCCTATATAATTTTTCTGTCAGCTCATTCTACTTATTACGAAGGGCTAGCCGATTTGGGTTTCCTCTTGAATTATTTGCTTTCCTCCGAGCAATGTCTAGCTATTTTCACGAGGGACGCATTGACTGCTGCGGACTTAAACCGACAGGGTTTCGAGAAAGCCATATTTGTCGGCAATCCTGTCATGGACAACCTCAGTCCTGCAGGCAAAGATTTGCAGTTAAAAGCCGGAGTTAGGACGATCGCGCTTCTCCCCGGTTCGCGCCTCCCCGAAGCCAGCGACAACCTAATTTTGCTGCTGGAATTAGTCAAAGAAATTGCTGCCACTGCTTCGCAATCGGTGCAGTTTCGGGCCGCATTAGTTCCGAGTCTAATGCTCGAATTAGATAATATTGCAGCACAAGCCGGATGGCTGCACCGAGAAGGAAAGCTAACTTTTCCAGGAATCAAACAGCAGGGTAGCGAAGAAGCACAAACCGTGGAAGTAATTTGTTATTCAGATACTTTCGCCGACATTGTGCAGCAGTCGAATTTAGTAATCGGGATGACAGGAAGTGCGATCGAACAAGCAGTAGGCTTAGGGAAACCCGTAATTACCATCCCCGGAAACGGCCCATCATTTACCTATCGGTTTGCAGAGGCTCAAAGTCGGCTTTTAGGTGGTTCCGTACAAGTTATTGGCACAGAAACAGCAACACTTGACATTATTAAAGAAGCTGCCGCTTCAGTCGAGCGCACATTTCAAGACAAAAAATATTTAGAAAATTGCGTAAAAAATGGCTTAGAAAGAATGGGCGCACCAGGAGGCAGCCTCAAAATTGCTAATTACATCGCAAAATATCTAAAATAAATTGTTACCACAATCCTGCACGCATAAAACCTCCACAACCGAATTCTTGTCATTTCTACAAACTGTGACAAATGTTCTCGCCTGAGACGATTCGGCGGTTGAAGCCGCGTCTGCACTTTGGTATCAGTTAGCATCAGCATCATTCAATTCTCTTTTCTTTCTCAGCGTCCTCTGCGTCCTCTGCGGTTTAATCAAATCCTCTATTATAATAAACAAGCTGAAAACCCTGTGACTTCATTCCGGGGATGAAAGGTCGCGGGAGGCTTTAGCCTCAAGCGTAAGCTTCCTGTTTCATCATTGTAAATTTTTTTGACTGATCGAACAATCTTACGTCAAACGATATAAGATAAAAGCGGGAGGTAAAGCCATGTTAGTTTTTGAGTTTAAATCAAACGGCAAGCAGAATCAGTACAACGCAGTAGATGAAGCAATTCGTACCGCTCAATTCATCCGCAATAGCTGTTTGCGATATTGGATGGATCATAAAAAAGTGAGTCGGCACGACTTGAATAAATACTGCGCTGTACTGGCTCGCGACTTTCCTTTTGCCTCGGAACTAAACTCAATGGCTCGACAATCGAGCGCAGAGCGAGCATGGTCTGCTATCTCCCGGTTTTACGACAACTGCAAGAAGAATGTCCCAGGTAAAAAAGGATATCCCAATTTTCAGAAAGATTGTCGTTCCGTGGAATACAAAACGTCAGGATGGAAGCTTGCAGATGATAGAAAATCGATAACTTTTACCGACAAAAAAGGGATTGGGAAATTAAAGCTCAAAGGTACACGCGACCTGCACTTCTACCAAATCAATCAAATAAAAAGGGTAAGATTGGTTAAACGTGCTGATGGCGTGTACATCCAATTCTGTGTGGATGTTAACAGAAAAGAAAACACAGAACCGAATGGTACTACAATCGGATTAGACGTAGGTTTGAAAGAATATTACACCGACTCGAACGGAACTACGGTGGAAAATCCGAGGTTTCTGATCAAAGGTGATCAAGTTCTTAAACGCGCTCAACGCCGCGTATCCAGAAAAGTTAAAGGTTCAAATAACAGGGGCAAGGCTAGGCAGATTCTAGGCAAACGCCACCTCAAAATAAGTAGACAGCGCAAAGACCATGCAATAAAACTTGCAAGGTGCGTAATCTCATCAAACGATGTAGTCGTCTACGAAGATTTGAGAATCAAAAACATGGTGAAAAATCATTGCTTAGCCAAGTCTATTAACGACGCTTCTTGGTATCAATTTCGTGTTTGGCTTGAATACTTCGGAAAAGTGTTTGAGCGCGTGACGGTGGCGGTAAATCCGCAATATACCAGCCAAGAATGCTCTAGCTGTGGTGTAATTGTCAAGAAAACGCTATCTACAAGAACGCACGTTTGTAAGTGCGGTTGTATTTTAGCTCGTGACGAAAATGCAGCTAGAAACATCCTAAGTCGGGGATTGGGTACGATAGGGCATATCGGAACCTTTGGTCTTGAGCCAAGCAACGCTTTAGGAGAGTTGACCTCTACTGTCGCTGGAGAAATCCTGCCTCAGCAAGTCGGCTCGTAGATTAAAGAATCTCCGTGCGTTCACGCCGGAGAGTGTCAATTCAGCAACTCCGAAACTGTCTTAAACGAGTAACCTTTCGACTGCAAAGTCTTGACAATTATCTCAGTAGCTGCTACCGTTTTCGAGCGATCGCCCCCGCCGTCGTGCATCACCACAATCGAACCCGGTCGCACATTATTAATCACCTGATTTGCAATATCATCTACCGTGTGAGTTTTCTCATAATCTTGAGAATCCACATCCCACATAATCAATTTTTTGTGCATTTGGGAAACCAAATAAGACAAACCTATAAATCTCCGTCCCCAAGGCGGCCGAAAATTAATACTGTCCTGCTTCACCCCATTTTTCTGCAAAAGCTTGTCAGTTTTTTCGATCTCAGAAACCAAATGTGGCTGGGGTTTAAACATCATATCTTTGTGAGAGTAGGAATGGTTTCCCAACTCATTTCCCCTCGCCACAATCATTGGCACGATTTCTGGATGTTTCTCAATATTGCGACCGACTTCAAAAAAAGTTGCTTTAATTTGATAGCGGTCTAAAATATCTAAAAGCTGATTTGTATACGGAGGAAAAGGGCCGTCGTCGTAGGTAAGGGCAACAACTTTTTCTCCGGTATCGGCGCGGTTAAAACCGAAATAATTGTTAAATTTAGTAACTTTAATCAGCAGCGATGCTGCAAAGACTAATGCTATCGTGAACAGCAGAAACTTTTGTAAATTTTTACCTATTCGCATAGCTAGACAAGGCTCGATCGAGCATTAAAGTGGATTGCAGACAGATTACCACAAATTGCAACGGATGGCATGAAATGATTGGAGATACTTCGGCTTGCTTCGGCTCCCTTCGGCTTCGCTCAAGACAAGACGCTGGCTCACAAGTCGCGAGGGTACAAGTTTGAGATTAAAGAATTGAAAAATGACTTATTCTGTATGGGCTTAAATCGCGGGTAGGCTGGAGCATTTTTGGGACAAACTGGCATTAAGCAGAGGTAGACAAGCGAGCCTAAAACCCAAAGCACTCACCTCTAAAGCTTCTGTGTTCCGAGAAGGGGGAGAATTAGACCGAGCCATAGCACCATGCAGCCCTAGAAATACTCGATCGCTCCAACAAATTAAACCAAGCCGAAGCTTGCTATCAACTAGCTCTGACAGAACAATAACTTGGTAACACCGATAGAACCCAAGAAAAATCCGATCGCACTATTAAACTGTTCAGCCCAATGAATGCCAGCAAAAAAGTAGAAAAGGTACAGTTAGCTCGCACCAAATATTTACAAAAAATACCTAATTAACCGAGAAACAAATCAAAAAAAAGATACAATAAACTCAAACACAACCATAAAAATTATAGACATGAAACTAAAACGATTGGGACACGTAGCCGTCTGCGTGCAAGACATCGAAAAATCTGCTGAATTCTACCGAAATTTGGGGATGGAGTTAGTGTGGAAAGATGCAGACTGGGCTTATTTGAAAGCGGGAGAGGACGGCTTGGCGCTGTTGAGTCCGAGTTACGACCAAGCAGGGCCGCATTTTGGTTTTGTGTTTGACGATCGCACCGAAATGGAATCCGCCTACCAACAGCTTAAATCCGAAGGTGTTTCCGTCACTCAGATTCACGAACACCGTGACGGTACAGCCTCTTTTTATGGTAGAGACCTCGACGGTAACGGTTTTGAGTATCTTTACGAACCCGCCAAAGGATGATTTTAGGGCTTGGGTGGCGATCGGCTATTAAATCCAGGTAAGGCGCGCCCCCGACCCACCGTGAAGATTGGTTGCTGTGCAGGGTTTGTAGCGCGTGCGCTGCGCTTAGTGTTGACTTTGTGGGCCAGTGGAAATCGCCTGTCGATCGGCGTTTGGGCGTTTTGATTGTAAAACCAAGATCCCCCAAGCAATTTTTTGGGCTTTAACTAATGAAAAAATCGGAACGCGAATTAATTAAGCCCTAGATTGGTGCGGAATGCACAGGCCACGGGATTGGTGCGAATCAGCAAAGGCCCGTAGCTGAAGGCCCGGAACCTATGTAGGAGTCGCCGAATAAAGTGACGTACTGACACCAATGCTCGCGCAGTAGGGTGTAAGCTCAGAATCGGAAATATATCCACAACTTCCGAACATCGGTTCGATAATCTAAAATCTAAAATCTAAAATCTAAAATCCTCATGTTGCAGAGAATACAAAGCAGAAACCGCTGGAAATCCATCTTCAAACCCTGGGAAGAATCAGATCCTTGGCTGTTTATCGCCTGCATAGGCCTCACCATCTTGGGCGGAATCATGATCCGCAGCGTCGAAATGAACCAGGCATCGATCGACTGGTGGCGCCACTGGGTAACTGGCGCAGTCGGTTTGTCCATAGCTATAGTCATTTCCCGCTGCCGCTACGAGATACTTATTCAGTGGAAATGGCCGATTTACATAGCCATTAATTTGTCACTAATCGCAGTTAGATTTATCGGTACTACAGGGCTCGGTGCCCAGCGGTGGATCAATATCGGCGGCTTTTACCTGCAACCGTCAGAATTTGCCAAAGTAGGGATGATTATCACTTTAGCAGCTCTCCTACACGACAAAACTGTCCCCACAGTCAGGGATATGTTGAAGATGCTGGCGATTATGGCCCTACCCTGGGGATTGATCTTTGCTGAACCAAATTTAGGTACTTCTCTGGTGTTTGGCGCGATCACAATGGGGATGTTTTACTGGGGTAATGTCAATCCCGGCTGGCTAATATTGCTGTTTTCTCCTCTAATCTCGGTTCTCCTAAACAACTTGTCTACACCGATTTGGGTTGCTTGGGTAGTCGTTGCGGGGATTATCGCTTGGCGAAGCCTACCTTGGCCTTGGTTGGGGACTTTTGCTGCTGTGGTGGTGAACGTGGTTTCGGGACACGTCGGACATATTTTTTGGGGTGTGCTTCAGGATTATCAAAAAATGCGCCTGACAGGCTTTTTAAACCCCGAGAAAGACCCTTTAGGCAGCGGATATCACTTGATTCAATCTCGGATTGCGATCGGGGCTGGGGAGCTCAAAGGCAGGGGTTTGTTTCACGGAACCCAAACTCAGCTTAACTTTATTCCCGAACAGCATACGGACTTTATCTTTTCAGCGATCGGCGAAGAATTGGGCTTTATTGGCTGTATTTGCGTTCTGGTGACGTTCTGGATAATTTGTTTCCGGTTGGTGATTATTGCTCATACTGCTAACGACAATTTTGGTTCATTGCTGGCGATCGGCGTACTGTCAATGTTAATTTTTCAGGTATTCGTAAATATTGGGATGAACATCGGCTTAGCCCCGGTGACAGGAATTCCGCTACCTTTCCTGAGTTACGGGAATGCGTCGCTGCTGAGTAACTTTCTCGCACTGGGACTGGTGGAGTCGGTAGCCAACCAGCGACAGCGCAAGAAGCGTTGGAATTAGGTAATTGGTAATGGGTAATGGGTAATTGGTAATTGGTAATTCACGACTTACGCATAACCTTTATATGTAGGGTGCGCAATGCGCACCTTACCCTATAAGTAGCGTGTAAAATCACTTTTGCGTCCAGCACTTTAATGGGAAATTCGAGCCATCTTATGTCCTGTAAAATAACCCTAATATGTCTGTAGTGAGGATTGAACTCCTCAAAATTTTATCAAGATTCAAGCCATCTCATGTCCTGTAAAATAACCCTAGTAGGGTTATTTTGCAGGAATAGATATGAGCCGATTACTCGTTCATATTCTTGTAAGTTGCAACCGCAGAAGGCGAACTCCGGTTTAAATAGCGGAATATCCAATACTTAAATACTGTATCCAAGATAACTGGAAACGTCGCGATGAACAGAAATATAAACTGCCTATTTTCTGGTAGTCCCAAATGCCTCGATAAACCTTCGAGAATTATTTCCCAACCGTGCGGCGAGTGAAATCCGACAAACACATCCGTAAACAAAATAATTATGAAAGCCTTAGCACTGTCGCTAAGTCCGTAAATCACATCGTCCATGAAAGATTTTAAAATCTCAATCTCTCTCTTGTTAACAAGGAGAATCCAGACAAAAACAAAGCAAGAAATTAAATCGGCAAAAATATTTTTAATGGCTCCACCGCTTTCACCACGGTATTCCTCCGCTAGCTCAACTGCTTTTGCGGTAATCTTCTTCTCCGTTTCCTCTTCCGAAAGCGACGGAGCAATGCCAATTAACTTTTCAAATTTGAGCTGCCTCTCAAATTGCTCTAGTTTTTCAAATGCTTCTTCTTCCAGCTCATAATTTATGAATATGCGAGATTCTTCCGGGACTCTAAAATGGTCAACTATCGGCCCTACTATAAAGTTTTTAGAAATTTGATTCGCCAACAGCGGAACTAAAATCAGCAGCAAAATAAATCTGAGAGAAATGACTGTTTTTACTTGGGAATTGCGAAAATTCTTAACTACGTCTTTTTCTGCTTCTGGGTTAAGTTCTTTAGTGATTCGATTCAAGGTTCCCAGAAGCGATCTGGGTAATAAATTAACCTCTTCAGAGTTAGTATTAACTTCGTCCGCCTGAGTTTGAAGTGAATTAGCTGAACCTGGGTTTCCGTTAGGTTGAGATGTGCTATTTGTAGATTTTAATTGTAGGTTTTCCGAGCTGAAAACCGGAACGATCGCAGTTGATTTACCCTGATTAATATATTTGTCGATGACCCCATCAATAAATGCGAGCTTCTCAAAGACAAGGGACGCTCCATCTCGATCGTCCAAACCTAATCGGTGCTGACGGCGCTCTGTGCTATTATCTGCCGCCTGCGGTTTGGCCCCCACCCGATCGGGCAATTCCAAAAAATAACGGCTAGCATTAAACTCAACCATCCTGGTGTGGATCACCTTGAGGTATTTTTGCAGTTCGGATTTAAAGTAAGACAGGGTGCTTTGTCCGTAATCGCCCGATCGCTCCGAAATCCGTTGGCCCCCAAAATGCTCATCTTCGATCGCCTTAATTGCTAAAGCAGCATCATAAGCTTGTTCTAGAGCTCTTTCAGGTGTATCTCTATACCACTGGTTAGCGCTGTAGAGATATTTGACAAACCTATTCCACGCAGAAGTATTCATAACTAAAAGCTGGTTCGTTCGCAGCAGACATTAGTGACTAAATTATTCATGGTATGGTAACAGATTTACAAAAATTGGGAACGTCGGCAGAAAATTCAATTTGGATTGTCGGAGCCGCCAAAACCGGCAAAACCGCTCGTTTAGTCGAGCAGTTCTGTATTTGGAGCGAAACCGTTAAGTCTTTGCCCGCAACAGTTTCAAGCCGGGGGCATTCCGGGCGGTGGCGGGCGGGACAAACAGCCCCAGCAATTTTAGTATTAGCAGCTAACGGCGACAATCGGCTGGAACTAGCCGATCGCATCGCCGTAGCCACCCAAGGAAAATATGCCTTTCACTCCACAACACCCTTCGGTTTTTTTGAGCAAGAAGTATTGCTATTTTGGCCGCTGCTAGTTGAGTCACTGCAGTTGAAGGCTCAATTTCCGCTGAGGCTGCAACCGGAAACAGAATTGGAACTTGCCGCCCGACTCTGGCGTCGCGAATTAGACGAAGGCATTTTGCAACAAACAGGAGTCAGTCCAAACCGAATGGTGCGTCGAACTCTAGACTTATTACAACTTGCTGCTGTCAGCGGCACCCCCAGAGAAGAAATTAAGAGCATTTTGGAACAGGGATTTGTCGGCTTTGGCGACTCGCACAGCCTGTGGGCTAGCATGGGAGAATTGCTCGAAAGGTGGTGGGAATGGTGCTTGACGCGGGGGCTGCTGACTTACGGGATTGTTTGCGAACTCTACTGGCGTTACTTGTTGCCAAATGTTACTTACCAGCAGCAGTTGACCTCTAGATACCAAGCTACGATCGCAGATGATGTTGACGATTATCCAGCCATCAGCCGCCATTTGTTCGATCGAATGCTCGATCGAGGCGTGGCGGGAGCCTTCTCCTACAATCCAGATGGAGGAGTGCGTTTGGGTTTGGGGGCGGACACCGAAGACCTCGCCCAACTCGAAAGCAGGTGTCGCATCGTCGAAAAATTGGACGCAAAAGCGGGTTTATCCCCAGAAATTGGCGAATTGGCGGTAAGTTTAGCAGTAAATTCTGAGGGTTTTTATCCTTTAGGCTTGAGTTTGCCCGGATCGGTTCGATCGCTCGAAACAATTTCTCGGGCCCAACTGCTGCGAGAAACCGCCGAAATCATCGTGGATGCAGTGAAATCAGCAGCCGTAGAGCCGCAAGAAATCGCCGTAATTGCTCCGGGGATGGATGCGATCGCCCGTTACAGTTTAACGGAAATTCTAGCCAGACACGGCATCGCCGCCGAATCTCTCAACGATCAGCGTCCCCTCTCGACTACCCCAGAAATTCGAGCTTTGCTGACTTTGTTAGCCTTAGTTTATCCGAGACTAGGCCGTTTAGTCGATCGAGACGCAGTAGCCGAAATGCTAGTAATTTTAGGCAGCCAGAAACATCGGGAAGTAGCGGAAACAGAAGATTCCCAGCCCAATTTCCATCTAAAATCTCAAACTTTTTCTGAGCGAAGTCGAAGAATTCCGAATCAAAAATCGATCGACCAAGTGAGAGCAGGTTTAATCGCCGATAGCTGTTTTTGTCCCGATGTCGATCGACCTCAATTGCTACCAATTACAGCCTTTCCCCGGTGGGACAGAGTGGGACACCGAGCCTGTGCCGCCTACGAGCAAATTGTCGAGTGGATCGAACAACAGCGATCGCAACAACAAGAGCGGCTGTTGCCGAGTCCCATAGCCCTGCTCGATCGAGCCATCCAGAAATTTCTGATCAACGACAGATACCTAGCCTACGATCGGCTATCAGCCCTGCGAGAGTTAATGGAAACCGCCGCCCACTACTGGGAAATACACGGACGAATGCAGCGCCAAGAACCAACAAACAGCAGCGAATCAGAAACCATCGCCCGGTTCATCCAGTTATTGCGCCAAGGAACCGTCACCGCCAACCCCTATCCCGTCCGCGCCCAAGGAACCCAAACCCAAGCCGTCACCCTGGCCAACATCTTCCAGTACCGCAGCAGCCGCCGCGCCCACAAATGGCACTTTTGGCTGGATGCCGGCTCGTCCCTGTGGCTGAGTGGCGGTGCGGCGACATTGTTTGGTGCACCCTTATTTGTGCGATCGCAACTGGGGCGTCCCTGGGAAACCGAAGACGAAACCACCGCCGACCAACAGCGGCTGCGGCGAATTCTGCTAGATTTGTTAAGTCGCTGTTCTGTACTTTACCTTTGTCACAGCGAACTAGCCGTCAACGGACAAGAGCAAACTGGGCCACTTCTGCCCCTCATTCAGAGTTCTGTTTCTTGTCAGCAGTCCGGCTAAAACTAAGAGATTTGGCAGGCATCAAGAAAATTATGAATGCAAAGATTTTCATTTTTTCCACCCTTGGATAGCTCATCGAGGCTGACTTAAATTCAGACTTTTAGGGTCGAGCAAAATCCGGCGATATTAGAGTGTACCCAAAACCCACATCAAAACTTGCAAACATTACTATTTCTAGCGCAAAAAATGCCAGAGTTCAAAAAAATCAATAGCCCTGGCAATTTTGATTTATTATGCTAGAAATGAGCGAGATTATTAATCAATAATAAGCCAGATTTGAGGCAACAAACTGAGATTGATCAGTTCTTAAAGTTAATCGGAACCGTCGTTTAAAGGAGCCAAAATAATGCCCAGTGCAGTACCGCGTATCATAATTGAGCCAACTCCAACTCCAGAGCCAGCACCAACGCCAACTCCAGAGCCAACTCCGACACCCGCACCGACACCGACACCCGCACCGACACCGACACCCGCACCGACTCCCCCTCCCTCCGGCGACGACACATTTGGTGGCATAGACGACACCTTGGGCGGAGGCGGTACCGCACCCTCAACGATCGGAGGCGTGATCCGGGGCACAGAAGCCAACGACTCCCTAGGAGGCAGTCCCGGCCCAGACGTGATTTCCGGGCTGCAAGGCAACGATACCGTCCTAGGCTTGGACGGCGACGATTTAGTATTTGGCAACGAGGATGACGACGTGCTGTTCGGCGGGCCCGGCAACGACGTACTCGACGGCGGTTCAGGACTCGATACCATCTACGGAGGTAAAGGCAACGACTCCCTTGATGGGGGAAATAACCCCGACCTGCTGTACGGCAATGACGGCAACGACACAGTAATCGGAGGCGAAGGCAAAGACACCGCTTACGGCGGCAAAGGCGGCGACAGCTTGCGCGGGGGCTCTGGCGACGATAGCTTTTTGGGCGACAAAGGCGACGACATCGTGTGGGGCGACCAAGGTAACGACTCGCTCTTCGGCGGCGACGGCGAAGACTTGCTATTTGGCAACGAAGGAGGCGACTGGCTCTACGGAGATGCCGGCGCGGACACAATTTTTGCTGGCGACGGTGACGACATCGTGTTTGGAGGTGCTGGAGACGACATCATCGACGGCGGCGCTGGCAACGACGTGCTGTGGGGCGAAGCAGGCAAAGACATCGTGGCCGGAGGCGAAGGCAGAGATGTCTTTGTCATTGGTGGCTTCAGTTCCCCCAGCGGCAGCAGCAACGGCACTAACCCGGCATTTGTGACCACAGGCGGCCCGGATATCGCCGATGCGGACATTTTCACAGACTTTCGCCAAGGCGAAGATTCGATCGGACTCAGCGGCGACCTCAAGTTTGAAGATTTGGTAATCTTCCAAAGCACCGACAGCAAAGCCGGCAGCACAATTATTCGCAACGGAGTCAGCGGCGACTTTTTAGCAGTATTGCCCGGAGTTGACAGCAGAACCCTAGGACGCAACTCCTTTGTAATTGCCCCCACAGTTCCCGGTAGCGCCACCCCACTACCCCTACCCACCCCCAGTCCTTCTCCGACACCGACTCCGACAGCAAGTCCGACACCGACTCCGACAGACAGTCCGACACCAACACCGACATCAAGTCCGACACCGACACCGAGTCCGACACCGATGTTCCCGACGCCGACAGCAAGTCCGACACCGATGTTTCCGACACCGACAGCAAGTCCGACACCGACGCCGACAGCAAGTCCGACACCGAGTCCGACACCAAATCCTACACCCTTCCCGAATCAGGCTCCCAGAGCAGTTAACGACAACTTCACCACGGTTTCGGGTCAAGAACTCAGTCTTAACGTTCTATTCAACGACACCGATCCTGACAAGA
Source organism: Microcoleus sp. S36a_B3 (assembly GCF_036700745.1). Taxonomy (NCBI): domain Bacteria; kingdom Bacillati; phylum Cyanobacteriota; class Cyanophyceae; order Oscillatoriales; family Microcoleaceae; genus Microcoleus; species Microcoleus sp. S36a_B3. The sequence goes on along the minus strand of NZ_JAUBPN010000020.1, from coordinate 5,776 downwards.
ACCCCCTGAGTGTCAGCACTTTTACTCCAACAACCAAAGGAACCCTGACTCCCTCTGGTGGGGGCGTATTCAAGTACACGCCGAATCCAGGCTTTTCGGGTAGTGACAGCTTCAGTTACTCGATCTCAGATGGCAGGGGCGGCACCAGTCAGGCGGTAGTAACCATCAACGTCAGCAACCCGCCGCAGTTAGTAGTTAACGGCGGTGTGGTGGTTGCCAAAGCTGCTCCTACCCAGACAATCACCGCTGCGGATTTGTTGGTAACAGATCCCGACAACCCGCCGTCGGAAATCGTTTACACGATTACCAAAGCCCCGGATGCTACTAGAGGTTTTGTCCAAAGGGGCACCACGTTTCTCAACGTCGGTGGCAAATTCAGCCAAGACGATATCAACAACAACATTGTCAAATACAACTTGCTGGCGGCTGGCAGTAGCGACAGTTTCACGTTTACAGCTTCCGACGGGTCTGCAACGATCGGGCCTGCATCCTTCAGCATTACGGTGGTAGATAATATTGTCGATCGCACCGCACTCCCAGCAAGTACCTTTACAGGCAGCAACCTCAGCGACTACATCATCGGCGGGGCGGGCAACGATACCCTCTCTGGAGGCGACGGCAACGACATCATCGACGGCAGGGGCGGCGACGACCTCCAATTCGGTGAAGGAGGTAACGACTCACTGCTAGGTTCGATCGGCAACGACATCCTCGACGGCGGACTCGGCAACGACACCATCGACGGCGAAGACGGCATCGACTCCCTCATCGGCGGACAGGGCAACGACCTGATGTTCGGCGGCAATGATAACGACATCATCTTGGGCGGCGACAACGGCGACACCATTGATGGCGGAACAGGCAATGACTCAATATTGGGAGAAGCCGGCGAGGACTCGATACTTGGAGGCACCGGCATGGACACCTTATTGGGTGGTTTAGGTGACGACACCATTGACGGCGGTGCAGGCGACGATATCCTCGACGGCAGCCTCGGCAGAGACTTGCTCGACGGCGGTATCAATAACGATTTCATCTCCGGCGGCGACAGCGAAGACACGATTTTGGGCGGAGAAGGCAGCGACACCGCACTCGGAGGTATCGGCAACGACTACATTTTGGGAGAGGGCGGCAGCGACTCCCTGTTCGGCGAAGCGGGCGACGACACTGTAGACGGCGGTGCCGGCAGCGACTGTCTCAGTGGCGCATTCGGCAACGATTTGGTGTTGGGCGGCGATGACAACGACACCCTAGAAGGCGGTGCCGGCAATGACATTTTGGGCGGCGGGAACGGTTCTGACTTGCTCACAGGCGGCGCTGGCGATGATTTCTTCTACTACGAAGTTCCGAGTGAAGGTGTGGATATTATTGCTGACTTCAATGTTGGCGGCACAGGCACCGACCGATTCTTGTTCAGGTCGTCAAATTTTGCCGGTCTAACCAACTCTGGAACTACTAACGATTTCACCAGTTTTATCGTCAGGAATATCGGCAGCGGCGGCGACAATATCAGCAATCAAGAAGTCATTTTGTTTGAATCTAAATTTGACAACGCTCAAGCTGTCAACGCAGTGTTGAAAAATCAAAACGGTTCGAGCAAAACAGGAGCTTTCTTCGTGTACTTGAACAATACTTTTGACAAGTACGTTCTCGGGTTTGACCCAAATGTGGCAGATGACAGTCTCCCAGCTTTCGATTTGGCAGTGTTGAATACTATTCCTACAGTGCCGGGAGCTCTGAGCACAGTTATTACTGCCTCTGACTTTAAGTTTATTTAGTAGTTTTTGAGTAGCGTCGCAAGGAGTCGAAACAATGCCGAGTGCAGTACCAGCAATTATTGTCGAAACGATGACGGAACCTACGCCGTCGCCCTCGCCGTCACCGGGGACAACTCCTTCGATGACGGGGACAACTCCGACGATGATGGGGACAACTCCGACGATGACGGGGACAACTCCGACGATGACGGGGACAACTCCGACGATGATGGGGACAACTCCTTCGATGACGGGGACAACTCCGACGATGATGGGGACGGGCCCGGGGATTTCGGTCACGCCGGTGCCGCGGCCAGTTCCGACTGCACCCACGCCTCCCCCAGAACCAGTTTTGGTCGATGGCTTAGTTGTGGGAAATGAGGGGAATAACTATTTAGTCGGCAGTTTGTTCAATGACACGATTTCCGGGGGTATCGGTGACGACACGATTCTGAGTCGGGACGGGGCTGATATCGTCAGGGGCGATGATGGTGACGATTCTCTCAACGGTGGTGCCGGTCAAGATATTGTTGAAGGCGGCAGCGGCAATGACACGGCGCGGGGCGGCAAAGACGATGACTTGGTTTCTGGCGACGTTGGTAATGATGTAGCTTTTGGCGACCAGGGCAATGATATTGTTTTGGGTGCTGAAGGTAACGACACGCTGTACGGCGGTAAAGGCAATGATTGTCTGCGCGGCGGTGCCGAGGATGACCTGATTTTTGGCGACAAGGGCAGTGACACTATTTTTGGCGACACTGGTAATGACTGTCTGATCGGCGCTAGGGGTAACGATATTTTGTTGGGCGGCGACGGGGGCGATGTCATCAGCGGTGGTGTGGGTAATGATACTGGTGATGGCGGTGAGGGTGATGACTTGATCTTCGGGGGGGATGACAATGATTCTCTATCTGGAGGTGGTGGGGATGATATTCTTTCTGGCGATCGCGGGTCTGATACTCTGACTGGAGGCGATGGATCGGATATTTTTGTTCTCGCTAGGGTGGGCACTTCGCCTAGTGGCAACGGGTTTCTCACGACAGGCGGCCGCGACATCGGGGATGCTGATTTAATTAGAGATTTTAAGCCGGAAGATTCGATCGGTCTGGCTGGAGGTCTCAACTTTACACAGTTAGAAATCTTCCAGGGTCAAGGCTCGAATTCTAGCAACACGATTATTCGGGACAGGCAAACTGGGGAATTTTTGGCGGTGTTGGTGGATGTGCGATCGAACTCGCTAGATGAATCTCGGTTCACTACGGCTCAAATACCCCGCGTAGAGGACAATCCCTTCACAATTGTGGGGACAAGTCCTTCTCCAACTCCTTCGGGGACAAGTCCTTCTCCAACTCCGACGGGGACAAGTCCTTCTCCAACTCCTTCGGGGACAACGCCTTCTCCAACTCCTTCGGGGACAACGCCTTCTCCAACTCCGGCACCGACTCCGGCGGGGACAAAGCCTTCTCCGACTCCGACTCCAACTCCGGCACCAACTCCGACTCCGACTCCGACTCCGGCACCGACTCCAACTCCGGCACCGACTCCGACTCCGACTCCAACTCCGGCACCGACTCCGACTCCCGAACCGACTCCGACACCAGGGACAAGTCCGAGTCCGACTCCATCACCATCACCGGGGACAACTCCAAGTCCAACTCCTTCGCCGGGGACATTGCCGACACAGGTTCCGAGTCCGACTCCGACTCCGACTGCGGGCGGGACAATTCCGAGTCCGAGTCCTTCCATCGTCCCGACTCCGACTGCTGCTACTCCAACTCCTCCACCTTTCGGCGGGGGGCCGGTGCCGCCTAGTTTCACATCTCCGACTCCTAATGAGCCGCCGATCGTGGAAACTGGTAAGACGCTGACTGGTTTGCAAAATTTGCCTTTGTCTCTGAGCATTTCTGCGCCCAGTGACCCGGAGGGCCAAGCGCTGGCGGTCAACGTAGCTGGACTTCCCAATCCGACTTTCGGTCAAGTAGTTATCGGTACGAGTCCGCTGGCTATCAACCAAAAATTGACGGTTCAGGAATTGCTGGGCTTGCAGTTCCAACCTAAAGCTGATGCGATCGGGCAAGCGGGCTCTTTCAGCTACAGCGTAGCTGACGACCAAGGCGGCACGGCTGCAGCCTCTGTCGCAATTAATATCAATTCTTTCGATACCTCGGTAACTGTTCCAACTACTCTGTCGCCGATTGTTGGCGATGACGGCATCGTATTTACGAGTACGAATAATTTGCTGCCCACTTTCATCGATGTGCTCGCCAACGATTCGAGCCCGCAAAAAGGGCCGCTGAGCATTATCAATGTCGGTACGCCAACACAGGGCATAGCTGTCAATCTGGGCGATCGGGTGCAGTTCATCCCCGGTAACGTAGCGGGTACCACTACTTTCACCTACAGCGTCAGCGACGGATTCGGGACACTTCCGGGCGTAGGTACTGTCACCGTTGGCATCTTGCCGGCTGATACGGGCCCCAACAAATTGATTGGAGGCTCATTGCCGGACAATTTGAACGGTTTGCTTGGCAGCGATACTGTTGACGGCCAAGGCGGCAACGATACGATTAATGGCGGTTTGGATAATGACGTGTTGATCGGAGGCCAGGGGGCAGATACCATGAGCGGAGGTGGCGGCAGCAATCAATTCCGGTATACTAGCCCTGCTGAGGGTGGGCCGGTGTTTGATGCGGCTTCTTCGGCGGCGATCGATGCTGCGATCGCCACGGGCGGATACGATGTGATTACCGATTTTAGCGGTCTCGGCGTGCCGATCGAGGATCAGTTTAATTTTGCCCCCGGATTCCCGAATCTGAGCAATGGCAGTCAAGTTCTGCTGAACGTGCAGACAACTGTTTCTGCAAATATTTTGGGAGGAACCGCTTTCTTGTTTGCCTACGATTCCGGCGGCAATACTTACATCATTTATGACGGCAATGGTAATAACGTCACCGGCAACGATTCTCAGATTTTGGCGAAGTTAAATGGTGTAACTGGAGTTGCTTCTCTTTCGGGATTTGACTTCACTTTTATCTAGAAAGGTAAGAGGTTTTAAACAGCAGATAAACGCAGATAAACGCCGATTTTGTTGGCAGTTAATCGGCGTTTATTTGCATTCATCTGCTGTAAAAACGTAAATCTCATCATCTTCAGGAAAAATCCCAACAAAGGGCAAAGCATCACACCGAACTTTGAGAAAAACAAGAGGTTTGAAACCGCAGATAAACGCAGATGTAACCCAGCTTCGGTATCCTCTACTGTCACGGTTTTTTCGGAATTTTGAGAACAAATCAAGTTACTTTTTAGACAACGTACAAGGAAATCATTGTGGCGATCGCCAGTCAAAAATACTCACTCATCCCAAAATTCGTGGTGTGACACGCTCGCGGGTGCCGAAGGTGGGTTTCAACTACAAGCCCCACAGGCAGGACAGATAAAGCTTCTAGTATCTTTATCACTCCGACAAGGGATTGCTAATACGTTTCTACCGAAAATGCGATCGACAGATCCTACTTGTCGATCGTACCATGAGTTAAGAATACCTGAATCAGAGAGTTTGATGTATGGGTAACGCTCGCTACACTTGCCACAAATTCGCATTCCCCACTCGGTTCCGCAATCATCATTGCCACTCTTACAATCACAACGGAAGCACTGGCTATCTAGAGGCTCAAAGCGATCGCTTTTCTTATAACAGGTTGGACAAGTTAACAATGGCTTAAATCGTTCTTCTGTTCGAGCCTAGAAGTTATTCAGATTCTCTAATTAAAGTAGTTCTCCTTTAGCTTTCTGCCCATGAGATGTAGCTTTATTAATTAGTTGTGAGAGACGATTATCAAAATCCACCTGTTCTTCTGCTTTAGGTGAACAAAGTAATTTATAATGTCCTCCTTCCTTACAATACTTCGGACAGTTTTGGAAGAGGGACGCGAGGCTCGCCTCGCTACAAAAGTTATTGGAATCTGAATCAAAAATCAAAAAAAAGGCAATTTTTAGGTTAAGCTCAAAAAACACACGAA
>NZ_JAUBPN010000019.1:0-116344 GCF_036700745.1 Microcoleus sp. S36a_B3 | reverse complement strand
ACCAAGCACCAGTAGCGACACCTACTAACCTCACGGTAGGGCCAAACAGCAGCGTCCCGGTGCCGGGATTGGGAGGAACTGACCCCGACCTAGAAGGGTCGATCGCCTCCTACACCATCAACACCCTGCCACCAGCGGCCCAAGGCATCCTGTTTTTAGGAGATCCAGCCAACGGCGGCGTACCAGTGACACCAGGTCAAGTCCTGACTCCAGCACAGTTGCAGCAACTGTTTTTCCAATCCACCGGCGACTTTACCGGTGCCAATTTTACCTACAGTGCTACAGATAACAGCGGCGCAGTTAGCCCCCCAGCTAACGCTAGTCTCGGTTTAACAGGAGCGCCACCCAACCAAGCACCAGTAGCGACACCTACTAACCTCACGGTAGGGCCAAACAGCAGCGTCCCGGTGCCGGGATTGGGAGGACGTGACCCCGACCTAGAAGGGTCGATCGCCTCCTACACCATCAACACCCTGCCACCAGCGGCCCAAGGCATCCTGTTTTTAGGAGATCCAGCCAACGGCGGCGTACCAGTGACACCAGGTCAAGTCCTGACTCCAGCACAGTTGCAGCAACTGTTTTTCCAATCCACCGGCGACTTTACCGGTGCCAATTTTACCTACAGTGCTACAGATAACAGCGGCGCAGTTAGCCCCCCAGCTAACGCGAATCTCGGTTTAACAGGAACGACACCCAACCAACCACCAGTAGCGACACCTACTAACCTCACGGTAGGACCAAACAGCAGCGCCCCGGTGCCTGGATTGGGAGGAACCGACCCGGAAGGGCCGATCGCCTCTTATACCATCAACACCCTGCCTCCAGCGGCCCAAGGAATCCTGTTTTTAGGAGATCCAGCCAACGGCGGAGTAGCCGTGACACCAGGTCAAGTCCTGACTCCAGCACAGTTGCAGCAACTGTTTTTCCAATCCACAGGTAGCTTTACCGGTGCCAATTTTACCTACAGCGCCACAGATAACAGCGGCGCAGTTAGCCCCCCAGCTAACGCCAATCTCGGTTTAACAGGAACGACACCCAACCAACCACCAGTAGCGACACCTACTAACCTCACGGTAGGACCAAACAGCAGCGCCCCGGTGCCTGGATTGGGAGGAACCGACCCGGAAGGGCCGATCGCCTCTTATACCATCAACACCCTGCCGCCAGCGGCCCAAGGAATCCTGTTTTTAGGAGATCCAGCCAACGGCGGAGTAGCCGTGACACCAGGTCAAGTCCTGACTCCAGCACAGTTGCAGCAACTGTTTTTCCAATCCACAGGTAGCTTTACCGGTGCCAATTTTACCTACAGCGCCACAGATAACAGCGGCGCAGTTAGCCCCCCAGCTAACGCCAATCTCGGTTTAACAGGAACGACACCTCCGCCGACTCCAGCACCAGTACCAACGCCCACTCCCACACCATTACCAATACCGATTCCAGCACCAACACCAACTCCAACACCAACTCCCAACGAACCGCCAGCAGCCAACAATACTAACCTCACCCTAGAGCCCAACAGCACCGCGCAAATTCCGGGATTGGGAAAAAGTGACCCCGATGGGTCGATCGCCTCTTACACCATCAACACCCTGCCCTCACCAGACCAAGGAGTCCTCTTTTTAGGAGATCCAGCCAACGGCGGCGTACCCGTGACACCGGGTCAAGTTTTGACACCGGCACAAATAGGACAACTATTTTTCCAATCCACCGGCAACTTTACCGGTGCCAATTTCAGCTACAGCGCCACAGATAACAACGGCGCTACCAGTCCCCTGGCTACCGCTACTCTCGGTTCCACAGGAGCAACTCCCACACCAAATCCCCTAAACTTACCCCCAGTAACCAACAATGCTAATTTCACCGTAGACCCCAACAGCAGCGCGCGGGTGCCGGGATTGGGAGGAAGTGACCCCGATGGGTCGATCGCCTCTTACACCATCAACACCCTGCCCCCAGCGGCCCAAGGAATCCTGTTTTTAGGAGATCCAGCCAACGGCGGAGTAGCCGTGACATCAGGTCAAGTTTTGACACCGGAACAAATAGGACAACTATTTTTCCAATCCACAGGTAGCTTTACCGGTGCCAATTTCAGCTACAGCGCCACAGATAACAGCGGCGCTACCAGCCCCGCCACTGCTACAGTTGCCGCTATCTCCCCGACTTCCAACCAACCGCCATCGGTTAACAATATTAACTTCACGGTTCCCACTAACGGCATCGTGCAGGTGTTGGGATTGGGAGGAAGTGACCCCGATGGGTCGATCGTCTCTTACACCATCACCAGCGTCCCCCCGGCCAACCAAGGAGTCCTGTTCCTATCAGATTCAGTCAACGGCGACGTACCCGTGACAGCCGGTCAAGTTTTGACTCCGGCACAAATAGGACAACTATTTTTCGTAGCCACAGTTGACTTTAACGGAGCAACTTTCAGCTACACCGCCACCGACAACCTCGGCAAAGTCAGCCCCACTAGCGCTAATGTTGCTGCTATCTTGAGGCCAGTTGGAACTGTTCCCCCACTCATACCTACACCCACACCAACGCCCGCGCCCGGTATCTCAAATCCGATCGCCGAACCAGATACCGACTGTTTGTGTCAGCCCATTATTGAAAAACCGGGAATTAACTTTGCGCCCCCGCAGCAACCACCTGCAGTTGGATTTGTCCGGCCTATTTCACAATTTTCAGAGGGACAAACCACCAAAGGAACCGACGGCGATGACTTCATCGTAGACACCAATGGCAACCAAAAAATCGTGGGTTTTGAAGGCAACGACCTGCTTTTAGGTGAAGACGGCGCGGACGAAATTTACGGCAACGAAGACAATGACACCATTTTTGGGGGCATTGACACCGATATTGTTTACGGAGACGAGGGCAACGATATCGTATTTGCAGGCAAACAGAACGACTGGATTGCGGGCGACTTAGGCTCTGACACCCTGTTTGGAGATCGAGGTGCGGATACGATTCTCGGAGACACCGGGCAGAACAACTCCCAGAGTCCTGACGATGCTCGCGATTTGATTTTCGGAGGCGAGGGTGCAGACCTCATTAACGGCAACGAGGGCGACGATACCATCCATAGTGGCAAAGGTGACGATATTGCCCTTGGAGGTAAAGAAAATGACCGAATTTGGGGCGAACTTGGCTCCGATACGTTGTTTGGTGGCATTGGCTCCGACAGCTTGTTTGGGGGCATCCGCGACCAAAGTGCCAGCGACTCCCAGGGACGCGACTTGCTGTACGGAGGCTTCGGTAACGACTTCCTCAACGGCCAACAAGCCAACGATACGCTGATTGCAGGCAAAGATAACGATCGCGCTTATGGAGGTAAAGGCAATGACATCATCTACGGTCAATTAGGCTCCGATACCCTCTACGGTGGCGAAGGAGCTGATACTCTGCTCGGCGACAGTGGCAGTTCCCAGTCCATCGGGGATCTCGGTGAACAAGACTTAATCTTTGCCGACCGCGGCAACGACATCATAGGCGGCGGGCACGGTAATGATACCGTCCAAGCAGGTAAAGGCAATGATTGTGTTTGGGGTGGCAAAGATAATGACTTGATTTGGGGCGAACTCGGCTCTGATACCCTTGTTGGCGACAGCGGCGACGACACCATGTACGGCGGTGCTCGAAGTCGAGCTAATGATGTTGGCGGTCAGGACTTGCTCTTTGGTGGCATCGGTGCTGATGTGCTGTTCGGCGATGAGGGTGACGATACCATCAGTGGTGGTCAAGACAACGACTTGATTTACGGTGGCAAAGCTAATGACCTCATACACGGAGATCAGGGTGACGACTTGATTTACGGCGGTGATGGCAGCGATGAACTCTGCGGTGGCGAGGGTAACGATACCATCTATGGCGATCGTGCTGATAACCGGGCTGTCTCGGTGGGGGCAAACGACCAGCAAGACTGCATCAACGGCGGTGACGGCGATGACTTGCTCTACGGCAATGAAGGCCAAGATACTATCAACGGAGATGCTGGCAGCGATACTCTGATTGGTGGTAAAGATAACGACCTTCTCAATGGGGGCGCTGGAGATGACTGGCTGTTTGGCGACTTGGGCGAGGATACTTTAATTGGAGGTATGGGGAGCGATCGATTTATTTTGAGTGCTGATGGCGGCACTGATACTGTGATTAACTTCGAGGTAGGTGTCGATAAGTTTGTTTTGACTGGCGGCGTGAGTTTCCAGCAGTTGCAATTTAGCGCTACTCCTGACGGTACTTTGCTGCGAATAGCAGGAACCGATCGGGTGTTAGGAAACTTTATCGGGGTTAACGGGGCGATCGGCTCTTCGGATTTCCTATCTAATCTCTTGTCTGAGGGCTAGAATTAGCGCCGAAAGTTCCCTATTTTCATAACAAAACGCCACAGCCGCTCAAAACTTCTGTGGCGTTCTTTGTAGGGCTACTTCGTCCGACGGTTAGGAGGTTTTGATATAGCCTTTATCAAAAAGTTTAGATTTTAGATACTTCGGGTTCGCTGTACAAGTTTTAGATTTTTTGACTTGCTTCGGCTCCCTTCGACTACGCTCAGCACAAGTCGCTCAAAACAAGTTTTAGATTGGGAAATTGAGAACTCTATCTGTCATATCATGTCCGGTCGATTAACCGCAATAAGGAATGAAATTTTAATAACTTAAGCGATTGCTCGTTACTTTCGCTCTGCCTGGTAATGCAGAACCGGAGGCTCTGCCTCCTTTGAGGAAGGCAAGTTACAGGAGATTTGTGTTATTAATCGACCGGACATGATATCAATACTCGATCTTTACCTCTAACTGCTAGATCGTATCTCGAAAAAAATTTGCGTTAATCTGCGTTAATCTGCGTTAATTTGCGGTTGACCTATCAATCAAAATATATGCAATAAGTCTACAAATTACGTTTTTTTCTACAATCAAATCGTACCTCCTATTGCAGGTCGAAGCTCTGGAAACAATTTTATGAGAGTTGTGCGATCGCCTAAAATCAACAAATACAACTCATTACCAATTACCCACTATCGCTTCAAATAATTAGCTTGTGAAAGCGAAATCTGCTTGCGTAAAAACAGCCGGCGCGGTTGACCGAACAGCCAATGAGTCCAATGCCAATCGACTTGTTGCAAGCGATAGCCCGCTTGATAGTACAACTGTCTGGCTGCGTGATTATTTTCCATAACGTGGAGGTAAATCTCCGAAAATCCCCATTCTCTTGCTGTATCCTCGCAGTTGCTGAGCAATTGTTGAGCAACTCCCTGCCGCCGATACTCTGGGTGAACGGCTAAATTTGACAAATAAGGATAGTCTGAACTTGGAATTTGCCAAGGGAAACGAGCGCGCAGGGCCATTTCTATTGTTCCTGCTACGCACCCAAGTCGGGGCGATCGATAATTCTGCATTCCTTCCTCGCGCGAGACTAGCTCAGCAACCAGACAAATGTAATGTTCTGCCTTAGAACGCAGTCGATTTTTTAAATCTTCGTAAATGCCCAAACGCAACACCGGATACACCCATTCTACCAATCCCTGGCGGGAGTGAAAGCTCATGGCTAAAACATCGGCTAGCTGTGTCAAGTCGTTCGACACAGCGACGCGGATCGAAAAGGCAGAAAGTCGGGGAGTTTGTTGTTCGTGAGACGGTGAGGAAAAAAAAGAAGGATTCACAATTTAAGGTCACTATATTATTTTTTTTACGCTATTTTCTCGGACTTTTACCTAAGAAACTTCTCTGATGTTATGATATTATGAGATAATTTATAGATATCGTTGATTCCTATCATTAAATCACATTATTTTATGCTTTAATTTAAGTAGTATTGGATGTTGTGTGCCAGTTTTTGGCATTTAAGAATCAATTTCCTATCAATCAAAACCAATCCCCTAATACTAAATTGGTGGGTAACTGCTAAGGTATTAAAAACAATCAAAAAGGTTTTAATGTCAGGTTCCCGGAACCCTGCGGATCTGTGTTGGTTCAAATATCCGATCGCATCGAATATAACTTTTCGCTCATAAAATTGAAAAACTCAACGACTGACCGCACTAACATCGGGCCCGCTTGCACGTCGGATCTTCGCCACCGGCCCGGTGAACCGGACAACCCAGCTTTCAGCAGTTATGGGTAATCAGCAAGCCCGTCCCGTCACGAATTGGCTTTACCTGTGGCGCTAGGGATCACTCTCCCCACCGTCCAATTTAAATTTGGATGGTCAGAAACATTCTGCGGGGGTTTTCCTTCACGGCTCGATCTTGTGCTGCGATACTGTGCAAAGGGCGATCGAGACTGTCAAAATCTCGAAGAAAGCTAATTTGCCGGTTTCCACAGAGTACATCCCTAGCTAAGATTAACAGATGGACGCTCTGGCTTACAGTGTTTGGCCGCACTAATTGGCTTCTCGAAAATCTGCGATGGCACAAAAATGCCGCGATCGCGGAAAAAGTGCAAGTCTAACTCAAATGGTACAGCAATTGCGTCACCCGCACTCAAAGCCAGTTTGGTCTGTCAGCCACCCCCCGAATATCCGTCAGGGGAACCGGCGCAGGCTCGCCGACAGTATCGAGCTGCGGACTGTTAAAGTTGCTGTAACCTTGGCAGTCGAAAAAACAGAGGCGAAAATATTGGTGGTCTATTATATCGTACTGACAGCAGTTTTCACATACCAAATAAAATAGACCAAGGAGGGAGAATATGACATAAATTTGGCAAATTAACTCACAACCGCGAAGGTTATTCCTATGTATTATGAGATATCCAGACAGCTTTTAAAAGTGCCGGATTCGTGTTTCTGCTCCTGCATAGAGGTGATGGGTAAGGGACACTTACCGCAAGACGAGTTTATGTGAATATCATTAAATAATAAAATTAGGGTGTACGACAGACAATTGTGGCTCAGAATAATTCTGGATTTAAAACTAAATTCTCAAAAATCAAGCTGGATTGGGAGCATCTGGGTTTTGTAAAAAGCATTTTTTTAGAGTGCGAACCCTCGGCAACTCGCGTATTGTACAACTCGCGACTTCCCGATGGCACAATACAAGATGCAAAACACCAATTCTCCCGGTTGACTCTTGCTTCTGCCAACTCACAACAACTTCAGATTCACGAACTATTGTGACTTCAACAATTGAAACCGGCGAATTCTTTTTTTCATCAGACTTATTAAATCGAACAGCCCCGGGGCACAGGAGAACGGTGCATGAATTCTCAATCAAATCCTAAGTTAAAAATTCTGATCGTCGATGACGAACCGGATAACCTCGACTTGCTTTACCGCACCTTCCATCGAGACTACAAAGTGTTCAGGGCAGAATCTGGCCCCGCCGCCCTAGAAATTTTGGCAAAAGAGGGAGAAGTTGCTGTGATTATCTCCGACCAGCGAATGCCAAAAATGAGCGGTACGGAGTTTCTCAGCCTGACGGCGGCTCAATACCCGGATGTCATCCGAATTATTTTAACTGGCTATACGGATATTGAAGATTTAGTTGAAGCGATTAATGCTGGCAAAGTATTCAAATACGTTACGAAGCCTTGGGATGCGGAAGAACTTAAAACTATTGTCACTCAAGCTGTTGAGACTCACAATATCCTGAAAGCGCGCACCAATGAACTGCGTAGGGCTCTCTCGCAAGAATCGCTGCTTTATGCCGTTACCAATACTATCCGATCGGCCCCCAATTACCAGCAAATGCTGCAAAGAATTGTGGAAACCGTCGGGCAGATGTTTGAGGTGAATTGTTGTCTGCTGCGACCTTTCCAAGACGGGCGGGCGGCTGACGAACAGTTCGTTTACCATGCGCCGGAAACCATACCTCTAGATGCTTCTGGACTTTCGGCGGATTTGCTGGCGGATTTGGTTTGGAAAACTCTGGATGTGCAGGTGATTCAAGATGCCGAAACTGATGAGAGAGTTTTAAATTGGGACAATCCCCAGCGACAGCAGGCTTATCAAGCTGCGAATATTCGATCGAGCTTAATCGTACCGCTGTTTTACAAAACGGAACTGATGGCTGTCTTAGCGCTGCACCAGTTCGATCGACCGCGCCAGTGGCAAGACCATGAGGTACAGTTGGTAATTACGGTGGCCGACCAAGCGGCTTTGGCGCTTTCTCAAGCCAGGGCTTACGAAAAGGTGCGGGCGCTGGCCAAGCGCGAGGCCTTAGTCAATACTATTACTACGGCAATTCGATCGAGCCTCGACCCCCAAAATATTTTTGCAGCCATTACTCAACAACTAGGCCAAGCTTTGCAAGTTGACGGCTGCGCCCTATCTTTGTGGACAGAAGATGATGAATACGTCCAGTGCGTGGGGCTCTACGACACAAATAGGAATACCGTGGCTGTAGAACAGGGTTTTAACAATCCAGAGGTAGTGGGGAACCAGGGAAACTCTGCTGGGCCAGGAACGGATTCTGCTAGTGGTGTTAACTCTGGCGCCTGGGTTTTTGCCCATCCTTCCTTGCCGCAATCTTTGGTGCCGATTCGGGGCAATCCGGTGCTGCTGCAAGTTATGGTATCAAAAGAGCCGGTGGCTATTGAAGACCTCTACGAACGCCCCGATTTAAATGTTACAGAACTGCAAGTTCGATCGCCAGCCCGCGCCCTGTTAGTCGTTCCCTTAATCTCCGAAGGCAAAATCATCGGCAGCATTTCCCTGCGCCAAAATCACACCATCCGCCGCTGGAAACTTTCAGATGTTGACTTGGCTCAAATAGTGGCAACTCAAGCTGCTCTAGCCGTGCAGCAGTCGCGCCTCTACCAGACTACCAGACAACAGGCAGAACGGCTCCTAGAGGCCGATCGGCTCAAAACCGAGTTTTTCCAAAATATCTCCCACGAATTCCGCACGCCTCTAACACTAACCATCGGCCCTTTGGAATCAGCTTGCGGCCGCCAAGAAGACTTACCCTACGAACAAGCGGTAATCGCTTTGCGTAATTCGCGCCGCCTCCTGCGCTTGGTAAATCAACTGCTGGACTTGCAGCGACTCGATGCCGGACGGATGCAGCCGAGTTTTCGCCCCTGCGATTTAGTCAGTTTCTGTTACTCTACCGCAGAGTCGTTCCGCGCCTACTGCGATAAAAAAGGACTGCAATTAATTACCCAACTGCAAGAATGTCCTTTACTTTATTTGGATATTGAAAGATTTGACAAAGTGATTTACAACTTGCTATCAAATGCTGTCAAATTCACCCCAGAAGGCGGAACAATTACCCTGACAATTAAACCGGCAGGCGCTCACTGCTTGCTGCAAGTAAAAGACACCGGCATTGGCATTCGCACCGAACAAATTCCCTATTTGTTCGAGCGCTTTCGCCAAGCCGAAGGTTCTACCAACCGTTCCTACGAAGGCAGCGGCTTGGGTTTGGCGCTTGTCAAGGAATTAGTCGAACTCCACGGCGGTCAAATTTCCGTGGAGTCAGTTTACGGCGAAGGTACTACTTTTACCGTCTGGCTGCACTTCGGTTCTACTCACTTACCACCGGAACAGGTACTAGAAATACCTGCAGAGTTTCATTCATCCAAAGCAGCGGTGGAACTGGCAGATGTGGAAGGTGATTTGTCTGATGCTGAATTTGCCAATGAGAGTTTTGAGGCGATCCAACCGATCAATTCAGAAACAGCAGCCGGCACTGTTTTGGTTGTTGACGACAATCCAGATTTGCGCTTTTATGTGTCGGGAATTTTGCAAAATGCCGGCTTTGCAGTTTTGCTCGCTCGCAATGGCGAAGAAGGATTTGCAGCCGCCCAAAATCGTCGCCCGGATTTAATTGTCACGGATTTGATGATGCCTTTAATCTCGGGTTTAGATTTGATTCGGATGATTCGACAAGATGAGGAATTGAAGGGGACTCCGGTAATTTTGCTGACGGCGAAAGCTGACGAAGATACTCGGATTGAAGGAGTAGAACGGGGTGCTGATGCTTATTTGTCTAAGCCTTTTAACGATCGCGAATTGTTGGCCGAAGTGCGAAATTTGATCGCTCTCAAACAAAACGAGCGCCGAGTGCAGCAGTTGAACAGTTATTTAACTGAGTCGGTGCTGCGCCGCTTTTTGCCGCCCTCGATGGTGAAGGCGGCTGCGGCGGGAGATTTGGGGCTGGATTTGCGCCCGGAACCGCGTTTGATTACTATTTTGTTTAGCGATATTGTCGGTTTTACTGAGATGGCAAATACGCTGCGATCGCGCCGGGTGGCTGAGCTGTTGAATGAATATTTGGCGGCAATGACTAAGGCTATTTTTGACAGTGGAGGTACGGTGGATAAGTTTGTGGGAGATGCGGTAATGGCTCTGTTTGGCGCGCCGGAGGAACTAACGCCTAATGAGCAAGTACGCCGCGCGGTGGCTGCTGCAAGGGAAATGCTGCGAGCTCTTAAGGAGCTTAACGAGCGCTGGGTGGAGCAGGGAATTGTGGGGGAAAATGGGATGCCTCCGGTGCGGTTTCGCTGCGGAATTCACCAGGGTACTGCGGTGGTGGGAATGTTTGGTGGCCCGGATCGATCGGATTATACTGCGATCGGGCCGAGCGTGAATATTGCTGCGCGCTTGCAAGAGGTGGCGGAAGCAAATTCTGTACTGATTTCGGCGGCGGTTGCAGATTATGTTGAGGAAGATCGAATTGTTAAATATAAGTCGCTGACACTTAAGGGAATTGATGAAACTGTGTTGACTTTTCTCTTGAATTGTGATTAGTTATATCAATTCCGGTTTCACCGGAATGATGTTGACTGTTGACTGTTGACTGTTGACTGTTGACTGTTTGAACAATACCGATGCAACCGGAAACGATATTATTGGTTGTTTGTGATTGGTTGTTTGTGACTGGTTATTGGTTGTTTGCTCCCAATTTCAATGTCCAATGCTTTTCTGTTTTTAGACCCAATTCTCAATGCTTTTATACCCAATGACTACTGACTACTGACTACTGACTACTGACTACTGACTACTGACTACTGACTACTGACTACTGACTACTGACTACTGACTAACTAAAATATTTTTAAAGTGACAAAAAATACTAATAAAAAATCCTCTAGCTATCCCTTTGACGGTTTATCTTTGGACGATCGCAATCCCGACTTCATTCAACTTTTGCTGCCCATCTGGGAATGGCTGTACCGCTACTATTTTCGCGTACAAAGCGACGGCTGGCACCACGTCCCCGCTAGCGGAAAAATGCTCGTTGTCGGCTCCCACAACGGGGGAATCGCCGCTCCTGATATGTTTATGTTTCTATACGAATGGTTCCACAGGTACGGCACCGAACGCTTGGCCTACGGATTGATGCACCCGACGGTTTGGCAAGTTTCGCCAGAGATTGCTAGCATGGCGGTGCAGTGCGGTGCCCTGAAGGCGCATCCGAAAATGGCGATCGCAGCTTTGCGAAAAAATGCCCCGGTTCTCGTCTATCCGGGCGGCGCAGAAGATACTTTTCGCCCCCATCACTTGCGTAATAAAATATACTTTGCCGGACGCAAGGGATTTATTAAATTAGCATTGCGAGAAGAGGTGCCAATTATACCAATAATATCCCACGGTGCCCACGATACTTTAATAGTTTTGGCGGATTTGTACGAACAAGCTAAGCAATTGCATGAATTGGGGATGCCGTGGTTGTTTGGCATCGATCCGGTGGTGTTTCCGGTGTATTTGGGATTGCCTTGGGGACTGAGTATTGGGCCTTTGCCTAACCTGCCTTTGCCAGTGCAAATTCGGACTCGCGTGTGCGAACCGATCGTATTTGAGAGGTACGGAAAAGAGGCGGCGGGCGATCGCGATTATGTCGATGCTTGTTTCGATTTAGTTACAACTCAAATGCAGGCACAATTAGATTGTTTGGCTGGTAATTGAGAATTGGGTGAAAGTGATCTTCGTTGATATCTTGTGAAATAAAGGGTGGTTTCCATAAAGGTTTATCAATGTGGCGAGCGCTCAATGTGGCTATACAATTGAGTAATGTGCTGATCAACATTACTTGTCCGCTGCTATCTACAGCTACCCATCCCTGCATAAAGTCCTAATTCAAAACAAGTCTAGTTGACCAATAGCACAAAATTGACATACCACAAATCTGCCTAAAGTGATAGTAGTCCGCAGACATATTTGTACACTTCCGACTGTAGGGGGATGCTTTAGCTCGTCAATAAAGCGATGCTTGCCATTGGGGGCACGAATCTAAAACTATATAATTAGTCAACTCGCGCCAACGATCGCGCGCACCCACCCTTTAACGAGGCATATACTATGTATCAAAATTTTCCAATAAATCCAGAAATGTATAACATCGGGTTCTTGCTGGCCCAAGTGCCAGTAGAACAGACTACAACTACAAACACAGTAGAAGAAACAGCACTCCTCTATTCCGGGCCGCAATTTTTTATCGCCCTAATCGCTGGAGTCGTTCTAGCCTGCGCTTTCCAACTGTTGCTAACAAATTTATCAGTAGCTGCAGGCCTTTCCTATATCGGACAATCCCACGATGACGGACACCACTCGGATAGCAGCAGCCCGCCACTGCGCCACATCGGCAGCAAAGTTGGCACTTGGACGCTAATCACCGTCACCGTCGCCCTATTCTTCGCTTGCTTGCTTGCGGTAAAGCTAAGCTTGATTAGCAGTCCGGTTTTGGGGGCGATCGTTGGTTTAGTTGTCTGGGCTACCTATTTCTCACTTCTCGTCTGGGTGAGCTCCACCACCGTCGGTTCCCTGATCGGTTCCGTCGTCAACACCGCAACATCTGGCGTTCAAGCGATTTTTGGCACCGCAGCCGCAGCCTTGGGCGCGAAAGCAGCTAGCAACCAAGTAGTGGCCACAGCTAAAGCAGCCGCCGCCGCAGTGGGACACGAACTCGGTAGCGCGATCGACCCCACAAGCTTGCGGGAAAACGTCGAAGACTACATCCAAGCCCTCAAGCCGCCGGAATTAGACATCAAAGCGATGCGCGGCGAGTTTGAAAAATTGCTCAACGATCCGCAACTCAAAAGCATTGCGGGCGAAAATTTGCCGAAGATCGATCGCCAAACTCTAGTAGATTTAGTAAGTTCGCGATCGGACTTGTCAAAGCGCGATGTCAACCGGATTGTAGACCAACTCGAAGATGCTTGGAAACAAGTAGAAAAACAAGAATCTAAATCAGACGGCATCGGCCAATTGGTAGATTATCTCAAATCTGCAAAATCGGGAGATTTGCTCTCAGAACAACTGACAAGTAGGGTAGAACAAGCCCTCAGCAGTCTGGGCGGTCAAAATTCCGGCCAAAGCCCCACCATGAGAGCCCAAGCAACGACAATGGCAGTCAATGCTTTAATGGGAATAGTTTTGGGCCGCACGGACATTTCCGATTTCGATGTAGAAAAAGTAGTCGGTCAGCTCAAAACAGCTAAAGATAAAGTTAGCGCCCAAGCTGATAAAGTTGCCGCTCAAGTCAAAGGCGAACCCGAAACTTATAGCCCGATCCGTGCCGATGTAGAAAACTACTTGCTCAACACTTATTCGTGGCAGATGAACCCGCAAGCGATCGAGCGCGAATTTCGTGACGTGATCTACGATCCTACGGCCGATCCGGGAACTGTGCGCCGCGAATTAGAAAAACTCAATAAATCTCAGTTTGCGGAAATTCTCGCGAGTCGAGGCGTTTTGACCCAAGACAAAATTAAAGAAATTTCCCAGGATTTAGAAGGAATAAGACGGCGAGTTTTAGAAACCGTTATCTTTGCTGAAGAGCAAGAAAAAGTTCGGGACTTGCAGTGGCGGGTGGAAACTTATTTGAAGCTGACCCCGAAAGAGGAACTGACAGCAGCAGGTATCGGGAGCGATTTCAAAAAAATCTTAGATGATTCCGATGCGACTTACGAACAGTTGCGCGATCGGCTTTCTCCTTACACCCGCGACAGTTTTGTGCAAATTCTCAGAGGCCGCGAAAACTTCGGCTTTCAGGAAGTAGAACAGATTGTCAACGAGTTGGAAAAGACGCGAGATGTCGCTTTAGCAGATGCTAAAGGCCTGCAAGAAGCCGCGCAAGTCCGACTAGACAATCAGTGGCAAAAAGTACAAGAATACTTGCAGTCTACGGGCAAATCAGAACTCAATCCCGAAGGCATCAAGCGCGATTTCAAAACACTGCTGGACAATCCAGAAGCGGGAATTTGGGCGCTCAGAGCTAGAGCTTCTCGGTTCGATCGCGATACTTTGGTAAAATTGCTATCTCAGCGCAAAGACCTCAACGAAAACCAAGTAAACGAGCTTCTAGACAGCGCCGAGGAAACTTGGCACAGCGCGCTCCAAGCACCGCAACAACTGGCAGAAAAAGCTAAGGATCAGTACGACCAAACTACGACCGCCCTGGCAGATTACCTCCGCAATACTGGCAAATCAGAACTCAATCCTGAAGGGATTCAGCGCGATTTGACGAAACTGATGGAAAATCCCAAGGAAGGGGCTTTAGCGCTGCGGGGACGCCTGT
Source organism: Microcoleus sp. S36a_B3 (assembly GCF_036700745.1). Lineage (NCBI taxonomy): Bacteria > Bacillati > Cyanobacteriota > Cyanophyceae > Oscillatoriales > Microcoleaceae > Microcoleus > Microcoleus sp. S36a_B3. Next base: position 101,889 of record NZ_JAUBPN010000019.1, on the reverse strand, counting down.
CTCAGGTCGATCGCGATACTTTGGTAAAACTGCTTTCTCAGAGAGATGATTTGACTGAAGAACAAGTCAATCAAATTATCGACCAAGTGCAGGAAACTCTGGGCTCGATCGTGAAAGCGCCTCGCCGTTTGGCGAAGCGGGTACAAACCCAAGTCCAGGATTTTCAGAGCGTTTTAGAGGATTATTTGCGAAATACGGGCAAGGATGAATTAAATCCCGAAGCCATCAAGCGCGACTTGCAACTGCTGCTGCACGACCCAAAAGTCGGCGCTTACAGCTTGGGCGAGCGTCTGTCGCACATCGATCGAGAGACTATGGTTTCTCTGCTGTCTCAGCGGCAGGATATTTCTGAAGCAGAAGCTGCTCGCATTGTGGATGGAATTTTGTCGGTGCGCGATGAGTTTGCACTACAAATCCAGAAAATTCAGGATCGCATTCAGTCGGTAATTGACGGGGTTCTCGGAAAAGTTCGGGATTACCTCAATTCGCTCGATCGCCCTGAACTAAATTATGAAGGGATTACGCGGGACGTGCGTCAATTATTTGACGATCCCCAAGCTGGATTTGATGCTTTGCGCGATCGGCTAGGTCATTTCAACCGCGATACTTTAGTAGCACTAATCAGTTCCCGCGAGGACATTTCCGAAGCCGATGCTAACCGCTTGATCGACCAAATTGAAGTCACCCGCAATAGAGTGTTGCAAAGAGCAGAACGCTTGCAGCAAGAAGCCCAGCTTCGCCTTGAAAGCATCAAACTTCAAGCTGAAAAACAAGCTGAAGAAACCCGGAAAGCAGCCGAAGTTGCTTCTTGGTGGCTGTTTTTTACCGCTCTTACCTCGGCCGTAGCAGCAGCCGGTGCCGGTGCTTTAGCTGTTATCCGGTAACTAAAAACTGAATTTGCGCCGTGCAAGCTAATAGTGCCTGATGTGAGTTCCTACTGACATCAGGCACTATTTTTATCAGAGTTTTCAAGGCGAGGATCTCACTTTTGCAGCCAAGCTAGAAATTGGAGACAGGAGACAGGAGACAGGAGGAAAGAGGAAAAAAGAAGGAGTCAAAAGAAGTGTTTTTACAAATATGATATGCTCCTCTTTTCAAGAGCGTGTCGGCTCGATTCATATCAATTCCGGTTGCACTCATACATGATGTTAACGGTTAACAGTCAACAGTGAATTTACTATTCCGATGAAGAGAGGATTTGATATAATATTGAAAAACTTTTTCATACTTGACAGTATTTTCCATAAGTTTAGTATAGTAGAGATAGATACAGGTATAGCCTTTCTCAGAAAGATGAGGTACTATCCGGGATAGGGCATAGGGCATAGGGCATACCTCACACCTCACTTTTGTGAGAACCGCTATAGCATAACCGCTAGTACAAACGGGCGATAATCCAAAACGACTGGCTAGAAAACAATAATATCTAGTGGGTAGCGAACACCACAAAAAACATAGCTAGGGCAGCCACCGCGCACCCATACCAGAAAAATCAAAAATTTAGTAGTTAAATGTACGCCAAGGGCATACGGGAACCTGGGAAGTGATTCCTTAACGCTTGGGGAGACAAGCCCTCTGGGGCTATTCAAATTAGACTCGCAACTTCGTTCAATAGGACGGGTTTTTGGTTGAAATATTGCCGAAAGGATGGATAGTTTAAAGGTGTGTCAGTAAACCAAGAATCCCCGCGCGTTCACGCCCGGGAGTGTCAAGAAGGTAATTAAAGATGTGAAAATACTACACTGATGTGGGGGCGACATATCGGATATCTTGGAAATACCAAGGACTTTTGCCAGTGGGCCCACAACAGTCAAAATATGCAGGCCCTGTCGAGCCAATGCTAAACAACCTACGTCTCAAAACTCCCCAGGCTAGTTGCCTAGTAGCACAGTGAGGGGGGCGACGCCATGCAACTCCGAAAAAAAACACTATTAATCATCGGTGCAGCTCTAATCAGCCTGATTCTGGTTCTCTATGCCACTGCATCAACTATTTTGCTGCACGATTTTCAAAACCTTGAGGCCCAGTACGTCCGCCAGGATGTCGCGCGGGCTTTGGATGCCCTAGATGACGACTTGTCGAATTTAGACACCAGCGCCCAAGATTACGCCGAGTGGGACGATACTTACTCTTTTGTTGATACACAAAATGAGGCTTTTGTCAAGTCCAATTTCGTTGATTCGACATTTACTTCCTTGAGACTAAACTTGTTGCTAGTGCTGGACTCCAGCGGTCAGACGATTTTTAGCAAAGGTTTCGACCTGAAGTCCCAAACCGAAGTGCCGATTCCCGAAAGCTTGAAACAGCAATTGATTGAGGCTCTGCTAGAACCCTCGACACCGCAGGGCGATCGCGATCGGGCAAAAGCAGGCGTCATTACCCTCCCAGAAGCTAGGCTGCTAATTTCTGCGAGGCCGATCGTCAACAGCAACGCTCAAGGCCCGCCGCGCGGGACGCTGGTTTTGGGACGCTATCTCGACAGCAGCGAAATTGGTTTGCTTTCGGAACTGACTCACCTGTCAGTCGATTTTAGGTTGCCGAGTTTAGATTTTAAATTGGGTTCTGCGAACTACTCCAAACCGGGGGCTAAGGCGATCGCCCGATCGATCCAGGATTTAGACAATATCAAAATCAAAATTTCTAACCTCAAATCAGTAGAAATTTTAGTCGAACCAGTCAGCGACTACGTTGTCGCAGGATACGCCCTGATTCGCGACCTACGAGGCAACCTAGCGCTGCTGCTGCGAGTAGAGGCAGACCGCATCATCTACCGCCAAGGTCAGGCTACCTTGGGCCTGTTTACCCTATCAATACTGGCAGTAGGTTTAGTATTTAGCGCGATCGCCCTGCTGTTGCTAGAAAACTTAGTCTTGGCAAGATTGGCAGACCTAAGCACCAGCGTCAGCAACATCGGAGCCAACGGAGACCCAGACTTGCGCGTTCATATGAGCGGAAAAGATGAACTCGCAAGCCTGGCCGGCGCCATCAACACAATGCTAGAAGCATTGAGCAACTCTCAAGTCGAACGCTTAGAAAGCGAAGACCGCTATCGGTTGATGGCCGAAAACTCAACCGACATGATTACCAGACACAACCCCGAAGGCGTGTTTCTTTACGTGTCCCCCGCCAGCCGCGCTTTGCTCGGATACGAACCTTCGGAACTCGTCGGCGCGAGCCCCAACCATTATTTTCACCCAGACGATTTAGAAGCCATCAGCAAAGCTCACTCAAAAGTCCTGGCGCTTCCAGTTACTTACACCGTCAGCTACCGCATCCGCCGCAAAGACGGCAAATACATTTGGTTTGAAACCACCAGCCGCACGATCCGCGATCCGGAAACTGGTTTGGTGCAAGAAATTATCGGTATTTCCCGCGACATCAGCGTCCGCAAGCAAACAGAACAAGAACTGCGAGAAAGCGAATCTGCAATTAAAGCTTTGTACCAAGTGACCTCGGCTCCCCGTACTGACCCGGAGGGCCGCCTCTTTACCTTTGATTTGCGCCTCCAAGAACTGCTGGAGATGGGATGCCGACAGTTGGGTATGTCCGTGGGAATTTTGTCGCGCATTCAAGGCGACAAATATCAAATCGTGGCTGTGGAATGTCCCGACGGGTCGATCGAGAAAGCACAAATCTACGACCTCGAAAAAACCTTTTGCGGGACTACAGTAATGGCAAAAGAACCCATGTACTTTGAGTCGGCGAGGTTTGCAGCTTTGTGCTTCAACACCGAGGATCCAGCATTCAAGATCGAAGCGTACATGGGCATTCCCGTCACCGTGACAGGTGAAGTTTACGGCACTTTGTGCTTCCTTTCTCCAACTCCTCTGACAGAACCGTTCCGAGTTGTAGACAGAGAGTTGGTGAAACTGATGGGTCAGTGGGTGGGAAGCGAACTAGAACGCCAGCAAACAGGCGTAGATTTGGCAAAAGCTCGCGACGAAGCACTGGCAGCTACCAAAGCTAAAAGCGAATTTTTAGCCACCATGAGCCACGAAATTCGCACTCCCATGAACGGAGTCATCGGCATGACCGGTTTGCTGTTGGATACCTGCTTAACTCGCGAACAGCGCGATTTTGTAGAAACTATCCGCAGCAGCGGCGATGCCTTGCTGACGCTGATCAACGATATTTTAGATTTCTCGAAAATTGAGTCGGGCAAATTGGACTTGGAGGAACATCCGTTTGACATCCGCACTTGCATTGAGGAATCTCTTGACTTGGTAGCTACCAAGGCGGCACAAAAAAAACTGGAATTGGGTTACTTGATCGATCGCTCGGTACCGACAATGGCGATCGGCGACAGCACTCGCTTGAGGCAAATTTTAATCAATTTGCTCAGCAATGCTGTGAAATTTACCGCAACTGGAGAAGTAGTGGTTTCGGTGACGGCAAAAAAGATTTCAGTGCCGCCAAACCCTGCAGAACCGCCAGAAATTAATGGCGAACCGCTAGCAATTAACCAAGCATACGAAATACAATTTGCGGTCAAAGATACGGGTATCGGCATTCGGGGCGATCGCATGGATCGGCTGTTTAAATCCTTCAGCCAGGTAGATTCTTCAACAAGCCGACACTACGGCGGTACCGGATTGGGTTTGGCAATTAGCAAGCGTTTGGCCGAAATGATGGGAGGCAGGATGTGGGTAGAAAGTATGGGTTGTATTGCCGGCAAGCCTCCGGTAGATTTTAAAGCAACAGCTTTTGAGGTGGAATGGGGAGACTCCTGTGAAATTGCCGAAAAATATTGCTCTGTCAAATCCGCACTCAGCACCAAGCCGATCGACCAAAATCCGCCATCCGCCGGCTCTACTTTTTATTTCAGCACGATCGTTCGTGGCTGCAAAAGTTCTTTGTCAGTTAACTCGACCAATTGTCAACCGGAATTGGCTGGGAAGCGAGTCTTGATTGTCGATGACAATGCTACCAACCGCCAAATTTTGACTCAGCAGGCTCAGTCTTGGGGAATGGTGCCTAGAGCTTCAGCTTCGGCTCGTTTGGCTTTAGATTGGCTAGCTGCTAAGGAGGCGTTTGATTTTGCAGTTTTGGATATGCAAATGCCGGAAATGGACGGGTTGGCTTTAGCAGCGGAAATTCGCCAGTATCCTGATTGCGAAAAGTTGCCCTTAGTGATGCTAACTTCGATCGGCCTACCAGAAATTAACTGCTCTGCAGTTGATGTGAATTTTGCTGCTTTTTTGAATAAACCGATTAAACAATCTCAGTTTTACAATGTTTTAATCAATATTTTTGGGGAACCACAAGTAACTGAAATGAGAGGGCCGCGCACTAGCGGGGCTTTCCTCCAAAGCATACCAGTGCTGGCAGATAACTTACCGCTGCGGATTCTGTTGGCGGACGATCATTTGGTGAATCAGAAGGTGGCTTTGCAAATTTTGCAGCGGATGGGCTATCGCGCGGATGTGGCGGGAAACGGGATCGAAGTGCTCGCAGCTTTGCACCGCCAGCCTTACGACTTGGTGTTGATGGATGTGCAAATGCCGGAAATGGACGGTTTGGAAGCTACCCGCCTCATCCGCGAGCAATTTTCAGAGGATTTTACCTTAAAAAATTCCACTGAAGAATCAGAAGTTTCTGAAACTGAGGAACAATCTAACAATCCCAAATCCCAAATCCCAAATCTAAAATCGACGAACCCTTGGATTGTGGCGATGACAGCAAATGCGATGCAGGGCGATCGCGAAGAGTGCATGGCTGCGGGGATGGACGATTATTTGAGCAAGCCGATCGCCATTGAGGAGTTGGTTCGAGCTTTGAAGGCGTGTAAATCTCGATCGCGCCCAGAGTGCGATCGCCCGGTGCCGATTGTTTGTGTAAACTCGCAGATTGAACAGATCGGAGAAACGAGTGAATTAGAAGTGCGGTCGAATGCGATTGTTGCGGAAAATGCACAACAGACAATTTCCAATTCGAGCGCAGTTGTCGGGTTTGGTGAATCAAATCTCGATCGGGCTTTGTTAGAAAGTCCCGATTGTCTGAGTGCCAAGATTATAGAAGGATTGCGAGATGTGGAAGCTTTAGAGGAGGCGATCGAGATTTACCTCGAAACAGCTCCCGAACTGCTGCGAGGCATCTCTACGGCCGTCAGGAGCGCCGATCCGCTGGCTTTGCGGCGAGATGCTCACTCTTTGAAATCGATTAGCGGTACTCTCGGTGCTTTTGGCTTGTTTAAGCTGTGCGAGCAACTCGAAATCATGGGCCGCATCGGAATACAAGCCAACCAAGCTTTACCTGCTCCAGCTTGCGAGCTTTTAAAACAGGTTGAGGCCGAGTATCAAAGAGTTGAGGCGGCGTTGAAAATGGAAATGCAATATGTTGATGGGTAATATCAATTCCGGTTGCACTCAAACATGATTGTTGACTGTTGATTGTTGACTGTTGACTGTTGATTGTTGATTGTTTGTTGATCTGGCAACTTACAGGAGAGAGGACTGTAGGAGGTGTTTAAGTTATTAAGTTTTCGATCATAAAAAAATAGTTAAATCCTCACAGCAAGGTGATAGATAGATTGGGAAAATATAATAGCAATTCTAAACGATATCAGATAAATTTGTAGGGTAGTGCCAAGAATGCCTACCCCCCCTATCTATCGGGCAACCACGGGGCCAATAACCCTTACAATAATTATGCAAACGATTTAGGATTGCTATATCATGTTTGAGTGTTACCGAAATTGATATTAGCCGTTAAAGTTGATACAAATAAAGCCTTTGTCCTGAAACTATTGAACCCAAAACCAACGACATACAGCGGTTCTCAAGCGTGGTGAGGTATGCCTTATGCCCACCCTTCGACTTCGCGAGCGGGCAAGATGCCCTATGCCCTATGCCCTATGCCCTATGCCCTATGCCCTATGCCCTATGCCCAATGTCGCATAGTACCTCAATACATATTATGGATTACAATCTAATTGCTAAAATAGTAATATTCTCTGTATCAATACCTTTTACTTTTTACATTGCTTACGCTGCAAAAGTAGCCCTCAATCTCAACCTCGATATATTCGGGGCAGGGCACACTCCTGCTAAGTTAGAAAAGCTATCCGGTGGCATAATTAAATGTAAGTGGTTCCCTAATCCTCACCACTGCCCAGGAAATAATCATGTTAAATAATTCAGTCCCGGACGCATCATATCGTTTCCGGTTGCATCGGAATGGTTTAACCACAGAGAACGCAGAGTACACAGAGGGAGAGAATATATATCTGAATCATTCCGATGCTACCGGATTTGATATCAAAACCCAATAAACCGGGTTTTTGATGGTTTTTGTGTGCTGCAATCAAATTTTCGGGTAAAAAACCGGGTTTGTGACCAAAACCATCCAGGATACAAGCCCCCGGATTCATCCGTGGAGAAATAAAAAACCTGTATCAGATGAAACTTGCCCCCCGAATTTATTCGTGGGGTCAATCTAAAATCTAAAAACTAAAATCTAAAATCGATTGACTGGCAAACTTATTTTCGTGTTACCAAAACCCAATCCTCGGCTGTTTTTACAACCTCAGCATTCTGCAAATCTAGATGTTTGAGGACAGGTTTTTCTAGCAGAAAATAAGGTTGCGGGAGAGATTGCCATTTCTGTTTCAGTGTAGGCGCGTCGGCGACAATAACTTGCCTCTGGCTGTAAAAATTCAGCGACGGACGCGGGAGGCGGTGAGAAGTAAAGACTTCTTGGCCGATGGGCGTTCCTTCGCGGACAATTTGGGCGATCGGCTTAACCGGATAATCCTCCGCCAGTTCCCAAACCCAGTTGTCGGAAGCGACAAATACCAACAGCGAGACGTAAGTTCCCCAAATTAAAACTAATAAAAATTGTCTGTCTTTGTTGTGCAGCAACACGGCCGCCAGTGTCATTGTCAAAGCTACAAACATCATCATTAACTGCAAATCTTGCTGGTGGGATACAATTTGTCCCCCAATCGGTATTAAGCCGCTAAAGTACGCGCAACCGACTACAGCCACCACCGCCAGTATTGCCAAAATTGCAGGATGAGGCAAAAAAGATATAGCATCAAAACGTTCTTCTGCTTCATCTTTGATAGGCTCTGGCGGCAGCGACATTTGCTCCCAAACTTCCGCGAAATAACTGCCAACGGCTAAAGCAAAAGCTGGATAAATTGGCAAAACATACCAAGGCAATTTCGTATTCATCACAGAAATAGCCAGCAGATATACTCCTGTCCAAACTAAGACTAATTTCGGCCCGGGAAAATTGCGATTTTCCCAACTAAAATACAGCCCTTGCAGATAAAATAACTGCCACGGCCAAGCTGATTCTAAAATTTCTAAAAGATAATACCAGGGCGGGCCGTTGTGATTGCTTACTGGTTCCCAAATGCGCCGGAAAGATTGGTTTAGCAAGTTGGCGTTGATGAAATCTTGGCCGTAGTGCAGCCATTGGGCAAAATACCAACCAGCTACGGGGAAAGTTCCGATCGCCAATCCGCCCCAAAGATACCCAGAAGTGAGGAGTCGCGGGGTATCCCAAACCAGGAAAACTAAGCCGATCGCGCCCAGCAGCAGCCCCAACATCACGCCCTTAGTCAAACAAATGAGTCCGAACCCGATCCCCGCCCCCAAGGCGTAGCGCAAGTCGCGGCGCGATCGCAACAAACACCACATCGATGCCAGCAAAAAACACAAAACTGCTCCGTCTAACATCGCCAAACGTCCGTGCCGCACTACCGGAAGCAGCGTCAGATAAACGAGAGCCGAAAAAATGGCGATCGAGCGCTGCGGATACAACTCCCGCCCAATGGCGTAAAGCATGGGCACAGAAGCCGCCGTCAGCATCGCCGGTACCAACCTCGCCGTCAATTCGCTAACGCCGAAGTTGGCAAAACACAGCCCGATCAGCCAGTGTACCAGCGGCGGTTTGTTGAAATAAGGCATAGAGTCGATCGTCGGATACAGCCAATTTAAATTGCCGCGCCAAATTTCCCGACTTACCAGCCCAGCAATCCCTTCATCCCAATCCCGCAACGCCGGGCCGCCGAGATTGAGCCCGAAAATTAGCACCGCAGCCAACAGCAAAGCCAGCATCCACAGTTTGTCTGTCAAGCTGTCATTGAAGCGAGTTTTCGGTTTACCTACCGAGAATGGAAAGATTTTTGACATAAGGAATGACCGTTTAAGATTTTCGATTTTAGATTAAAGAATTGAAGAATTGGGAATCACTTATAAATTCAGGGTTGGGATCGTGGGCTAGGGTGCTTGGATGCTTTTGGGAAACTCGGCTTAAAAGAATTTTTCGCGTCCCAAACAGAAGGTAAACTTAGACAGCAGTTATTGGCGACAAGGAAAATACCATGAACTTACCTGTAATTATAGATATCATAATTGGCCTAGTGTTTATTTACCTGACTTTAAGCTTGCTAGCTTCAGAAATTCAGGAACTGATTGCTACTGTTTTGCAATGGCGGGCGGAACATTTAAAGAAGTCGATCGAAGTGCTAATTTCTAACGGCAGCGACGCGGCCAAAGAGCCGCTGCAATTTCAGCGAGTCGAACAATTTGCTAATGCGCTCTACGCTAATCCGATTATCAAGGATTTGAATCAGGGAGCCAAAGGGATTTTCTCCCAAGGATTTCGACTTATTACGCACCTTATGGGTGATTTGTACCGCCTGCTGACTCGCACCAAGAATGTTTTCGGCAATCAATCAACAGGGCCTTCTTATATTCCACCAGAGAGTTTTTCTGCTAGCCTTTTGGATACTTTAAAAATTTCTAATTCAATCCGAGCGATATCTAAAGCCAGATTGGAAAGATTTAAAGATTTACAATTGGCACAAATTCAAGCAATTAGCAATCATTTGAATCTGCCGGAGTCTGCAAAATCGATTGTTGAACAACAATTTAGCTGGTTGACGGCGGAGTTTAATCGGGTTGTTGAAGATTATAAAAAAGATTTGACGAGTTTGAACAACAGTTTGGAGCGGATGTCGGAAAAACTAGAATTTTATATTAATGATTCTCAGGTTTATCTGCCAGAAACTGAGCTAGGAGGGAGAGATTTTCAAAGACAGATGGCATTTATTAAGGCTAGTTTTGATAGCGAATACGAGCGGGAGGCGCTGCGATCGCAACTGGAACCGAGTTTGAGCAATCTGTTAAATAGTGTGAGGAACTTTAAAAAAACTCAGGATAGGGTAGCAGAAATTATGGAGGAGCAAGAAAACGGTTTGATGTACCAAGAAATTCAAGAAATTTTGAGCATTATGCCAGAATCTTTGAAACGCAGCCTTTCTATTTTAGCGCAGCGTGCTGAAAAAGGCGGCGGAGATAGTCAAGAGCAGTTGCAGCGGTTTCAGCAAGAAATTGAAACTTGGTTCGACCAATCGATGCAGCGTGCTTCCGGCGTTTACAAGCGAAATGCTAGAGGGGTGGCGATTTTGCTCGGAACTACGATCGCGATTGCTGCTAATGCTGATAGCATTCATATTGTTAATCGGTTGTCGAAGGATTCGATGCTGCGATCGACTGTTAATTTGTATGCTCAGCAGTTGGTAGAAAAAAACGCTAAGACTAAATTAGATAATTTAACCGGTCTTAGGCAAGTTCAGCAGGATGTCGATCGAGCTTTGGATAATGTAGCTCTACCTTTGGGATGGAGCGAACCGAACAGGTTAGAAATAGACGCGCAGGGTAATTTATTGTTGCCGGCTTTCATGGCAAAATTGCTTGGTTGGATCTTGAGCGGCGTAGCTATTTCAATGGGAGCTAGTTTTTGGTTCGATGCGCTCAACAAGATTGTTAATATTCGTAATTCAGGGAAAAAACCGCCATCTGCTGACGACTGATACATTTACGCGCGCCACAGACTCTCAGACAATTTGATATTTGAGATTTGAGATTTGGGATAGGAGCGATCGCCAAAGGCTTTGCAGGACGGGCTACCGAGTGGTATTCTGACTTGAAAGTGGTGTTACCTACAGGATACAGAAACCATCGGTAATTACGGGCCATTAGGCAATTCTGGAAAATACAAAAAATATAAATTCCGTGCGATCGCGGATGGCAGCGCCAAACAGATGGGCGAAACTAATAAAAGGGTGACATGGAGACGAGCAACACAAACAAGGTCGCTGCCAGTTTCCTGTGATTTGACTCCCAGGGTGTATCTACCGTTCAACACCCTTTTGGAGGAAGGAAAATGTTCACTTCTTTGACAGAAACCAATCCTGCTTCGGAATACCCAAATGCCCCATCCAAAAGCTGTGTATTTAACGATTCCAGCATTAATTCTGGGGGATATTTTATTTCTGAGATTTTGATGGCGCTGGCATTAATTTTCGTCGAGTTTAGTCGCTGTAATGGCATCGAGCAAGTTACCTCGGCACTGCAAAAATATGCCTCTATCTTTGGAGAGATTGACAAATTTTGGACAATTTCTAGCAGCACTTCCGATTACCTAGAACCGTGCAAAAGCCAATTGCCAACACTCCAGAAAATACTCGCCCCCGAAGCAACCGGGTTTTTTCACCGAATCTGCAGGTGCCCAGCAAGTATTTTGGTACAGTTGCCGATCGACAACAGCGGATTAGATTCGTTATATACATTCGGTAACTGCACGGCGGGCGATTCTCTTCGGGAATCGCCCGCAATTAACCCATACTTAATATCAGACTGTTTTGAATGTTAGTAAATGCCACAACAAAATCGTAATCTGTGTTTGAGTTTATTTTTTAATTGTCTGAATTATTCAAAATTAATCATAAAACTAATCTTGAATAATATTAATTATAGTTGCACTTATACATGATGTCAACAGTTAACAGTCAACAGTCAACAGTGAATTTACTATTCCGATGAAGAGAGGATTTGATATAATTAGAGAAAATAGACATTCCAATAATTGTGAATTTGGGAGAATGCTTGCTTTTAACAGACTTTTTAGGAGAATTATAGTACAGCTATAGACGGGAGATTGCCATCTCAGTCTGGAGCAAATTACCCTGAAACCCATGCCCCAATGCCTGTAATTATCGGTATCCCCAGCCAAATAAGGCTAAAAGAATCCTGCTAAAAAAAGCAGGATTTTTTTTGTATTCCCGATATTTGTGTTATCTCTTGCGGGAGCATCTCATATTTGTAAAAAGACTTCTTTTGACTCCTTCTTTCTTCCTCTTTCCTCCTGTCTCCTGTCTCCTGCCTCCTACCTCCAATTTCTAGCTTGGCTGCAAAAGTGAGATGCTCCCTCTCTTGCTAGCAATTGCGAGCAAAAATCCGGTTGACTACAACTAAAACGAAGTGGAACCCGGAAAAAAAATAAATTAAATAATTATTCAAAAATTGTTGTGCTTTTAAATATTCAATGTTAATATGTATTAAAACAAGGCTGATAAGATTACTCCAGGGATGTATCTACCAATAACGCCCATAATGGAGTATCAAATATGACTTCTACGTTCGCCCAAGTTAACTCAAAATCTTCTCTTGAAAAACTGCCCCCGCGTTCCTTAGTCTTCATTGATTCCGGCGTGGAAGATTACGATTCAATTGCAGCAGGAGTGCTGCCTGGACAGCAGGTAGTGATACTCGATCGCACCAAAAATGGTATCGAACAAATCTCCTCTGAAATTGAAAAATACGCCTCTACCAATGGGGCGATCGACTCGGTTCACATCATTTCTCACGGTAGTTCTGGCAACTTGCAACTTGGCAATACCGCTCTGGGTTCGGATAACATCGAGCAATACAAAAGCCAGTTAGAACAATGGCAGACTTCACTAGCCCCACAAGCAGACATTATGCTGTACGGCTGCGATGTAGCATCCGGTACAGGCGCTAATTTCGTTGACAAACTCAGCCAATTAACGGGAGCTGACGTTGCCGCATCCACCAACATTACCGGCCGCGGAGGCGACTGGAACTTAGAATTTGCTAAGGGTCAAATTGAATCGGACTTAGCCTTGCGGTCAGATGTAATGGCTAATTACCAAGGTGATTTAGCTACTATCGTGGTCAGCAATAATAGCGATAGCGGTGCTGGTTCCTTGAGAGCTGCGATCGCATCCGCTGCAGCCGGCGATACCATTACCTTCGCTCCTGGTTTGGCCGGTCAAACCATCACCCTCACCAGCGGTCAACTCGATATTCCTGTTGGCAAAAATATTACGATTGACGGCGCAGCAGCAGCGGGTTTAACCATCAGCGGCAATAACGCATCCCGTGCCTTTTTTGTCAATGCAAATGTGGTGACTGCTACAAATTTTGCAGTCAAAAATCTCTCTATTACCAACGGCAAAACTGCGGAGCGAGGCGGCGCGATCGGTACAACGGACGAAGTAAGCGTCACAGTAGACAATGTTCAGTTCAATAATAATGTTGCCGATCAAGGTGGCGGCGCAATTTTCGGCAATTTCAACAATACTCTGACAGTAACGAACAGTAAGTTTAACGGCAACACGGCCACTGCAGCCAATGACGAACGCGGTGCAGGTGCGATCGGCTTTTTGAGTTCCAAAGCTTTTACTGTCACCAACAGCGACTTTACAAACAACAAAGGAATTAACGGCGGAGCAATTAACAGCCTTCAGGGCAAGTTAACAATTGACAACTCGCGATTCATCGGTAACGACACCACCGCAGCCGTTTTCGCATCAGGCCAAGATAATCCCTTTTTAAGGGGTTTTGGTGGCGCAGTTTACACAGACAGAGCCAGCAATCCGAGCGAAGCTTCCGGCACAATCAAGATTACCAATAGCGTATTTCAAGACAATAAAGGTCGAGGTGAAGGAGGTGCAGCTTATCTGTTCACCGGCAGCCAAGACAAGGTTATTTTGGAAAACAGCACCTTCCAAAATAACGAGATTATGGAGCTACCCAACGGTGGAAGTCCTGGAAACGGTGGTGCGGTAACGAATTTGAGCGACAGCACCAACCAGGGATTGACTATTACCAACACCACCTTTGCTGGCAACAAAGCCAACAATCAAGGTGGTGGCCTGTGGACGCGGAATGCCCCTGCTACGATTACTAACAGTACGTTTTCTGGCAACTCCACCGCGTTTGCTGCTGATGATTTCAACAAACTCGGCGGTGCAATGACTCTGGGTGCACCCACAACTATTGTCAACACGACGATCGCCGATAATAGTGCTGGTTGGGTTGGTGGAGGTATCTTCGCCGCTGCCAATGATGTCACCCTCAAAAACACGATTCTTGCCAACAATACAGCGGCTAACGGAGGAAACCCTTGGGGAATTAACCAACACGTCACCGACGAATACGCCGATGGAGGAGGGAATTTTCAGTGGCCGCCCAAAAACCCTAATGACGGCAGTGATGTCAATGCGACGGCAAGTGTGACGATCGCAGATCCCTTACTTGGCCCACTGCAAAATATCAACGGCGCTTTCGTAAGGCCCCTGCTGACAGGAAGTCCGGCCATTGACAAAGGAGTACCAAGCGGCGCACCAGCTACGGATCAGCGCGGCCAGACTCGCCCTCAAGATGGTGATACAATTCCAGGGGCGATCGTAGACAGCGGTTCTTTTGAATTCGGAGGTACTGTCGTCCCAACTCCGACACCAACTCCCACACCAACGCCCGCGCCAACTCCGACACCCGCGCCGACACCAACACCCGCGCCGACTCCAACTCCGACACCAACTCCCGCGCCGACACCAACTCCCGCGCCGACTCCAACTCCGACACCAACTCCCGCGCCGACACCAACTCCCGCGCCCACACCGACGCCTACAGGGACGCCAACACCGACACCGACACCCGCGCCGACACCAACTCCCGCGCCGACTCCAACTCCCACACCAACTCCCGCGCCCACTCCAACACCCGCGCCGACTCCAACTCCCACACCAACTCCCGCGCCCACGCCGACGCCCGCGCCCACACCAACTCCCGCGCCGACTCCAACTCCCACACCAACTCCCGCGCCCACACCAACTCCGGTGACAGATGCTTCCCCGCTAGATAGCCTCAACGCCCCGGAATTCGACTCTGGTGCGATCGCCCCCAACCCCGCCCAACAAACTCTCAACGGCGGTAACACAGACGATTTCATCATGGGCGGTGGCATCAACGAGTCAATTAACGGACTTGTTGGCAACGATACTCTTTACGGCATGGGTGGCAATGACAACATTGACGGCGGTGCAGATAACGATTCCATCTTCGGCAATATCGGCAATGACTTCATCCAAGGCGGCGCTGGCAACGATACAGTCTACGCCGGCAAAGATAATGACACTGTGGTTGGCGGAGAAGGCGACGACTTTTTGAGAGGAGATTTAGGCCAAGATACTGTTGCCGGCGGCTTTGGCAGCGACACCATTTTTGGTGGCAAAGATGACGATATTTTGCTGGGGGAAGATGGTGACGACCAGCTTTTTGGCAACTTAGGAAATGACACAATTAATGCTGGAAACGGCAACGATATTGCCTTCGGAAATGAAGGTGAAGATTTGATTTTTGGCGGAGCTGGAAATGACACGCTTTACGGTGGCAAAGACAACGATAGTCTCGATGGCGGTGATGGTAACGATTTGCTATTCGGCAACAATGAAAATGATGTAATCTCCGGCAACACCGGCAACGATACGCTTTACGGTGGCAAGGGTAACGATTTGCTCATCGGCGGTGCTGGTAGCGATTTCCTCAGCGGCGATGTTGGGGACGATACTTTGACCGGCGGTTCGGGAAATGACGTGTTTTTCCTCAATAAAAGTGTGGGAAGCGACATCATTACTGATTTCCGTCAGGGCGAGGATGTAATTGGGTTAGCTCCCGGTTTGAGTTTCAATCAACTCAGCATTACGTCTAGCAACAATCAAACTTTGATTAGCGTTACGGGCAGCAATCAATTGTTAGCGAAGCTTAACGGTACGCCCGTTACTCTCGGCGCTAGCGATTTCATTCAGGTAACAATCTAACTGTCTCTGGTAGGGTGCGCGACGCGCGCCTTACTAGCAGTGAAACATCGGCTAGGGTGCAGGGCGGGATGAATGTTTTGAGGAACAAGTAAAGATTTTCTCCCGCCTGTCACGCCTAGGGTTAGTTACCTAAGTTTCGGATTTTTGGGATTTGTGCGATCGGCAAATATGTCATATCCAATCTGTTAGCATTGGAACGATCGAACCGCGAAGACGCTTTAGGCTTTCGCCGCGCGTCAGCGCTAGAACGCGAAGGAAGGACGTAAGCTGTTCGGCATTTAATAGAGGATAGTAGGTGCGGATCGTACATACGCAGCACGCTAGATTTGCAGGTTCTGCATCGAGGAATATTTACATTATATTGTTTCCAGTTGGATCGGAATTATTTAACCTTACTAGGGCGCAGAGAACACAGAGGAAGATTCCAGAGAGAGGTGAATACGGGACGATGAAGCGCGGATTTGATATTACATCTTCTGCGGTTAATTGTTCGCAAAATCGCAATCTTCACGCAGCAAAACCGGATTGCGGATACAAGGGATGAATTGTTATATAAGAAAATAAGTTTTTACCTAAGTTTTGATTCCCCAGTTCGACCGCTGAGGTTTTAATTCTGCCTGCTGCCTTCAGCATAAAAAAGTTTTCTATTTTTCAGGTGAATCTACCAGCAAATTATCAACATTCTCATAGGTATGCGAAATGAGTTCAAATTTGGCCAGTATTGATTCACAATCTGTTCTCCGCAATTCTCGTCCTAAATCTATTGTCTTTATTGAGTCGGACTTAGATGACTATCAAACTCTTGCGGGTGGCGCGGTTCCGAATGCAGAAGTCATCATTTTAGATAAAAATGGTAACGGAGTCGAGCAGATTACTGCTAAACTGCAAACCATCGCTGCTGCGGGGGGAACTTTAGACGAAGTTCACATTTTTTCTCATGGCAATTCTGGCAGTTTGCGGTTAGGTTCTGCGACGTTGAATGCGGATAGTTTGCCGCAATATGCCAGCCAGTTGCAAGGGTGGCGAAATGCGCTGAGCGACAAAGCTGATATTATGCTTTACGGTTGCGATGTGGCTGCGGGTGATGGGGCTAATTTTGTCGATCGCCTGGGGGAGTTAACTGGGGCTGATATTGCGGCATCTAGCGATCGCACCGGCCGCACTGGTAACTGGAATTTGGAGTTTACCAAGGGTGATATTGAGGCATCCAGTGCCTTGACTCCAGAGACTATGGCCGATTACCGAGGGACTTTAGCGACTGTTACCGTTACCAACAATAATGATAGCGGGCCCGGTTCCTTGAGAAGTGCGATCGCCTCCGCAGCAGCCGGCGATATTATTCAATTTGCTTCCAGTCTTGCGAATCAAACAATTGTTCTAACTTCCGGTCAACTTGTCATCAATAAAAACTTGACAGTTGACGCAATTAGTGCAGCCAACTTAACCATTAGTGGCAACAACACTTCGCGGGTAATCCTCACCGAAGGTTCAACCAATGTTACTCTAAAAAACCTGATTGTTGCCAACGGTAAAGTCTCTGGAACCGATCCGAATAACGAAACAACTAGCGCTGGCGGCGGCATTAAAACAGGAGGTAACAGCACTTTAACCTTAGAAAATTGCCAAGTTAATAATAATGTTGCCGGTTTTGGTGGCGGCGTTCATACAGGTTTCCGCAGCACCACAACTGTCATTAACAGTAAGTTTAGCGACAATGACGGTTCTTTGGCGGATAATACCGAACGCGGCGGCGGGGCGATCGCCACTAAAAGCGGCGGTTCTCTGACTATCAGAGATAGCGAATTTACCAACAACAAAGGCAGCTTAGGCGGGGCTGTTAATAACCTGTTGGGCAGCCTGACGATCGAAAACTCTAAATTCACAGGGAACCGCACAGAAAAAGGGGTTGGCGGGGCAGTTTACGTCGATGGCGCTAATGCTTCAGGCCCCAATGCAACTCCGGGGCCTGTTGGTGGCAATGTTATCATCCGAGGCAGCACTTTTGACGGCAATATCGCCTCTGGAGAAGGAGGTGCAGCATTTCTGTTTGGCTATCCTCCAGATACAGTGGTTTTGGAAAACAGCACTTTTATTAACAACAAAGCCGTAAAAAACTCATCAGGGAGTGGAGGTTCAGGAGGTGGAGTTCGCCACGGAAATGCCGATTTAACTGTGACAAACTGTACCTTTGCTAACAACACAGCCGACGATAACGGCGGCGGTTTGTGGTTGGGAGAAAATGGAAATGTCAGCATTGTCAACAGTACATTTTCAGGTAACACCGCTGCTAAACAGGGCGGGGGAATAGTTGTCGGCAATAGAGATTCTTTTTCCACTAACATTGTCAATTCGACTTTAGCCAATAATAGGGCTGGGGAGTATTCTGGCGGTATTGCGACTTTTGGAAATCAGCCAATTACTGTCAAGAATTCGATTTTTGATAGCAATACGGCCGGTAATCCTTATAAAGTTAAATACCAAACTGGAAGGGCACTAATTGACGGGGGAAATAATCTGCAATTTCCTGCTAAACTGACGACGGGCGATCCTAACGACAATAATGTGACGGCAACTGTGACGATCGCCGATCCATTACTCGGCCCTTTACAAAATATTAACGGCGCTTTCGTGCTACCGCTGCTAGCAGGAAGTCCCGCCATTGATACCGGTACTGGTGCGGGCGCGCCGGCGGCGGATCAGCGGGGCGTGACTCGCCCTCAAGATGGTGATAATAATGGAAGTGCGATCGTGGATATCGGCGCTTTTGAATTCACAACTACACCAACTCCCACACCAACTCCCACACCAACTCCCACACCAACTCCCACACCGACACCCACACCAACTCCCACACCAACTCCCACACCAACTCCCACACCAACTCCCACACCAACTCCCACACCGATACCAGTTCCCACACCGACACCCACACCAACTCCCACACCGATACCAGTTCCCACACCGACACCCACACCAACTCCCACACCAACTCCCACACCGATACCAATTCCCACACCGACACCCACGCCAACACCGACAACGGATAATGCGATCGTCGAACCCCTACCAGCCCCAGAAATCGACCCCGGCAGTATTACTCAAAATCCCGCCCAACAAACTCTCAACGGCGGTGACAGCGCCGATTTCATCATAGGCGATGGCATCAACGAGTCAATTAACGGACTTGGCGACAATGACACCCTCTACGGAATGGGGGGCAGCGACAACATCGACGGCGGCAGCGGTAACGATTCCATCTTCGGCAATACCGACAATGACTTAATCTTCGGCGGCACCGGCAACGATACAGTCTACGCTGGCAAAGATAACGACACTGTGGTTGGCGGAGACGGCGACGACTTTTTGAGAGGAGATTTAGGCCAAGATACTGTTGCCGGTGGCTTTGGCAACGACACCATTTTTGGTGGCAAAGATGACGATATTTTGCTGGGGGAAGATGGCGACGACTATCTGTTAGGCAACTTAGGAAATGACACAATTAATGCTGGCAACGGCAACGATATTGCCTTCGGAAATGAAGGTGCAGATTTAATTTTTGGTAAGGCTGGAAATGACACGCTTTACGGCGGCAAAGACAATGACAGTCTCGGCGGTGGCGATGGTGACGATTTGCTATTCGGTAACAACGAAAACGATTTGCTCGAAGGTTATACAGGCAACGATACGCTGTACGGCGGCAAAGGCAATGATAGCCTCTTCGGCAATGCTGGCAACGATTTCCTTAGCGGTGATGTGGGAGATGATACTTTGACTGGCGGTTCGGGGAATGATGTATTTCTGCTAACTCAAAGTTTAGGCAGTGATATCATTACAGATTTCCGCCAAGGCGAGGATTTAATTGGGTTAAATTCCGGTTTGAGTTTCAATCAACTAACTATTACTGGGAGCAACAATCAAACTTTGATTAGCGTCACCAGTAGCAATCAATTGTTAGCAAAACTGAACGGTATAGCGCCCGGTACTCTCACCGCTAGCGATTTTATTAGTCAGTAGTGATACCAAATCCGGGTTTTGGAGATTCTTGACGATTCGGCCTCAGACCGCCGAATCGTCAAGGGGAGTATGTTACTGTTTCCTCTTCTCTTCGCGTTCTTTGCGTCTTCGCGGTTAAATCATTCAAAGGGGCGAACACAACAAGCGATCGCCCTTTTCCACCATCGCATTTGTCCGCAAATAATCCCGCAGGCGATCGCACCCGTAACTCAATAAATCCAGATTCAGAACTTGCGGCACATTCCACAAAATCAGCCTATTATCCTCGCTCACAGAAGCCACAAACGCCCCATCAGAACTGTACGCCACTCCCCGAATCGCCCCAGAGTTACCTCTGAGCGTCGTTAATTCCGTACCGTCAGAGTTCCACAACTTCACCGTATTATCCACACTACCAGAAGCAATAATCTTACCGTCAGGGCTAAATGCCACCCCCCAAACCGCCGCCGCGTGACCTTCAAGAGTTCTCACTAACTTACCATCCACAGTCCAAATCTTAACAGTATTGTCCCCACTGCCAGAAGCCAGAAATTTACCGTCAGGGCTAAACGCCACCCTCCACACCGCAGCAGTATGACCTCGAAAAGTTCTCACCAAAGTACCGTCAAGCTTCCACAACTTAACAGTACCATCGCCCCCAGCCGAGGCAATTAGCTGACCGTCCGGGCTAAATACCACCTGCCAAACAGGAGCATGATGTCCTGTCATAGTATGCAATAAAGTACCATTGGGCCGCCAAAGTTTAATAGTATTATCTTGACTGCTAGAAGCAATAATTTGACCGTCAGGACTGAAAGCCAATCCAAAAATCGTAGCGTTATGACCTACCAAATTTGCGATCGCATTTCCGTTTCGAGTCCAGATATTCACCTGATTATCGTTTGTGCCAGAAGCAATTAACTTGCCATCGCGACTCAGTGCCACAGCATAAATCGCAGTATTTTGTCCAGTGAAAGTCCTCAACAATTTGCCTTGCCGACTCCAAAGTTTAGTCGTGCCATCCTCACTACCTGTAGCAATTGTAGAACTATCCGCACTCAGTGCGATCGCCCAAATCCCAGCTTTATGTGCACTAATAATCGTCCGCAAAGGGTTGTGACTCTGCCACAGCCTCACCGTATTTTCTGCACCCGCCGAAGCAATAAAACTGCCGTCAGGACTCCAAGCCATCCCCCAAATCCCAGCAGTGTTACCTCTAAAAGTCGTCAGTTCTGTTCCGTCGTCAACATTCCATAGTTTTACAGTCCCATCCCGACTTGCCGTAGCGATGGTCTGACCGTCTGGACTGAAAACAACTCCAGATATTACAGCAGAATGACCTTCAAGCGTTCTCAGCAAAGTACCGTCAGAGTTCCAGAGTTTCACCGTTTTGTCTCCACTTCCGGTAGCAACAATCTGACCATCTAAACTAAACGCCACTGCAGATACCACAGAAGTATGACCCCGGAGAGTTCTTAACAGTTTGCCGTCAGAGTTCCAGAGTTTCACCGTTTTGTCTCCACTTGCGGTAGCAACAGTCTTACCGTCTGGACTAAAAGCCACTGAGGGTACCCCAGCAGTATGACCCTGGAGAGTTCTTAACAGTTTGCCGTCAGAGTTCCAGAGTTTCACCGTTTTGTCCATGCTGGCAGAGGCAATTGTTTGACCGTCGGGACTAAACGCCACTGTCCAGATACCAGCAGTATGACCCTGAAAAGTTTTCAACAAAGTGCCGTTTCGCTGCCAAATTTTCACAGTCCCATCATCACCTCCAGAAGCAATAAACTGACCGTCCGGGCTAAATTTGACCGATCGGACGATCGCCTGATGACCCTTGAGCGTTGCCACTTCTGTACCATATCGCCGCCACAGTTTAATGGTTTTATCCACACTTCCAGAAGCAATTAACTGGCTGTCAGGACTAATATCCACGGTCATCACTGCCGCTTTATGTCCCGATAAACGGTTGTATTCATCTATTTCATAAACCCCTTGTCGCAATACATCAATAACTTTATTTTCAATCTGTGTCTCTGTGTTCCTTAACTTTTGCAGTCTGCGCTTAGCTTTAATCGCTGCTATTAGTGCATCCAATCGACGATCGGACGCAAACAATCCCTCAGAAGAAGAAACCAACGCTGCAATTTCACTAATCCGAGCTTCGCGTTCCCGAATAGTGGCCCGGCAATACAGAGAATAACTTGTTACTCCTAAAACACTAGCAATCATCAGTGCAATACTCACTAAAAATAGCAATAAATTTTGCCGTTTTGCAGTCTTTTTTTCTTGTGCTAGTCGTGCTTCAACTTCCTTGATTCGTTCTGCTTCTAATGCTTGCTGAACTTCTCGCCTGTCTAGTTCGGCACTAGCAGCTAAAAACTGATAGTCTAGGTTGCTCAAACTTTTTTCCTGGGCCCATATTTGACCGTCTTTTAAGGCTTGTCCCCGCAAAAGTCGGGAATAATCTGTTTGGTGTGAAGCAATCCAAGCATCGAAAGTTTGGGAATATGGGCGCAATTGTCCTAACTGTTTATCTACCCATCGCAGGTTAAAAATTTCAGCATAAATTCTGTTTCTTACCTGCAAAAAACCATTGATTTTAACAATTAAACCCGACAATAATAGTTCTATTTGTTCGGGAGAATTATCGGCAGATATTCCCGTTGTTCCTATTAAAAAAGGTGATTTTGAGTGATTCCCAAAAGCTGTCTGACAATCAAATTTACCCCCTTCACAATCCAAAATTATGGGTAATCTTGATTGTAATATTTGCTGATAAATGCCGAGCAATCTCCCTGCCCGTTGTTCGTTGCTAACAACCCGATTTTTTATGGTTTTTAAATGCTCTGGTTCATCCTGCGATTCCCATTTATCTATAATATGTTCTTTCACTAAACAATCTACCCAGAACTTCTCCGTTCCCGCTGGGAAAGTCACTGTTTTGGTTGTAGATTTAGTTGCCATATACGCCAAATAGCAAAGCTTTTGAGTTAGAAATGGCTGTCCAGAAGTCCAAGCTAATATCTGTTTCAAAATAGGTTGATAATTAGTAACTGCACTTGCCAAAGCCGCCGCCAATGGTTGGGCTTCGTGCAGTTCAAAACCGCGCAAATTTATCGCTCGACCAATATTAAAAGGAGTTCGTTTTTTATCTGCAATTAAATCGCTTGGTGTCGCCACACCAAAAATTGCAAAATTAATTCGATTATACTCTGAATTAATTGCTCGTTGATTGTAGCAAAATCTAATTAGGGCAAAAAAATCATCAACCGGAAAATCTAAGCTAAGAATGCTGTCAATTTCATCAACAAATATAATAATTTTAGTGTCGGGAAATTTAACCAGCAGAATATCTTCAATAAAATGACTCAATCTTTGTAAAAACGAAACATCTTCTTCATCGCGCCACCATGTTTTTAAATTAACTTGTCCTAAAAGATTGAAGCCGCGCCACAAATCGGCGACCATTCCTTTATACCACTGTACAGGGGTGATATTTTCACTGCCGATGTGAGTCATGTCGATGGTGCTGCATTGAAAACCTTCTGATTGTAGTCGGTGCAGGGTGCGGACTAAGAGAGAAGATTTGCCCATTTGTCGCGAGTTGAGGACGTAACAAAATTCCCCTGTTTTTAAGGCTTCATAGAGTTCGGCATCTGCTTGTCGCACTACATAGGTCGGTGCATCATTGGCGAGGCTACCGCCGATTTGGTATTGATAATCGTTAATCATTTTGAGTTAATAGTTGATGATTATTTAGCGATCGCCCACGGCATCGCACAAATGTCTATCCTCCTCCTTCACATCGGCATTTGTTCGCAAATAATCCCGGACGCGATCGCACGCATAACCCAGTTCATCGAGTTTGAGAATACGCTCTAGATCCCATAAAATCACAGTGCGATCGTCCCCGGCTGAGGCAATTTGTTTGCCATCAGGACTAAACGCAACTCCCCAAACGTTCCCTTCATGTCCGGTTAGCGTCGTTATTTCTGTCCCGTCTGCCTTCCAAAGTTTGAGTGCGCCAGTTGAGCCTCCCCCCACCAGCATTTGACCATTAGGACTGAAATCAACTGCCATCATGCCTCTGGTATTTCCCTTGAGGGTTTTGAGCAACGTGCCATCGATCGTCCAGAGTTTAATCGTGTCATCCCTGCTGGCAGTTGCCAAAGTGCGACCGTTTGGACTGATGGCAACTTCCCAAACAGGGCTGCGATGACCCTCTAGAGTCTTGAAAAACCTACCGTCAACACTCCACAACCGAGCAGTGCTGTCGCTACTGGCTGAAAGCAGCCTCTGTCCGTCAGGGGTAAAGTCCACATCGTAAACCCTGGCCCGATGCCCTGTGAAAGTTTTCAGCAAAGTGCCGTCCTTGTTCCACAGTTTCACAGTTTTATCGTTGCTAGCAGAAGCCAGTAGCCGGCCATCTGGACTTGGGGAGATATCCCAAACTCCAGCTTCATGACCTGTTATGGTTTTCAGTAATGTCCCGTCGAACTGCCAGAATTTAATTGTTTTATCTTCACTAGCGGTAGCAAGGAAAGGTGCGATCGCAGGATTGGCAAAGCTAGCACCAGAGAGGAAAGCAACAGAGCGAACGGCAGCCTTATCTGTGGCAAAAGACTTCAGCAACGTGCCGTCTCGCGCCCAGAGTTTGAAACTGCCATCGGAACAGGCGGAAGCTAGCATCTGACCTTCGGGGGAGAAATCCACATCCCAAATCGTGCCGCCATGTCCGTAAAGGACTTTCGAGAAGGGGTTTGTCGGATTCCAGAGTCGAGCGGTATTGTCGTCGCTAGCAGAGACAACCATTTGACTGTTGGGAATAAAGGTAACGCCTCGAATTCCCGATTGATGCCCTTTAAGGACTTTCAAAATTGTCCCGTCCGGCTTCCAGAGGTTGATAGTTTGGTCGGCGCTGGCGGAAGCAATCATATCACCTGCTGTGCTGACGGCGACTTCAAACACTTCCGAACTGTGACCGCTAAGAGTTCGTAGCAGGGTTCCATCGGGTTGCCAGAGTTTGACAGTGTTGTCAGCGCTGGCAGAGATAATGGCGGGACGTTTTACGCCGCTATTGTCTGCAAGTAAAGCGAACTCAACGTCCCAAACGGTGGTGCTGTGACCTTCCAGAGTGCTCACCAGTTCGCCATCTAGAGTCCAAACCTTGACAGTATTATCAGTGCTGCTAGAGGCGAGCAGGTTTCCATCCGGGCTAAAGGCAACACCCCAAACTGCACCTTGATGTCCGCTGAGGGTTTTGAGCGGTTTGCCATCGGCACTCCACAGGCGAATGGTGCTGTCTTCACTGGCGGAGGCGATGCGCTCACCGTCTGGACTCACGGCGATCGCCCATATGGCAGCCTTGTGTCCCTGAAAGGTTTTGAGCAGTTTGCCTTCCCGACTCCACAGATAAATGTTGCCGTCCACGCTGGATGTTACCAGGCGCTGGCTGTCGGGACTAAAACGAAGGGCGTAGACGCTGCTGATCGTGTGTTGGAGAGTGTGCAGCAAGGTGCCATCCCGTTGCCAGATTTTGGCTGTTTGGTCGCCGCCTCCGGTGGCGATGAGTTGACCGTCTGGGCTGACATCAACTGCCAGAACCGGGCTGGAATGACCCAACAGGCGATTGAATTCTGCCGTTCCATAGATGGCTTGTTGCAGCACTTGTTGAACTTGAGATGGCAACTGGGGACTGGAATTAGCTAGGCTGTCGATCCTGCGTCTGGCTTTGATGGCGCTCACGATGGCATCTAATCGCTGTTGGGATGCGAATTGCCCTGCCGATGAGGAGGTGAGGGCTTGAATTTCGCTGATGCGGGCTTGCTGCTCACTGGTGATGGCGTAATGATATTGCCAGAGAGCAAGAATGCCAAAGGCGATCGCAACTATTAGCGCTCCGCTGAGCGCCCCAAGAAATCTTCGCTGCCGCTTCGCTGTCTCTCGCTCTAAAACTAACCGCTTGCGTTCTTCTGTGAGTCTGGCTTCAACTTCTCTAAGCCTCGCTGCTTCCAGTGCTTGCTGCACTTCCAGCCTGTCTAATTCACCAGAAGCCGCTAAAAAGTGATAATCCAAATCGCTCAAACTTTTTCCCTGGGCCCAGTAGGAAGCGTCTTTTAGCGATTGTCCGCGCAACAATCGTGATTCATCGGTTTGTTTTGAAGCGATCCAAGCGTTAAAAGCTTGCGAATAAGGACGCAGTTTCTCTAACTGTTTTTCTACCCATTGTAGGTGAAAAACTGCTTGATAAATCGGGTTAGTTACCTGTAAACAACCTTGTTGTTTTACTACCAAACCTGATAGCAGCAGTTCGATCTGCTCTCGACTATCATCCGCTTCAATTTCACCACATTGTAAGAGGTTTTGATAGATACCTAAGCTACGTGCAGTGAGTTGTTCGTTGCCAATAATGCGATCGCGGATTGTCTTTAAATGCTCTGGCTCATCTTGCGATTCCCATTTATTGATGATGTTTTCTCTCACCAATGATTCCACAAAGAAACCCTCCGTTCCCGGTGGTATTTTTAAATCACCGCTGTGGGCTGACCCCGCCATTTTTACTACTAATTCACATATTTTTTGCGTTAAAAATGGCTGTCCTCCCGTCCAATCTAAGATTTCTTTGAGAACTGCCTGCGGATTGGCTATGACATTTTCTAAACCTTTCGCTAATGGTTGCGCTTCTTCTAAGCTAAATCCTGACAAATCGATCGCTTGTCCGATATTAAAAGGTGTCCGATTTTTATCGGCGATTAAATCGCTGGGTGTAGCTACTCCGAAAATCGCGAAGGTAATCCGGTTGTATTCTGAATTAATAGCTCGTTGGTTGTAACAATAACGAATCAATGCGAAAAAGTCATCTACTGGAAAATCTAAACTGAGAATACTATCAATTTCA
The DNA here is from genome assembly GCF_036700745.1 of Microcoleus sp. S36a_B3. Classification (NCBI taxonomy): domain Bacteria; kingdom Bacillati; phylum Cyanobacteriota; class Cyanophyceae; order Oscillatoriales; family Microcoleaceae; genus Microcoleus; species Microcoleus sp. S36a_B3. The sequence goes on along the minus strand of NZ_JAUBPN010000019.1, from coordinate 75,079 downwards.
TCGACAAATATAAAAATTCGCTCCTCCGCAAATCGGGTCAATAAAATATCTTCAATAAACTGACTCAATCTTTGCACGAGAGAAACTTCTTCTTGTTCTTGCCACCAGGTTTTTAAATTAACTTTTCCTACAAGATGGAAACTGCGCCACAAATCCCCAACGATGCCTTTATACCACTGTAAAGGAGTAATGTTTTCGCTACCGATGCGGGTCATGTCGATCGCGCTGCATTGAAAACCTTCTGCTTGCAATCGGTGGAAGGTGCGAACGAGAAGGGAAGATTTGCCCATTTGCCGCGAATTGAGAATGTAGCAAAACTCGCCTCGTTTTAAGGCTTGATAAAGTTCGATATCTGCTTGGCGTTCGACATAAGTAGGCGCATCAGTTGTGAGACTGCCACCAATTTGGTAAGAGTAATCTTTCATAATTGATAGTTAATTGTTTCGGAGAATTTAACGATCGCCCACTGCATCGCACAAATGTCTATCCTCCTCCTTCACATCGGCATTTGTCCGCAGATAATCCCGCACCCAGTCGCAACCATAAGCCAGGGGGTCTGTATTGAGAATTCGCTTCACGTCCCACAAAATCGCCGTTTGGTCATGGCTGGCGGAGACAAGGAAAGTGCCGTCGGGACTGAAGGAAACTTTTGTCACCAAACCTCTATGTCCCGTGAGCGTCCTCAGCAAGATGCCATTTTTATTCCAGAGTTTCACCGTGTTATCCAGACTTGCCGTAGCGACGATTTCACCATCCGGGCTAAAGGAAACTCCCTGCACTCCCTGTGCGTGACCTTTAAGCGTTCGCAGAAGCTGTGAAGAGTGAGGAACTGAGGTGTCAATAAGAGTCGATAAGGCATCTAATTTCCAGAGTTTGGCGGTGCCATCTGTACTGGCTGAGGCTAGAGTCTTGCCATCGGGACTGAAACTGACCCCCATACTCATAGCCTGATGGGCATCAATCGCCTGCAACAAAGTGCCATCGGGCTTCCAGATAGCGAGAGTACCGCTGCTACCGACGGCAGCTAAAGCTTTTCCATCAGGGCTAAAGGCCACACTCCAGAAGGCGCTGCCATCTAGCTTCAGAGTTCGCACTAACACGCCGTCTGGCTGCCAGAGTTTCACCGTGCCGTCTGAGCTTGCGGAGGCAATAATTTTACCGTCCGGACTCCAAGTAATTCCGTAAACTACACCTTTGTGGGCGTTGATTTCTGAGAGAAATCTGCCATCCTTGTGCCAGAGTTTAACTGTTTTTTCACCCCCTGAAGCAATGAGTTTACCGTCAGGACTGAATGCCACATCCCAAAGCCCCCCTGTACCCTCCTGAAGCGTTTTCAGCAACGTGCCATCGACGCGCCAAAGTTTCACCGTGCCGTCTGTACTGGCTGTGGCGACGATTTTACCGTCAGCAGCGAAAGCAGCTCTATAAACAGCAGCGTCGTGACCTAGCAGGGGCAAGAAAAAAATGTTTTTCGGCTGCCAAAGTTTGACAGTATTTCCTATAGCCAGCGAAGCAATTGATTTGCCGTCAGGACTGAAATCGATATTCCATACTGCACCCCGATGTCCTGCAAAAGTTCTCAGATCTTTGCCGTCTTTGTTCCAAAATTTGATTGTGCGATCGCCACTGGCTGTGGCGATAATCTCACCGTCAGGACTGAAATCTAGACTTTCAACGCCAGATGCGTGACCTTTAAGGGTTCGCAGGGGCTGTAACTCTTCGTCTGACGGGGCATGGGAGGGCCAAAGTTTAACAGTTTTATCCATGCTGGCGGAGGCAAATATCTTGCTGTCAGGACTGAACTCGACCTCCCATATCGCAGCGCTATGCCCTTGAAACGCTCGCAGTAACTTTACGGAGGCCCAGAATAAGCCGTCTTTTTTCCACAATCGGATCGTACCCTCGGCACTTGCGCTAACGAGCATTTCCCCGTCGGGGCTAAAGCTAAGACTCCTCACCGCATCGGTGCGATCGAGAATGGTTAATAAATTGCCGTTTTTGTCCCAGAGTTTAACGGTGTTATTCTCACCGGATGCAGCTAAAGTCTCGCCATCTGGACTGAACGCCACACCGTTAAACTCCTTACTGTGTCCCTCAAGGGTGTGTAGGAGTTTGGGACCCGACCAAGACGTTCCCTGTTGCTGCCAAACTTTAAGTGTGCCATCTCCACTGGCGCAAGCGAGGAGTTTGCTGTCGGGGCTAAAAGCCATCCTCCACACTATACCGTTGTGGGGAAGAGTCGCAATCAGGGTTCCATCTCGCTGCCAGAGTTTGACCTCGTTATCTGTACTTGCAGAGGCAATTGTCCCAGCGTCGGGACTGATTGCTAATCTATACAGTGTCGCCTGATGTCCTGATAAGCGGTTGAACTCGGAAGCTCCATAAACTGCCTGCTCTAGTAATAATTGCACGCGCTTTTCTAGTTCGGGATTTGCGCTGCCGAGTTGTTGCAGTTTGCGCTTGGCTTTGATGGCGGCGATGAGGCTGTCTAATTTTTGCTCTAAGGTGAAGAGGGCTTCGGAGGAGGTGGCGATCGCTTCTACCTCACTCAATGTAGCTCGACGATATTGCCAAAAAGCAGTTGTTCCGAGAAAGAGGGCGATCGCTAATGCCAAAGAGAGTGCAGCAATAAACCACTTTTGCCGTCTGGCATTTTTTTCGACTTCTTTTAACCTTTCTGCTTCTAAGGTTAGTTGCATTTCTTGCTTGTCGAGTTCGGCGCTAGCTGCTAAAAACTGATAGTCTAAATCGCTCAAACTTTTTCCCTGCATCCAGATTTGAGCATCTTTTAAGGCTTGTCTCCTCAAAAGGCGCGAATCATCTGTTTGTTTGGCAGCGACCCAAGCATCGAAAGATTGGGAGTAAGAACGCAGTTGCCCTAATTGTTTCTCTACCCATTCTATATTAAATACTTCTTGATAAATTCTATTTTTTACCTGCAAATAGCCTGCATTCTTTACCACTAAACCCGATAGCAATAGTTCGATTTGTTCTCGGCTGTCATCGGTTGGCACTTCCACGTCTTGTAAGATTTGCTGGTAAATGCCGAGTAATCTTCCGGCGCGTTGTTCGTTTCTCAGGATGCGATCGCCTATCGTTTTTAAATGCTCCGGCTCGTCTTGCGATTCCCATTTATCGATGATTTGCGATCGTACTAAACTATCCACCCAAAATGCCTCGGCTCCAGGGGGAATATTTACTAATCCTCCCGCCGTTTCTAGGCTGGATCTATACGCCAAATAGCAAATTTTATGGGTGAGAAATGGCTGTCCTGAAGTCCAAGCTAATATTTGTTTGAGAACGGTATGAGGATTACTGACGGCACTCTCTAATCCCTTAACTAATAGTTGGGCTTCGTGCAGTTCAAAACCCTGCAAATCTATAGCACGACCGATATTAAAAGGAGTTCGCTTTTTGTCTGCAATTAAATCGCTTGGCGTGGCTACTCCAAAAATTGCAAAAGTAATGCGGTTATACTCTGGATTAATCGCTCGCTGATTGTAACAATACCTAAGCAAAGCAAAAAAATCATCTACCGCAAAATCTAACCCCAGAATGCTATCAATTTCATCGACCAATATAAAAATTTTGTCTTCAGAAAATTGAGTCAACAAAATGTCTTCAATAAAATAGCTCAATTTTTGCAAAAAGGAAACTTCTTCTTCTTTCCACCAAGTTTTTAAATTAACTTTTCCTACCAGATTGAAACTGCGCCACAAATCCCCAACAATTCCTTTATACCATTGTAAGGGAGTGATATTTTCGCTGCCGATGCGGGTCATGTCGATCGTACTGCATTGAAATCCTTCTGCTTGCAATCGATGGAAGGTGCGTACCAGTAGCGAAGATTTGCCCATTTGCCGCGAGTTGAGGACGTAACAAAACTCGCCGTTTTTTAAGGCTTGATAGAGTTGGTCATCTGCTTTTCGCACTACGTATGTAGGGGCATCACTGGCAAGACTGCCACCAATTTGGTATGTTACCTCGGTCATGCCGTTTACGGGTTGGTTTAAAAGTGAAAGTTGAGTATAAAAAGAGGCAGTCTGAGCGTTATTTTTGTCACCATCCCTACTGAATTATAATCCAACGGTGAGTATGTAGTTAATCAATTTAGAGGTGATAATGTGGTGCGATCCCTCGCCTTCCCAGACTTAAACTTAACAGCAGCACAGATTTTTACGGTAGGCAATCACTAAATAAAGTTTGGCGAACCAAAATACAGGCGGTACAACTCGCAGCTTAGCGTACAGCGGTTGTTATCGATATGAATTAGCCCCATACTCACTAATTTACAAGCTACTATCGGCTCTAATTCCAGACCGCGCTCAGATTTTACCACTTGTTTAAGGGCAATTGCGAGTTCAGTATCTGCTTGCAATGTCACCCAAAAATTCCGCAAGTAATCTTTATAAATTCCTCCTATGGTGGGAGCTTCTTGCAAAAGCATATCTAGCGTTACAGCCTTTTGATAGAGATGGTAAAAAGCGAGCCGCACTAGATAAGGATGTCCCCCCACCATTGCCATCAGTCGCTCGGCATCGGGGCTATCTGTCCAATCGAGTCGGTAACGCTGTGCTAAAGCAAGTATCTGCTCTTCTGTAAAATAGGGCAATTGCAGCGGCAAACCGACATTAAAAGGCGATTCAGTTAGCTTTAAAGGAATATAAATTTCTGTGGAATGAAGGACGATTAACCGCAGTTTTCCCAAGGTTTTATTCCGCTTTGCTTCTTCATGCCAGCTTCGCAGCAGCGGCAAAAATTCTCGGGCAATTTTGGGATACTCAAAAATTCTATTGACTTCATTTAAAGCTAAGACTAAAGGGCGATTTATTTTGGTTAATATATATTGCTGCAAATAAATGGTACAGCTTACTTTGCTGCCCATATCTTCATCCCAAAAATCATCTAATAAAGGTGGAAAATCTAGATGCCTGCTGATGTTGGCACAAAACCACCGTAAAAATTTATCGAGGTTGTCTAAAACAGCTTCCTCAGCTTGCTGAAAATCCAAACTTACAGTTCGGTAGCCAAGAGAATTAGCGCGGTCTAAAATTCGCAGCAAAAGTGAACTTTTACCCATCTTCCTGGGAGCTTTTATCCGCAGAACACTCCCTGGTTTGGCAATTTCTTGATAGGCTAGTTCTTCAATTAGCGGGTGATTGATATAAAATGGCGAACCGAGGGGTACGGGAGAGCCGGGATATTCTAAAGGTGTTGCTAGGCATTGGCTGCAGGTAAATTTTTCAATTAATTCTGCTTCCTCTGCGGTTAAGGAACGCGATTCTAGAGAGGAGCGAAAATTAGATTTACTAATAGGTATATGCAAGATTTCAGAGAGAGATTGCCACAAGCCAGAGGCGATGTTTCTCAGGTAATGCTCTCCGTAATGAGAGGCAGATGCGATGCTTGTATAAGTCTTTCCTTCCCAGACTTGGCGGAGCAGGATTTCTTGTACGGGATGTAAATCTTTTTGCGATTGCGCACGAGTTAGCTGTAGTACCTCATCTATGGTCATAATTGGCAATTGCCGGTAAGTTTATAGTTGATATTATCACTTGTGATGTAATTTAAAGCTGAGTTGGTGTCAATCTAAAGTTAAACCTTCCGCAGGGACTTAAGTCCCTGGCGGCTAAATGTGACACCAATGAAGAGTCAACCCGAATCTACAGGTTTTTGAGAAGGGTTCTCTTCGGCGAGTTAAATCCGTGACATCCCTTAAATCTGGTATTTGCCCGGTTGCCTGAGTGGTCGCTGAGTGCCACAACCCAATTTCAAGAGACGCTGGCGGGGTTAGCTTTCAGGTAGCAGCGCTGAGTTTTTCCAAAGCAATTGGCCAAAATGTCATGTAGGTGTCACAGTTCGTCGTGAAGCTAAAAGTAAGAATGTGACAGTTGACATCGCTCTATATTAATCGATTGATGTTAATTTAATTAAAAGTAGTTTCAAATCGCTGCATCGACTCATCACAAGTGTTCAGTCCAAAAGTCTAATTTTACTTTTGGTTGCAGGATGGTTGGGAAATCGTCCGGCAATATCCTTTTCCTAAACTTGGCTAGCAAATAACCTAGTTTATTTCACACAAATGGTTCATAAAATGTTTTCTAACTATTTTATTCCTCACGGTCATTGCTATTTGTGGAAGCCTGGATTAGTGGGGCTGCACATTTTGTCTGATGCTTTGATTGCTTGCGCTTATTTTGCGATACCCATCACGCTGATTTATATTGTCAAGAAGCGGAAAGACCTGCCGTTTGACTGGGTTTTCATGTTGTTTGGCTCTTTTATTGTCTGCTGTGGCATTACCCACATTATGGAAATATGGACGCTGTGGCATCCTAATTATTGGTTTTCAGGTTTTCTGAAAGCGATTACGGCGCTAGTTTCGCTATCCACAGCAGCAGTGCTGGTGGAACTAATCCCAAAAATCTTGGCTATCCCCAGTCCCGCTCGATTGGCGGCGGCAAATTTGGCTTTACAAAATGAGGTGGGCGATCGCAAGCAAGCTCAGGAAGCACTCTCTCAATTAATGCTGGAGTTGGAAAAGCGAGTTATTGAAAGGACGCAAGCTTTAAAGGTTGCTAACGAGCTTTTGCAACAGGAAAATCGCGATCGCTCCTTGGCTGAAAATTCATTGCGACATTCTGAAGCTAAACTGTTAAAACAAACTCAGCAGCTCGAAAATACTCTACAACAACTCACAAGTGCCCAAACCCAACTCGTGCAAACTGAAAAAATGTCTTCTTTGGGGCAAATGGTAGCTGGAGTCGCTCACGAAATCAATAACCCCGTTAACTTCATCTATGGCAATCTGATTCCGGCCCGGGAATACATTCAAGAGATCTTGGGATTGATTAAATTTTATCAAGTTTATTACCCTACTCCTCCACCGGAAATTGCTGACAAGATTAACAGCATCGAACTCGACTTTATTTTAGAAGACTTGCAAAAAATTTTTAGTTCGATTAAAATTGGAGCCGAGCGCATCAAAGATATTGTTAAATCTTTACGCACCTTCTCCCGCTTAGACGAAGCCGATATGAAAAAGGTAAATATTCATGAAGGTATCGACAGCACTTTAATGCTTTTGCAGCACCGCCTGAAAGAACAGCCATACCGTCCGGCTATCCAAGTGATTAAAGACTATGGAAATTTGCCAGATTTGGAATGCTACGCCGGACAGCTCAACCAAGTATTTATGAATATTTGTTCTAATGCGATTGATGCTTTAGAACAGATGGCGGTGCAGAAGCATTCGGTCAAAAAAGACTGTTGGGGGAAAAATTTACCCGATCGCTTGCAATATGCCCATTGCCAACGGCTAACAATTCGTATCAGCACGCTTATGGTTGACGGCGAGTGGGTGCAGATTCACATTGCTGATAATGGCAGTGGCATAGATGCTGAGGCGATCGCTAAAATTTACGATCCATTTTATACGACTAAACCTATCGGTTATGGTACAGGTCTGGGTTTGGCAATTTCTTATCAAATTATTCAAAGCCATGAAGGTTATTTGCGCTGCACTTCCGAGGTTGGGATGGGTACTGAGTTTATTATTAAAATTCCCTTAAAATCCCAACCTCAGCGAGCAACTTTTGCTGAAAAAGTTTTGGTAAAGCTGTAAATGTTGATTCATGCCGTTTTGGTAAATCAACTTGTAGGGCGGTTGATTATAACCAGCCCTAACCTTGAGACAGGGCTGGCTATAAAAACCCACCTCACAAGAACCAGAAGAGTGTTGCACTTAATATAATTTGCCTGTAAAAATCATGTGGGAAATAGTCAAAAATATCTTTTCTCCAACTCAGTATATGCCGCACGGTCACTGCTATCTGTGGCAAACGCCTTTGGTGTGGCTGCACGTAACCGGCGACTTTTTAATCGCGATCGCCTACTATTCAATTCCGGCGATGCTGATTTATTTTATTTTGAAGCGACGCGACGTTCCGTTCTCAGGAATATTTGCTTTATTTAGTACATTTATTGTTCTTTGCGGTACGGGTCACTTGATAGATATTTGGACGCTATGGCATTCCGCTTATTGGCTGTCCGGGATTGAAAAAGGAGTGACTGGTCTCGTTTCCTGCTACACTGCCGGAACGCTGTTCGGGCTAATTCCGCAGTTTTTATCATTAAAAAGCCCTCAAGAATTAGAAGAAATTAATATCAAATTACAGGGGGAAATCGCCGTGCGTGAAAATGCAGAATTAGCTCTGCGCTGCGCCTATGAAGATTTAGAAATTAAAGTGCAAGAGCGTACCCTACAGTTGACAGAAACTAACACTTCCTTAGAAACTGAAGCTCGCGATCGCCAGCAAGCCGAGTTAAAATTGCGCTCTGTTACCGAACGCTTGCAATATTTGTTGGCTACTACTCCCGCAGTTATTTTTAGCTGCCAAGTGGGGGGAAATTATGACGTAACCTTTGTCAGCGAGAACATTATTTCACTGATTGGCTACGAAGCGCAAGATTTTTTTGAAGGTTCCCTTGATTGGCACAGCCTCGTTCACCCGGAAGATCGAGAAATTGTAGATACGGCCTTCGCTAAAATATTGGAAAAAGAATCGATTTCCTACGAATACCGCGAACGGCACAAAGACGGTAATTATCGCTGGATTTACGATGAGGTTAAGTTGGTCAAAGATGCTGCTGGCATACCTGTGGAGTGTGTTGGTTATGGAGTAGATATTACTGCTCGCAAACAGGCAGAAGCAGCTTTGCAACAGCAACTAAAAAGAGAGCGACTGGTGAATTCCATTCAAGAGCGGATTCGCTCTTCTCTTAACCTAGAAGAAGTTCTGACAATGGCTGTTGAAGAAGTTCGCGAGTTCTTGTCAACAGACAGGACTGTTATTTACCGTTTCAACCGAGATTGGAGCGGATTTATAGCTGTCGAATCGGTAGCAAGGGGTGTGATGCAGATTCAAGGAATTGACATTAATGACCCTTGTTTTCGCGAAGGCTATATTTCTGTTTACCAGCAGGGGCGCGTTCGGGCGATCGATAATATTTATACGGCTGGTATTTCAGAGTGCCACATTAATTTACTCAGCCAGTTTCAAATTAAAGCTAACCTCGTGGTTCCTATTTTGCAAGGGGAAAATTTATGGGGCTTACTAATTGCTCATCACTGCCGCAGTCAAAAACAGTGGAACTCTTCTGAGATAGAATCTCTCAAGCAAATTTCTGTACAGCTAGCAATTGCCATCCAGCAATGTACGCTATTTGAACAAGCGAAAACAGAAATTGCCGATCGCAAGTTGGCAGAAGCAGCGCTGCAAAAATCTGTCAGGGTGGCTGATGCCGCCAACGTCGCCAAAAGTGAATTTCTTTCTTCTATGAGTCACGAATTGCGTACTCCCCTGAATGCAATTCTGGGATTTAGTCAGGTGATGGTGCGCGATTCATCCCTAAACAACGAACACCAACAACACTTAGGAATTATTAATCGCGCCGGAGAACATTTGCTTTCGCTAATTAATGATATTTTGGAAATGTCCAAAATTGAAGCAGGCAGAATTCAACTTAATGAAAGCAGTTTTAATTTAATTCGCCTGCTAGAAACCCTAGAAGAAATGTTTCGACTGAAAGCTAAATCTAAGAGATTGCAGCTAAAATTTGAAATAGCCCAAAATGTACCGTACTTTGTTAATGGAGATGAGGGTAAATTGCGCCAGATTTTGATTAATCTTGTCGGAAATGCCATTAAGTTTACAGAGACGGGTAGCGTTACCTTGCGAATGAAAAATAAGGTAGAAGAAAATTTGGCGACTGAAAATGTAGAGTTGAAAGGCACGCAAACAAAAACCGCCGACAGGGGATATGAAAAGTCCGCGCCTGCGAATTTTGATTGTGCAGACTCGAATTCTATTCGCCCGGTATCTTTACACCTTCAGTTTGAAATTCAAGATACTGGCCCCGGCATTGCTGCAGAAGAAATGAATAAGTTATTTATACCATTCGAGCAAACAAAAGCAGGTTATAAATCCGAACAGGGAAGCGGACTAGGCTTACCAATTAGTCGCAAATTTGTCCAAATGATGGGAGGGGATATTGTTGTCAGCAGTACACCTGATTTTGGAAGTACGTTTTCATTTGATATTCAACTGGGTCTGGCCGATGCCACCGAAATTCAAATGCTTAAACCGCATAAAAAAGTCATTGGTTTAGCACCAGATCAACCAGAGTACCGGATTTTGGTGGTTGACGATCGTGCCGATAATTGTCTAGTCATAGATAGATTATTGTCACCGCTAGGCTTCCTCGTGCGAGAAGCTAAAAATGGTCAAGAAGCTATTAATGTATGGAAAGATTGGCAACCGCACCTGATTTGGATGGATATGCAGATGCCTGTAATGAATGGTTATGAAGCAACCAGACAAATTAAATCTCATCCTCTCGGAAAAGAAACGGTGATTGTCGCCCTCACAGCTAGCGCTTTTGAAGAGGAAAGAAAAACTATTTTAGCAGCAGGCTGCGACGATTTTATGCGTAAACCGTTTGAGGCTAAAATCTTGTTTGCTATCATAGAGAAATACTTAGGACTTAGCTATGTTTACGATGAATCTGTTGATAATAATCTTGAAAACGAAAGCGAATTGAGTGGGGTTAGCAGCAATGAATCCGTAGGATTACAACTCGCTCAAATGCCTAGTGAGTGGCTGGATAATATCCATGATGCTGCTCATGAATGCTACGATGATAAGATTCTTCGGTTGATTGAGGAGATGCCTGTAGAGTTTGCTGTCTCTGCACAGGTTTTAACTGATTTAGCACGTGATTTCCTGTTTGATGATATTATTGAGTTAGCGAAGTCTGCCATTAAGGCCTGTGACTCTTAATATATTGGATTTTGAAAAAATACGGTTAGCGATCGCATGAACAGCAATCAGTCTCCTACAATTCCAGCCACCATTTTAGTAGTTGATGATAAACCAGATAACGTGCGGCTTTTATCTACAATCCTAACTGAACAAGGCTATCAGGTTCGCAAAGCGTTGAACGGAAAAAGAGCTCTGGCGACGGTGCAGGAGTTTCCGCCGACTCTAGTTCTGCTGGATGTGATGATGCCAGAAATGAATGGATATGAGGTGTGTGCAAACTTGAAAGCTTCACCAAAAACCAGTTCGATTCCAGTGATTTTTTTAAGCGCCTTAGATGACGCTTCAGATAAGGTGAAAGCCTTTGATGTGGGAGCGGTTGATTATATTACTAAACCTTTTCAAGGTAAAGAAGTATTAGCACGAGTGGCAAATCAGTTAATAATTCAAAATCAGCAACGACTGCTCCAACATCAAACTAAGCAACTAGAAGAGTTTGTCGATCGATTGCAAAAGGAAATTAAAGATCGGCAGAAAGTTGAGCTAGCTTTACGGCTGGCTCAAAACAAATCGGATCATTTATTGCTGAATATTTTACCGGCTGCGATTGTTGAAAATTTAAAAAAAGGCGAGGGTTCTGCTGCTGAAAGGTTTGAGTCAGCAACAGTTCTTTTTGCAGATATTGTCGATTTTACGTCTCTTGCTGCCAGAATTTCACCGCTAGAATTGGTAAGGTTTCTCAATAAAATTTTTTCAAAGTTTGACGAACTAACTGAAAAACACGGTTTGGAAAAAATTAAAACAATTGGGGATGCTTATATGGTGGCGGGGGGTTTACCTGTGCCGATGGCAGATCATGTAGGGGCGATCGCAAATATGGCGTTGGATATGCAGGATGCGATCGCAGATTTTAAAACCGACACGGGCGAACCCTTTCAAATTCGGATTGGCATTAATACAGGCCCAGTAGTTGCTGGGGTGATTGGCACTAAAAAATTTATTTATGACTTGTGGGGAGATACTGTTAATGTTGCTTCTCGCATGGAATGTCAAGGATTACCGGGATATATTCAAGTGACTTCGGCTGTTTGCGAGCAGTTAAAAGAGCGGTATGTATTGGAGGAAAGAGGCGCGATCGCGGTTAAAGGTAAAGGAGAGTTAATTGTTTATTGGCTAAAGGCTAAAAAATAGAGTTAAAACTCATTGCTAAGTTATATAGTCTTTAGAGCTCTAATAGGAGGTACTATCCGGGATAGGGCATTGGCCCGCGCAGGGCATTGGGCAAACAGGCCAAACAGGCCCGCGCAGGCCAAACAGGGCATACCTCACCACGCTTGAGAACCGTTATAGTACAATACGGTTTACTTAAGTTATCAGTTGTAGGGTGCGTCACTCGTTTAATTGTAGTTGATAGCGAGAGTTGTTCTTGGCGACGCACCCTACGTTGACTAAAATTATTCAATCTAAAATCGACTGAATTCTCAGATCGTGTCGGATCGATTTACCACAATAAGTAAGGTTCGTAGTGCAGGCTTGCATACGCTCAATATTTGGTACTTTTGTGGACACGCACAAACAGTATTTTCTATGGTAATCGACCAGAAATGATATCACCTTTTTGAGAAAGGCCATAGCACAATACGGTTCACTTAACATATTTATGCCCCGGAGATCCCCCTCGCATCCCCCTTAAGAAGGGGGACTTTGAGGGGATTCTTGTTCCCCCCTTTTTAAGGGGTGTGCCAGGGAGATCGTCTTAAGTAAACCGTATTGGGCTATAGCAAGTCCGGGCTGATTTACGACTGTTAAAAAATGAAAATAATTTGCAGTTTCAATAGGGAATTTTCCCGGACTATCTCAATGCGCTCGATAAACTCACGAAAATAAAACCTGCGTTCCGATTCCGACAAATCCAGCCAAAACTGGGGAAGAGAAACTGTTTGCGCGGTTTCTCGCAAGTTGACTGGGGGCAATTGTGCGAGCCTGCTTTGCATTTCGGCTATTTCCGTGCGGACTTTGTATGCTCTCAGTTCGGCGGTTTCTTTGTCAAAAATGCCACTTTCAATCAGGGCTGGTAATTGCTCTATGATTTCTTGTTTCGAGCAGATAGATCCGGCAATTCCTGCTTTAATTGCGTTCATCTGCGGCATTTGCAACTGGGCGACGGCATCGGGCAAATCCCGACAAATTCCTGCTATAGTTAATTGCAATACTTCTTCGTAGGAAATACCGCTGCATTTGGGCTGGGACAGACAGTTAATCGGTCGCAAATAAAGGTATTCTCGATCTTTGCGGTAGGAGGTGACTTTTGCGACTGTCATGGGCGATCGACATTCCGCACAAATTGCTAAACCTGCGAGGGAACGCGGGGCGCTGGCGCTGCGGGGAGAAAGGTGGCGGTTGCGGCGCAACAATCGGTCTATTTGGGCGGCTTCTTCTCTGGAAATAATCGGGACGTGGGTGTTAGAAATGACTTGGCCCTTTTGATATTCTAAATCGCCTCGGTAGGCGGGATTTGTCAGCCAGCGGCGGCCTGTGCTGACGGAGATTTTTTTGTTGTATTTCTTTGCTAAATGGCGCACGGAACCGCGCAGGGAACCGTAGATGAGAAAGTGATCAAAAAAGTCTTTGACGGCGGGGGAAGCGGTTTTGTCGATCGTATATTTGTCTTTGCCGCGCCGGTAGCCGTAGGGGGCTTTTCCTGGTGGGGGAAGGGATTTGATGCGGTTGCGGGCGTGTCCTTTGCGAATGCTGCGGCTGTGTTGGCTGCGCTGGACTTCTGCGAGGAGTTTGAGTAAGTTTGCTCTATTTTCGGTTTGTTTTTCGTCTGTGACAATGAGTTCGATGCCGAGGTTTTCGAGTTTTTCTAGGTGCGCGCACACTTGCTGTACTGTGTCGCCCAGTTCTTCAAAGCGCTGAATTAATAGGTATTTGACTGGTTCTGCTTGGCAATCTTTTAGGAGTTGTTGCAGTTGCTGTCGCCCTCCTAAGTCTTGATAGATGCGATCGACCTCTTGGCCCCAAATTTCGGGCGCTGGCGCAGCTTCTAGTAGCGGTTCGCTGTAAGAGTAGGCGATGATTTTCATCTGTTACTCGCTGAGTTCAATGATGTTACCGTCGGGATCTTGGGTAAATAATGCCGATCGACCTGACGCACTCATTTGTACCGGACAATTGCTGGCTATTAATTGTTGTTTTGCCTCCTCTAAGTTTGCCACAGAAAATGCTAGATGTCGGTTGCGTCCCAATTTTTGGGAATCTATGGCATCTGGTATAATTGTTGCTGCTAAAATTAGGTGAAGCTGGAAGTTGCCGATTTGATACCAGATTCCGAGAAATTTTAATTCTCGATCGATTTTTTGCAGTCCTAATACATTGCTGTAAAAGTGTTCAGATGTTTCTAGTTGGGAAACTAGGATAGCACAGTGGAGGGGTTGAGTAATTTGCATTTTTATTTTTGTTGAATATTAATTTTTTGACCGCTGATGCTGGCTGATGAGCGCCGATCAACGCAGATTGGTTGATGTTTGTTAATTTTTGACATGATAACACTAGCTGTCACTTTTAATACTGATTACCACAATTTAAGCAATATTATTTATATAAGTTAATGCTGAATTTTGCACTGGCAATCAAAAAAATGCTGCTCTCACCTAGCGGCTGAAACCGAAAAATTTTACGCGAGTTCCGAACTCGATATCATTCCCAAAATAAAGCACTTTACTCCACCTCAATCTGCTGAATTCGCAGCTATTCACAATTAAAAAATTGCCGAAGTTAGGTAACTTGCCGATGAAGTGAGTGGCAATTATTACGAGGTATTTTATTTGGAAACTAGAAACAACTAAATTAGGATATGTGTAATTTTTCACTGCGAAAAATCGAATCTAGGCAAATGTTACGGATAAATTGGATAAATTTTGAGTTTGATAAATTGCTTAAATTTGCTCCACCGGCAGTTCAATAATAAACTCTGTTCCCTTCCCCGCTTCTGATTCGCACCTGAGCGTTCCTCGGTGATTTTCTACTAGGATTTTGTAGACAATAGACAATCCTAAGCCTGTACCTTTACCGATCGCCTTTGTGGTAAAAAATTGCTCGAACATTCGTTCTTTTACCTCTGCTGTCATTCCCCCTCCCGTGTCAGTAATCCGCACTCTCACGCGATCGCTCCCTGCTACTTCTGTGCGGATATAAATTTTTAACGCAGCATTGGGCTGATTTTGTGCTGTCTCCTCTAAAGCATCGATCGCGTTGCTAATTAGATTCATAAACACTTGATTTATCTGTCCGGCATAACACTCAACACCAGGAATATTTTCATAATTCTTAATTATTTGAATGTCGGGACGGTCTGTTTTAGCATTGAGACGGTTTCGCAAAATTAAGATGGTACTGTCGATGCTGTCGTGCAAGTCGCACTGCGTCATTTTACTGTTATCTGTTCGCGAAAAGCTGCCCATAGATTTGACAATTTCGCGAATTCGTTCGGCACCAATTTGCATGGAAGACATAACTTTAGGCAAGTCTTCAACTAGAAATTCGAGGTCTATTTCTGCGATTGTCTTTTTAATTTCGGCACAGGGATTAGGATTGTATTCTTGATAGAGACATAGCAGGTGCAGCAAATCTTCAGTATAAGTTTTGGCATGGATCGAGTTGCCGTGAATAAAACTAACTGGGTTGTTAATTTCGTGGACGATGCTGGCCATTAATGCTCCTATCGAAGACATTTTTTCGCTGTGCATCAGTTGGGCTTGAGTTTGTTTGAGCTCGCGAAGTGCGCGATCGATCTCGGCGGCTTGAGCTTCGGCTTTCGAGGTAGCAGCACAGCTTTCTTGATACAGTTCAATCTGTTTGAAGTCGATTTCAAATTGTTCGATTTCGCTTTCTTGCTGGTACTGACTCACGACAGCATCGAAAGCTGCTAGCAATTCGTCGCCCGCTGCTGCGATAATATACTTTAGATCGGGATTTTCAAGGCTGAGTTCGGCATCGGGAACTTGCATTAATGCTTTTATTCGATCGATATATTCGCGCACTTGCTTGTCTAGGTACAGCGGCGCCTCAAAATACATTGCTTTGACGGTGGATGAAGGGGGACTCAATAAGTTGCTGCTGTGAGTATTAATTAAGTCGCGGTGCGATTTTGCCATAAGCGCGATCGCCTCTAACAAGTTCCCCCGCAGTTTGGCTCTTTCTGCGGCATTCTGAGAGCAAACTAACCTCATGCAAAAAAAAGCCGATCGCTGGGAAAGCATTCGCTGGCGGCCACTGATGTTGATTACTGCAGCACTAACTTTTCTGGCTGTGGTAATTTCTTCCAGATTAAAGTAGTTGCTCCGCACTGCCATTCGTAATACCTCAGAATCTACTAAATGTCTGTATTTCGTGCTGACACAAGGTGTGATAGACATAAAAAAAAATTACAATACTACCAATATATTATGTATTTTCTGTTGAAGTAGTATCCTAAAATACAATTATTTTTCATTAGTTGTCTATCACAATTTTTAGAATTCGGCTTTTGGCAAAGGTTTTCTTAATTATCCAAAAAATTACAAATCAACTTCGCGATGAATTGAGGTTGAGTTTGTGGCAACCCGTGGGTGGCGTTGGGAATAATTACTAATTCTGCCCCCGGTATCTCCTTGGCGTAGGTTTCACAGTGCCACAGAGGAATTGTTTCGTCGCTATCGGCTGCGATGACTAAGGTAGGAATTTGTAATTTGTGAATTTCTTTTTCGACTGTATCAACTGCGTCTTCCGGCCGCATCCGGCTCATTAAAAATGACCGGGCTACTGGTTGAGACATTAACTCGCGCCGCCACCCGGAAATTTCCTGCAATTTGTCACTTTTTCCTGCAAGACGAGCCACAGGTTTGGCCAACTGCAAGGCCCAATCAACTACTGGGGTTTGCCACAGCAGCGGCCGCAAAGCATCGTATTGACCGCAAAAACTGTCGTCCCGAATTCCTGCTGGTGCTGCTAATATTAAACTGCTGACGGAATTAGGATATTTGAGGGCATATGCAGAGGCTACCCAACCGCCAAAAGAATGCCCGATGATGCTGCAGGGTTCGATGTTTAGTTGTTCTATAACTTGTCGCACAAAGGCAACTTCTACGGCTACGTCGTACTGGATTTGTGGTTTGCTGGATTCTCCAAAACCTAACATATCTAAACTGATGCACCGAAACTGAGATTGCAATATTTCAATTAATGGCAGCCAGCAAGTCTTTTCTCCGAAGAAACCGTGCAGCAGCAATAACGGTGGGCCGCTGCCGATGTCGAGGTAGGCGGCTGTTTGGCTGCTGCTATTGACAAATGTGGTTAGTGTGTGTTTGTGTGCTATTGCTATTGACTGCACGGGCGATCGACTCCTTATAAGTAGAGGGAAGAAGGAAGAAGGAAGAAGGAAGAAGGAAGAAGGAAGAAGGAAGAAGCCATTAGTCCTTAGTCATCAGTGTGTTGCCTCTGAGCTTTCGGTACAACGTCATCAGGAAGAGGGAAGAGGGAAGAAGTCATTAGTCATTAGTCATCAGTGTGTCGCCTCCGAGCTTTCGGTACAACGTCATCAGGAAGAGGGGAGAGGGCTTTAGTTATCTAGGACAGAAGGAAGAAGACATACACAGCGGGCTTTTTAGCGATCGGTATTTTACCTTTGATCGGGTAGATTTATTTATTTAAGCAATATTGTATGTAAACACTTGTAACAAAAAAGCCTCCCAAAGGTTAAACTTCATTGCGGAGTAGGCAATTAGACGTAGACCGTGATACTCTCTAATGTTATTGAAACTACTGCAAACTCAAAGCAGGAGAACACTTTGAACTCTACTTTAAAACGTTACCCAGCTTGCTCCGTGCGCGAAGACGTCAGTGAGTACGTCGCACACCTACAGCTTCACATGACTTTACAAGCTCGCAATTTGCTCCCTAGCATTACTACCGCTAAGGACAGTCGCGAACAATTGTTGCAGCAGACTCAGGCTCATTTTGAGAAACGTGTTTCTAGACAATTTCTATAAATAAATTTTTGGTTTCCCCAATTTTACGATCGCCCGCGATCGACCTTTGGCAAATTTTCAGCGCATCACAGAAACCCGGTATTTTTGAAGATACCGGGTTTCTTTTCGCCTAATTGTAGTGAATTTGTGAGTTGTACTCGTTTGATCGTGTCCGCAGGCGCGATGCTATCTGGCGGTTGAAACCGCGCCTGTACGAACTTTCGTCCGCCTCGGCGCGAGGGGATACTGGGAATCGCTAGAGTAAACGCGGTTTAAATCCCGATTTGATATTGGGCATCGCTACCGATTTTCGGTAATATGCGTTGAGTATGCTTAAATTTTATGCTGATGCGAATTCCGATTATTGCATTTTTGACTCTGGCGCAGGTGGCTGGTGGGGAGTTGTCGGCGCGGGCTCTCGATCCGACAGACGCACCGCGTCAAGTGGAGGTTAGAGAAGCAACCGCAGAGGCGCAGAGGGCGCAGAGGGATGAGGATGAGGTGAGTCCAATTGTGCGGGATTTGCCGGCATCTGATGAGCTCGCGGTTACTGGAGAAGTTAAATCGCCTTCTCTCAAGTCGAATCGCCATAAAGATTTTACATCTGTGTTACAAACTCCGGGGACGATCGCCACCAAACCCGAAACCGAACCGGTAAACAGCAACGCCCGACAGCTAGACGGTACTCGACAAATCAGTCAAGCGGGAAATGCTGAAGGCGTTTATG
This sequence comes from Microcoleus sp. S36a_B3, assembly GCF_036700745.1. Taxonomy (NCBI): domain Bacteria; kingdom Bacillati; phylum Cyanobacteriota; class Cyanophyceae; order Oscillatoriales; family Microcoleaceae; genus Microcoleus; species Microcoleus sp. S36a_B3. The sequence goes on along the minus strand of NZ_JAUBPN010000019.1, from coordinate 56,525 downwards.
TGGCTGAGGTGAAAATTCGCTTTGTCAATTCCAGAGGCGAAGCAGTTGATAAAAAAGGCAATCCGATTGTTGGCAGAATTTCGGAAGATTTTATTCGGGGCGAGCTCAAACTAAAGGCGGGGGATAATTACACCGAGCAAGTTGTACGATCTGACTTGCAGCAGTTGCAGCAGTTGAGATTGTTTGACAAGGTGACGGTTTCTACTGAAGAAGTTGGGACGGATATTAATGTAATTTACAATGTCCAACAGCGATCGGCTCGTTCTTTTGGCGTGAGTGCTAGCATTAGCGATGATGTTGGTGTTGCTATTCCTCTTTCCTATGTCGATCGCACTTTCGGCACCAACGCACAGCAGCTATCGGTGGAACTTGAACCCAGCCTCCGAGGTATCCAATACGATGTCGAGTTTGTCAGCCCTTACATTGCTGCCGAAGACCGTTTGGGATACAGTGTGAGAGCTTTTGGCGATCGCAAAATCTCCGAAATTTTCAACAAGGATATCGATTTGCCCAACGGCGATCGAGTTCGGGAAATTCGGATCGGGGGAAATCTCGCAGTTACGCGACCTTTGGGCGATTGGCGGGGAACTTTAGGATTGAATTATACCAATATCAGCACGCGCGATCGCAACTTAAATATTGCTCGCCGCGACGAACGGGGCAATCCTCTCACTTTCAGCGGTTCCGGCGTGGATGAGTTATACACTGTTTCTTTTGGCGCGACGCGCGATCGGCGAAACAATCCCTTTAACCCCACTAGCGGCTCGATTCTCACCCTCAGCACCGAGCAGTCCATACCTCTGGGACGCGGGAACATTGTGAGCAACCGCCTCTTGGCAAACTATATACAATATATCCCCGTCACTTTGCTCGGCATCAGCGAGTCCGAAAACCTGCCAGAAATGCTGGCTTTTAACTTGCAAGGGGGGACTGTCATCGGAGATTTGCCCCCAACAGAAGCGTTTCGCCTCGGCGGGCGCAATTCCGTGCGGGGTTACGATAGCGGGGATATTGGTAGCGGGCGGAGTTATTTTTTGGCTTCCGGCGAGTATCGGTTTCCCGTCGGTAGCGATGTCGGCGGCGTGATATTTGTTGATTTTGCTTCGGATTTGGGAACCGGTGACAGCGTGTTGGGAAAACCGGCTTCGGTGAGGGATAAACCGGGGACTGGGGCGGCTGTTGGGTTGGGTTTAAGGGTGCGATCGCCCATTGGATTAATTCGCTTAGACGTGGGTATTGGCGACTCCGGCGAAACTAAATTTGTGCTCGGTACAAAGCAGCGATTTTAAAGTCCGCAATCTCATTAAAGTTATAGCCCCCTAGGGTAAAAACTTTTTTTTGATCGCGAAAGTCGTCGGGAGAATCTCAGTTTTGATTTGATAAGTGCGATCGCGCAAGAGTTCGCGTGCTTTGTAAAAAATGCTTTTTTCAAAAATGAGATGCTCCCTACGTAACCGCTTAACTATTTGCTTCCTCAATATCAACAATTGTCGGTTGCACCGCCGGAGTCTGCGGATCAAACTTCAACCTATTGAGCGCAGCACTAGCCGCCACAGCCACAGCCCTATCTGTATCTAGCAAAGCTTGTTCCAACAGCGGAATTACTTGTTCCGACTCGATCGATCCTAGTGCTTCCACAGCAGCTTCGCGCACCTCCGGCTGCAAATCTCGAAGTAATTGGCCCAAGGTTTCTATTACTCGATGGCTGTCGTCTGTCAGAGCATTTGCAGCAGCCAAGTTACCTAAAGCAGACGCTGCAAACTTGCGCGTTTCTGAGTCTGGACTTTGAACGCATCCCATCAATTGCTCCACCGAATAGGTTGCTAATTGTCTGGCTATTTCAGGCTGTTGTTCGACTGCGGTTTGTTGATATGAATCAATTGATTGTGGCTCCGAAAAACCTGTATCATTTAACTCTTGTTGAGCTTCTGTTTGGCTTAACTCGCTTGACTGTTCCTGTCCTACTTCTGGTTCGGGTAAATATTCTCCAACTTCTGTTTGATTTAACTGACCAAACTGTCGATCGGGAACTTCTTGTTGTTGGACATTATTCTCGTACTGCTGTTGCAAAGACCCGATAGTAGTCTGCATCTGAGTTTCGTGAGCTTGCAACTGCTCGTGAGCTGCTTGCAACCGACTCTCGTATTCCTCTTGCAAAGCTTCCATACGTAACTGCATCTCAACCTCGCGGTTCTGATATTCCTCGGCAGTCTGTCTCAATCGAATTTCGTGTTCTGATTGCAAAGATTGCAAATGTTCTTCGATTTGAGCTTGATAATTGTGATGCAATTCGTCAGCAACTCTGAGTAAATGATTTTCGTGTTCTGATTGCAAAGATTGCAGGTTTTCTTGCAATTTAGCATTCTGAGCTGCTTCTAATTCCTCGCTGGCTTGTTTGAGTTGATTTTCCTGTGCGCCAGCAACTTGTTGGAGTTGATCGCGTTCTGCTCGAACTTGTTGGAGTTGATTTTCGTATTGAGCGGCAATTTGTTGGAGTTGACTTTCGTATTGAGTTGTAACTTGTCTGAGTAAATTTTCGTGTTCGACAGTGGCTTGTCTAAGCTTATCTTCCTGTTCTCCTGGCTGGGAATCGGCAGTGGGCTGCATCCGAGATATCTGAGCTAGTTCTATATCCTGAGCTATTCTTCGGGTTTGCTGCAAGTATTCTTGTTTTTGCTTTTTTAATCGTTTTTCCACTAATGAGTAAGCAACTGCTACCCCTGCCAAAAAACCTACGATCGCTCCTATGATACCCACGATGGAGTTCCTCCTGACAATATAGTGATGCTGGACTTTGTACATTTAACCATACAGCCTCCTGTAACCGCCTAATAGCAGCAGCCAAGCTGTCACAGCCAGCCAGTGAACCGCTACCGCCGGCCAGATGGAACCGCTTTGCAGGTATGCGATGGAGCACGCTACTCCCAAAATTGCCGCTAGCAGCAAAAACACTGGATTCATAAAGGTCGATCGACCGATCGGATAAAAAGTCAGCGCGTTCAGCGGGTGGTAAACTACAAACAGCACCAAACTCGCCCATCCCCAAAACCACAGCATTAACCCAGGAACATTCTCCCGAAGGTGCGGCAGCATTAACACGCGGAAAAATACTTCCTCGCTAAGCCCCGGACTTAACAAACAGCCTATCAGCACTCCGGTAATGGTAGGCCAAGAGGTTTGCACGTCTATTTTCAGAAATCCCGACCAAAAACCGACGGGAAGCGCGATCGCAGTGTAAGCTAGCACCAGCATAGCTGCAACCAGCCAGTCGGTGAAATCGGGAATAGTTGAAAAAGCCAGGGTGAGGCGGCGCGCCAGTAAGTCCAGCAGCCCGATCGCACTAAAATTTAACATAATCAAATTTAACATTAAAAGTTTTAAGGCTATATTAGTAGTCGGAATAAGGCCTTGTCATTACCCGGTTTCTGGGATGTGTGCGAGGAATCAGAAACCGGGTTTCTTCCTCGCTCTTGGTGAGGATGCGTAAATTATCGCAGAAACTCGGTTTCTTTGAAGGTTGCGCCTGCTTTTCGAGAGACGGGCGATGGAGAAACCGAGTTTTTGAATTGCGGTGCGCGAGGGAACTGAGCAGACGAGCAATTCCCAAAATCGGCAAACACCCTGAAATTATTTGCGTCAATCGTTGGTTACATCTGCCCGATATCTGCGGTTAAAAGATCGAGATCCGACTTCTGCAACTCAAGTCTAGTACATCAGAATCAAAAGCACAAAGTATGTGTTACAAATTAGCTTTTTCTCAATTACCAATTATCAATGATTAGCAATTTGAGTTAAGTTAGCAAACAACTGAGCTACTTTGGTCAAATCTTTATTTCCCGGCGCTATTTCTACGCCGCTAGAAAGGTCAACACCGCTGAAATTACTGCCCTTGGCGCTATCAATTGCATTTAAAACATTCTCCGGTGTTAAACCGCCCGCGAGCAGCCAAGGACAAGGCGGTTTAAACTCTGCCAACATCACCCAGTCTATAGTTTTGCCAGTACCGCCGAGTTGAGCGGGATGGTAAGCATCCAGCAGTAAAGTATCGACGTGAAGGGCATAAATAGCAGCGGTCGCTAAAGTTTCTGGAGTCTTAACTCTCAGGGCTTTGATAATTTCAATTCCCGGCAAAAACTCCCGCAGTCTCGCGCAATATTCTGCTGTTTCATCTCCGTGCAACTGCACCCCGCTTAAATTTGACTCGATCGCTACTTGACAGATGTTTTCTATTGTGGTGTTAGCAAAAACGCCGATGCAATCGACATTTTCCGGCAACTCGATCGCGATCGGGCGAATAGTTTGGGGGCTGACATAGCGCGGGGAAGCGGGCACGCAGATAAACCCCAAAGCATCAGCTCCCAAACGGGCGATCGCCATTCCCTGATCGAGTTTCGTGATTCCGCAAATTTTAACCCGCACTTTTTTTCCTCCGCGATGAATTTGTATCAAAATATAAACAAATTGTTAATTAATAAAACAAATTTTAGTTTAATGCAGAATGCTTTTTATAATTTTGTAGCGCTCGATATTATCTGTGAAATCAGGAAATAACAACATGATTAACTCATCTTTACTGTTAGCCATACAGTCTACCACTCCCTCAACGCCGGAGTGGTCGCCAATGGTAGGCCTGACAATGATTTTATGCAATTTGCTGGCGATCGCGATCGGCTACTACGGCATCAACAAGCAAAACCGAGGCAAAGGCCCTGCTTTACCCGTTGCAGTCCCCGGAATGTTCAAAGGCTTCGGCATCCCGGAATTGCTGGCAACAACCAGCCTCGGCCACTTGTTGGGGGCTGGAGTAATCTTGGGCTTGGGTAACGCCGGAGTTCTGTAGAAACCGCGGCAACGGGAAAGGCAAGGAGAAGAACAGATATAATAGAAACTCTTTCTTGCTCTCCTTTCCCAGGAAAATTTCATGCAGACAGGTTGGCGAATCGGGTCTTTATTTGGCATCCCCCTACTGATAGATTATTCGTGGTTTATAATTTTAGCCCTCGCAACCCGCGAATATGCTAGCAGTTACCGCTTGTGGGGGCCTGCGCTCTCCTGGAGTGCTGGGTTAGCCATAGCTCTGCTGCTGTTTGCTTCCGTGCTGTTGCACGAACTAGGACACAGCTTGGCTGCCATATCGCAAGGGATTAAAGTTAATTCTATTACTCTATTCTTATTTGGTGGTGTTGCATCGATCGACTCGGAATCAAAAACTCCCGGTCAAGCATTTCAAGTAGCCATCGCCGGCCCTCTGATCAGCTTCGCGCTGTTTTTAATCCTCGGTTTGGGTTCTCAAGTTCTCCCTCAAACAAGTTTGATTGCTATTGTAACAGATAGGGTAGCAGAAATAAATTTAGTTTTGGGATTGTTTAACTTAATTCCCGGCTTGCCTTTGGACGGAGGACAAGTCTTAAAATCAGCTATTTGGAAAATTACCGGCTCTCGATTTGTCGGCATTCGCTGGGCGGCAAAAACAGGACAAGTTTTGGGTTGGTTGGCGGTTGTTTTTGGTGTAAGTGTATGTTTGTTAGCGCGCCAGTACGGCGGCTTGTGGATTGCGCTAATCGGCTGGTTTGCGATTCGGAATGCCACAGCCTACAGAGACTTTGCTGCTCTGCAAGAAGCTTTGCTCACAACTAAAGCGGCTGATGCGATGAGCCGCGAATTTCGAGTTGTAGATGCAGATTTGAGTTTGCGAGAATTTGCCGATCGCTATTTGTTAGAAGTCAACCCGTTTCCATTTTACATTGCTGCGACCAACGGGCGAGATTTGGGCTTAGTGTCGATCGACGATATCCGCTTGACAGAACGCAGTCAGTGGCAAATTCAGACTTTGCACAACATTTTGCAACCCCTAGGAAAAACCCCCACAGTCTCACAAAAAGCATCCATCGCCGAAGTCATTAACAGCATGGAAGCCCGTCAACTCCCCCGAATCATCGTCCTCTCGCCTATTGGTTCAGTCGTAGGGACGATCGATCGGGGCGACATCGTGAAAGTTTTGGCGAAATACCTCAAACCCCAGATTTCCGAAGCCGACATCAAGCGCAGCAAAGAAGAAAACATTTATCCCCAGGGATTACAGTTAAATGCGATCGCCAAAACAGCACAGGAAAATTAAAAATTGGGCATCAATCATTGGCATTATTGACATTAAGATGCCAGCAGGCGTGCATAAATAAACCTTAAACCTGAAAAGCTAATTTCCTTACTGTAAGGAACTTCAGGGCGATCGCATTATTCTTTTAATTATGACCGCCTCCGATCGCACTTTGTCCAATAAATTTGAAAAAAAAGAATTATGATGCCCAAATTCTTTAAGAGATTCCATCATCAATTGGGAGAGAAACGTTGGAGTTGGAAAAACTTAACTAATTCCTTCCCCTTCGCTGACTTGCAACCTCTGGCGATTACCTGGATTGTCGTGACGGGAACTCTCTTAGGAGTGCGACATTTAGGTTGGTTGCAGCCATTGGAATTAAAAGCTTTTGACCTGATGGTACAGTTGCGTCCCGATCCGGGCGCTGACCCTAGATTACTCGTAGTAAAAATCACAGAACAGGATATTCGTGCTTTTAAGAAATGGCCAATTTCCGATCGCGTTTTAGCAAAAATGCTCGCCGAATTATCCCGTCTCGAACCCGCAGTTATTGGTATGGATATTATTCGCGATATCCCCTACGAACCGGGAAATGCAGAATTGGCCGCTCAATTCAAAAACCCCAAAATCATCGCGATTACCTCCCTCGGCAACTCCGAGCGCGAGCGAGCTGGACCCCCTCCGAAACTACCCAAAAAACAGATAGGATTTAGCGATTTAATCGTCGATCCAGACGGCATAATTCGCCGCAATTTTCTGTTTACTTTTTATGAAAATTCGACGCTTAATTCATTGGGAATGCGGTTGGCTTATAACTATTTTGACACCAAGAAAATAGAAACAATAATTACAGCAAATAACGAAATCCAAATAGGAAAAACAGTGTTTCGGCGACTGAAGCCGGATTCAGGAGGGTATCAGATAATTAATAGTCAAGGCTATCAAATCATGCTGAATTACCGCTCTCTTACAAATGTCGCAAATACGGTGACACTAAGTCAAGTTTTGGAGCGAAAAGTTGACCCCAAATTGGTCAAGGATAAAATAGTGCTAATCGGCGTTACAGCCCCAACTGTAAGAGATATCTTTTCTACTCCTTACAGCGCTACTGTCAGCGAAAACCGCCTGATGCCTGGAGTATTGATTCACGCAACAACAACTAGCCAAATTATCAGCGCCGTTTTAGATGGTAAAGGGCTATTTTGGTTTTGGGATGAATGGCAAGAAATGCTTTGGATTGCTGTTTGGGGAGGAGTTGGCGGCTGTTTGGCTTGGCGGCTAGAAAATACGCTCAGTTTCACCGTTAGCGCGATCGCACTTGGCGGCATCTTATGGGGATTCACATTTTTTCTATTCACTCAACAAGGGTGGATACCTGTGACAGCGCCGACTCTGGCCTTGGCGATCGCCCCTGTAGCCGTCATCACCTACAAGTACCATCAGTCAAGACAGCAGCAAGAAATTGTTATGAAACTGTTAGGACAACAAACTTCACCGGCGATCGCCAATGCTTTGTGGAAAGAGCGCGTCCATCTCCTCCAGTCCGGGCTATTGCCAGGGCAAAAAGTAACTGCTACAATGCTGCTCACTGACTTGCAAGGTTTTAGCACAATTTCTGAAAAACTACCCCCAGAAATAGTAATGCCTTGGTTAAATGAGTATTTATCAGCAATGGCCGAGGAAGTGCAAAAACATCAAGGCGTAATTAATAAATTTACCGGAGATGGAATGCTGGCAGTATTTGGGGTGCCAATTCCCCGCACAACTCCCGAAGCAATTGCCGAAGATGCTCGCCTTGCGGTATCTTGCGCTCTAGCTATAAGTTCGCGCTTACCAACCATGAATCAAAATTGGAGCGATCGCGGTTTACCAGCGGCAAAAATGCGAGTCGGAATTTTTACAGGGCCGATCGTCGTGGGCAGCTTGGGAGGCAAAACCCGTTTAGAATATGGAGTAATCGGCGACAGTGTAAATATCGCTTCTCGCCTCGAAAGCTGCGAAAAACATCGGCAAGAAGACACCTGCCGGATCTTGATTGGCGAAGAAACTTTAGTACATCTAGAAGGAAAATTTGAAGTAGAATCTTGGGGATCTTTACCTTTAAAAGGCAGGGAACAAAAAGTTAATGTATACCGCGTGTTGGGAGAAAAAAAATGGGTACAGTAAACAGAGACAATATACATTAAAAAACATTGGCAACGGTGATGAAAAAAATTAGTAATTTTCGGCTCAACTCGATCGCCTTTGGTTGCATATTATTGATAGCAACATTTAATACTTGCCAATTGGCAAGTCTGGCACAGCTAGAGCCGAGGGAAGACCCAGGCAAACCGCCGACTCAATCGGGAGGGCCGCGCTTCGTTCAGCCCCGTGAAGATATAGATATGCAGTTCAAGCCACCAGTAACACCACGAATTACGCGCGGCGGCTGCGCGCTCGACTCCAACCCAAATCCAATATATCTCATACCCTTAGTTCCTCCAAATAACTTCGCACGGACTGTTTCCGACTATCCAACATTCTTTTTCAACTGGCCTCCAATAAGAGCGAAATTAGCCGAATTTAGTCTGCTAGATCCAAACGACAAGGAGATTTATAAACAGACTCTCCAAATTAGCAATTTATCAGGGACTGTCGAGGTTCGTATCCCCGCTAATAAAAATGTGCCGCCATTGGAAGTAGGAAAAAATTACCGTTGGAGTTTGACAGTGATTTGCGACAATCCTCAAGATAGATCCGGCGATCTGTTCCAAATGGGTACTGTGCGGCGAGTTGAACTCAGTCCAGATATCCGCAGTCAATTAGAAAAGGCAGATCCGCGCCAGAAAAGCTTTATTTATGCTGAAAATGGGATTTGGCAAGATGCCATCAGCACCCTAGCTGCAGCAAGACGGGCTCAGCCTGACGATCCAACCCTCAAGGCTGATTGGGAAAGCTTGTTGGATTCAGTGAAATTGAGCAAAATTGCCAAAGAGCCGATCGTCCAAACTGAAGTATCTGAACCACAACCATAAAGTAGTTGAAGACGAGCAAATTTTATCAAAAAATTCCAAATAACCCAGACAAAGCCGCGGTTTCAACCGCGTCTACAAAAACAAAGTCGGCCGGCTCCGACTGGTTCGTAAAGAATCTCCAAAACCCGGATTTGGTATAAAGCGTTGCTCAAAGCAACATCCGAAAAAACAACTTTTGCCAGAAGTCTACGATTGAGCAAAAATCCTAGAAACCCGGTTTCTACTATTCGTAAAGTGCGGATATTGCGATAATTGTAGGCTTTGGCTGGCGATCGCGCCATAGACAAGTAATATCAAATCCTCTCTTCATCAGAAGAGTAAATTCACTGTTAACAGTTAACTGTTAACTGTTAACTGTTAACATCATGAGGAGTGCAACCGGAATTGGTATAATAAGTAATTGGACAGAATTAATTACAAACTGATTTTTTGCTGATTATTTACTAGACAAGGCTTGTAGCCCAGAGTTTTGTGTAATTAATTGTGTCTTACTACTTACCAACTCCGGGTTAGCCACCCCCTTTATTTTTTAGTCGGCGCAGGCCGACATTGTTTGTGTAGATGCGGTTTCAACCGCCGAATCATCTAACACACAATCTAGGTACAAAATCCACCCTTTTTTGCTAACAACCGCTAAAAACTACCGCTAATTATGCCGGCACGCAACAGGTTGCAATTACCAGAAATTGAACTTTCTTACCTAGAATGGAACTCAGCAACCGAGAGCAAAAAAGAAGCAGAAAAAGTTCCGCGCTTGTTGCTGTTGCACGGTTTAGCAGATAGTGCCGCAGTCTGGACTAGCCTCGGCAATTACTTGGCGAACCGCTATCATATTGTAGCGCCGGATATGCGCGGCCACGGAGAGAGCAGCAAACCGGAAACAGGCTATACTTTTGCAAGTGCGATCGCAGATTTAGAAGCTTTGATGGCACATCTCAACTGGTCTTCCTGCCACATTTTAGGACATTCTTGGACGGGAAAACTAGCACCGATTTGGGCGAGACAAAACCCCGATCGCTTTTGCAGTATGATTTTAGTAGACCCGATCTTCATCACCAAACTGCCGGCGGCGATGAAACTCACCCTCCCAATTGTTTACCGAAAATTAGACTGTCTCAAATGTATGGGCCCGTTTGCGAGTTTATCCCAAGCAGAAGCCGCAGCCAAACAATCGGGAGAATACGCTGGTTGGAGTGACGCGCAGCAAATGATATTCCAACACCAAGTCGAACAAAAATTAGACGGAAGTTGGGGTAGTAAATTTACGATTCCCGCCAGAAATCAGATATTTGCAGAAGTGATGAAAGTTGCCGGTTTGACTGAAAATATTGAAATTCCAACTTTGTTCGTACAGCCGGAAAAAGGCGTAAATCGCATGGATTGGCAAATGCAGCCCTACAAGAAATACTTGAAAAATCTTACCGCTACCAAAGTACCGGGGAATCATTGGTGTTTTTTGACTCAACCGGAAACTTTTAATCAAACTGTGGCCAATTTTTTAGAGGGGGCGAGATAGTGAATGTAGAAATTATCGCACATCGGGGTTTTTCGGCGATCGCCCCCGAGAATACTTTAGCAGCTTTTGAACTGGCGATCGCCCGTGGAGCCGATTCGATCGAATTTGACATCCAACTATCCGCCGACAGCGTACCGGTGATTTTTCACGACACAACACTAGATAGAATCACTGGATTTTCTGGTAAAGTCAGGGAACAAACTCTGTCTCAATTGCAGAAACTTGATGCGGGAAAATGGTTTAGCGATGAATTTTCAGGACAAAAAATCCCTACTTTCGCAGAAGCATTAGTTATCCTGAAAAAAGTTGACAAATTTCTCTATTTTGATGTCAAGCCCCATTGCGAATGGTCGGATGCAGAAGTTGCGGATTTTGTCAATACTTTGAATGGTGCAGGAATCAAAGAAAAATGCGTTATTACCTCGTTTAGTGATGGATTTTTGGCACAAGTGCGGCGGCTGTCTGGCGATTTGGCGATCGGACATATCGTTGCTAATCTAGAAGCATACAAAACTCAATTATCTCAAGCTGTGGCGCATGGCGATCGCTTGATTAGCAGCCAGTATCGCATTTTGCTGGAAAATCCCGCACTGATTCAAGAAAGCCGGAGTCAGGGAGTTGACATTGTGGTGTGGACGGTGGACGATCCAGAAGATAGGCAAAAATTAATTGATTTGGGTATAACTCGGATTGTCACTAATTGTTTGATATGATCTTTTTTAACCGCAGATTAACGCAGATTAACGCCAGATAATAGATGAATTATTTTCGCCAAAGCATCCAGGAAATGTCGGGTTACGTGCCGGGAGAACAGCCACCGCTAGGCACAAAAATTATTAAATTAAATTCTAATGAAAATCCCTATCCGCCTTCTCCAAAAGCCTTAAAAGTGCTTCAAGAAATAGACGGAGAAATGCTGCGGCGCTATCCAGATCCAACGGGTAAAAAATTCCGCATCGCTGCTAGTCAAGTTTTGGGAGTTCCTGACGATTGGATTGCTGTAGGTAACGGCAGCGATGATTTATTGAACTTGATAGTTCGTGCTGTGGGCGAACCGGGAAAACAGATTGTTTGTCCCGCGCCAACCTATGTATTGTACCGCACTTTGGCACAAATTCAAGATGCAGAATTTGTCGAAGTTCCCTATCCAGACGACTACCAGTTACCAGTCGATTTGCTAATAGCTGCTAAAGGTGCTGTGACATTTGTAGCCTCGCCCAACAGTCCATCGGGAACAGCTATTTCTGTGGCAGATTTGGAGAAATTGGCTCAAGAGTTATCGGGTATTCTTGTCATTGATGAAGCTTATGTAGATTTCGCCGAAGACAATGCTTTGGAGTTGACAAAAAAGTACAGTAATGTTATAGTTTTGAGAACTCTTTCAAAAGGTTATTCTCTAGCAGGATTGAGGTTGGGTTTTGCTATAGCAAATCCGCTGCTGCTGGCTGAATTAAATAAAATCAAAGACAGCTACAATGTTGATGCTGTAGCCTATGCAGTGGCGGCGAGTGCGATCGCAGATTCAGAGCACAAAACAGCCAACGCCGAAAAAGTCAAGGCTTCCAGAGCAAAACTAGCCGTCATTTTCAAAGAATTAGGCTTTGAAGTTTGGCCATCGCAAACCAACTTTTTGTTAGTTAGGCCGCTGGGCGGCGATGCAGAAAGAATTTATCAAACACTGAAACAACGGGGAATACTGATTCGATACTTCAATCAGCCGCGATTAGAAGACAAATTGCGAATTAGTGTAGGTACGGAAGAACAGAATCAAATATTACTTAAAACCTTGAAGGAAATTCTCTAAATAACGATCGCACTAATATAGGTTCGTAGTGCGTCCTGGTGTCCGCATCCATCCTAAGACTTGCATTCCTCACTACGAACCGTTTGATGAGGGATAATTATTAGGATTATCGATCGCCAGCCCGGCCGACTGAGCAATATCCAGCAATCGGTTGTCCGCCGAAACAAAAATTAGTTGAGTTTCTGGCATTGATCTTAAAACAGATTGAACGCGCAAAGCAGCCGCCAATTGCACAGCATCATAAGCCCGCAGCGGATATTGAACAATCAGTTCACCCGCCCTTTCAACCAGTGCCTCATCAACTTCAATAACTCTATACCGACTATTGAATTCAGAGCGAAAATTTTGAATAAGTGCAGCAACTTCTGCAGCATTTATACCGCCTTCACGCTGTCTTCGTGCAAAGGCACTAAGAACTTCCACCCAGGTAATGCGGATGAGAAGCAGCGAGTTACCAGTCTGGGAATCCGTGAGAGTCTTGATCCAAGGGCTGCCAATTTCAACCACATATCTTTTGATGAGAGCGCTGCTATCCAAAAAATAAATGTTTACCACGGGCCGCGATCCTCGATAATCATTTCTGATAGAGGCTTCCCCGGTTTTCCCCCTAACTTTTTAGCCAATTCATACACATCTTCGTCGGTTAGAGCCTCGACATTCTGGGGAGTGTTAGGTAGTGGAGTCACCAATCCTCGATCGACTAACAACTGGATTGCCAATTCTGCCTGCTTTTTTGAATCGTCAAGCCAGAGTTGAATCTGCACAGTTTCCCCATCATTCAACGACAAAGGAGTCAGGGGACGAAAAACCCCGTTTTCGTACACAGCAGTAATAGTTTCGGGCATACTTAGCCTCTTAATTAAATGCTTTGACTTATTGTACTTCTTTTAATTATACCATTTTTCTAAAGATGTACTATAGATGAAGTCTTAGCCCCCCCGAAATCGCGGGGGGGTTGGGGGGGTAATATCTAGCGCTACTTTATGAAATTGTAACTACTTCGTTGCTACTACAGCCAAATTCCAAGCCAACCGCTTCATCAAAGGCAACTTCTTTAACAACCCATCCAACCCTTCCAATCGAGAATATTCCGGTTTCAATCTCTCTTGTTCAATAATAATTTTTTTCCAGTAACGCTCCTCATTGGGATGTATTTTCTCGATCAAATAAAAGCGTAAAAAAATCCACAGCGCCGCCAGCCAAAATGTATCGTAAGCCGTCTTTGAAAACAAAGACTCGACAAAATTCACAATATTAATATCCAAAGGACTTTCATCCTCAGTCCGCACCTCAGTAGCCATTCTGCGGTAAACATTAATCACCGGATTGTGCTTCATCGGGTCCCAAAAACAAGCTTTTCCCCCTGGTTTCAGCACGCGCTGCATTTCGCGAATTGCTTTTTCTGGTTCCGGTAAATGGTGCAGCAAGTTAGAAGCGTAAACAATATCAAAACTGTTATCGGGGAAATCTAGCGCCATTGCATTGACAGTGCAACCTTCTATGATAACGCCGTTTTTTTCGGCTAATTTCAAGGCCACATCTACCATGCCCTGAGAATAGTCTGCAGCTACGCATTGCGCGCCTTTTTTGGCAAAATAAACGCTATTTTCTCCGGCACCACAGCCTAAATCTAAGAGGCGTTTCCCGGTAATATCACCTATTTGTTTGAGGATAAATCTATTTTCTGGGGCAGTACAAGCTTCAAAGTAATCATTGACTCGAATGCCGTCAATATCTATTGTTGATGCCCAGGCATCGTGGAATTCTCGCTCTTTGTTTAAGGTTTCTTCTTGCATTTTTTACATGATTATTTTTAGGTAATTAAGTTAATTTTTTAACCGCAGATGAACGCGGATTAAGGCAGATTAATTGAGTTTGCTCTGCTTCGATCTGGGTTCGTCTGCGGTTTGGTTTAAGCAAGATGGTTGACTGCAAATTGATCAGCGCTGTGCTTGTGCAACAACTTGATTGGCGATCGCAGTTGGCTGTTCGGAGGATTTTTCAGGCTGCAATGACACGTACAGTCGATTTAAGGCGCTGATGTATGCTTCTGCGGAGGCGACTATGATGTCGGTGTTTGCTGAGTGACCGGAAAATACTTTCCCTTCGTGGCGCAGACGAATTGTTACTTCGCCGATCGCATCTATGCCCGCTGTTACCGATTGTACAGAAAACTCAATCAACTCATTCGGTACGTTTACCACGCGGTTGATTGCCCTGTAAATCGCATCCACAGGCCCAGTGCCGATCGCAGCATCCGTCAATTCTTCTCCCGATGGATTCCGCACCGTAACGGTTGCTGTCGGGCGAGATTTGTCGCCGCAGGAAACCTGCACCAATTCTAACCGGAACAGTTCCGGTGCTTGGTGGGCTTCGTTGTTGGCGATCGCCTCCAAATCCCAATCGGTAATCTCTTTTTTCTTGTCCGCCAAATCCTTAAACTTGACAAAAGCCTTATTTAGCTCATCGTCAGCCATTTCAAAACCCAACTCTTTTAAGCGAGTGTGAAAAGCGTGGCGGCCGGATAATTTGCCCAGTACGATTTGATTTTCCGTTAAGCCGATCGACTCAGCGTCCATAATCTCGTATGTCAGCTTATTTTTCAGCACTCCATCTTGGTGAATTCCCGACTCGTGGGCGAAAGCATTGGCCCCGACTATCGCTTTATTTGGCTGCACCAACATTCCCGTTAAATTGGAAACCAAGCGGGAAGTTTTGTAAATTTGGCGCGAGTCAATATTCGTCAGCGGTTCTTCAGAATCGGCTGGCC
Organism: Microcoleus sp. S36a_B3; assembly: GCF_036700745.1. NCBI lineage: Bacteria > Bacillati > Cyanobacteriota > Cyanophyceae > Oscillatoriales > Microcoleaceae > Microcoleus > Microcoleus sp. S36a_B3. The sequence continues at coordinate 41,324 of NZ_JAUBPN010000019.1, read as the reverse complement.
GGCCCAAGAACGGATTGAAATATTGTCGCCGCACGTAAAGCGCCATTACCAACTCTTCCAAAGCCGCATTTCCCGCCCGTTCGCCAATCCCGTTAATCGTGCATTCTAACTGTCTGGCACCATTTTTTACCGCTTCCAAAAAGTTAGCAACAGCCAATCCTAAGTCATTGTGACCGTGAACTGAAATAATTGCCCGATCGATATTCGGCACGTTTTCTTTAATTCCCCGAATCAAAGCCCCAAACTCGTTCGGAGTCGTGTAGCCGACAGTATCGGGAATATTCACAGTAGTTGCACCGGCGGCGATCGCCCGTTCCAGAACCTGATACAAAAACTCTGGTTCCGAACGACAAGCATCTTCCGGCGAAAACTCCACATCTTCCACAAAAGACTTAGCATAGGCCACCATTTCCGGCACAATTTCCAGAACCTCAGCCCGCGTCTTTTTCAGCTTATATTCCAAGTGAATGTCAGACGTAGCCAGAAACGTATGAATTCGCGAATTTACCGCTGGTTTCAGAGCTTCGGCTGCTGTTTTGATATCCGGCTTTCTCGCCCTTGCCAAACCGCAAATTGTCGGCCCATTTTCCGTGCCGACCGATCGCGCTATTTTTTGGACGGCCTCAAAATCTCCCGTGCTGGTGAAAGGGAAACCCGCTTCTATCACATCCACGCCCAATCTAGCTAACTGGCGAGCGATCGTCAGCTTTTCATCCACATTCAGAGATGCGCCCGGAGATTGTTCTCCGTCCCGCAAAGTCGTATCGAAAATAATAATCCGGTCTTGACTTGGTTGAGTTTTCATAGCTCTAAAAAAGTGTTTTCCTGATTTCTACTTGTTTGTGTTTCTGGATTTTTAGCCTTCAGTCACCAGTCCCATGTCTCCCGCCAATAACGAATATTTAATAACCCATAACTGATGACTGTTGACTGTTGACTGTTAGTTGTTATTGGGAATTGGAAAGTGGGAATTCGTAGCAAGTAACCAATAACTAATAACCAATAACTAATAACCAATTCCCAATTCCCAACAACTAATGACTAATGACTAATGACTACTGACTACTGACTACTGACTAATAATCCATTTTTTCGATATGTTCCCGAATTTCATTTAAGTCTATATACCTATCTGTAGCATTTCGTAACTCTCTAGCAATCATTCCTTCGGTGGATACCACAGTAATATGAGTATTTTTTGACCGCAGTAGCTCGATCGCCCGCTCAAAATCTCCATCCCCGCTAAACAGTACAACTTGGTCGTATTGATCTACCGTATTAAACATATCAACCACAATTTCTATGTCTAAATTAGCTTTTTGAGAATATCTGCCCGAAGCATCATCGTAATATTCCTTAAGAATCTTAGTACGAACCGTGTAACCCAGACTAATTAAAGCATCTCGAAATCCCCTTTGATCTTGCGGGTCTTTCAAACCCGTATACCAGAAAGCATTGATCAAGATGACATTTGGCTGCGAAGTTTTGAAATATTCGAGCACCCTGCGAGGATCAAAAAACCAACCGTTCTTTTGTTGAGCGTAGAACATATTGTTCCCGTCAACAAAAATAGAAAGGCGGTTCATTAAGTTTGTCATAGAACTTAGACCTAATAATTGTAGAAAGAAGTTAATCTAAATATCACATTTTAGCAATATGGAGCTAACTGAGGCAATAGATTAAACTTCAGAAAACTCCATCCCTCCAGTATTTCATATTTTCGGCTCTACCGCCAGAGGGTGATTTTAAAGCTGCTTGCATTCGATCGACCGAGCAAGGTCGATCGAACCAGATTCCCGATAACTCATGTTCAGTCGTTGTCGGCTGCTGGGTCAAAGTTAATTGGGGTTGAAACTACCGCCAAGCAGGCTTGCACCCAGCGCATTACTTTACCTTATACTCCCCTAATTTGATAGCTGAGGGTAGAAGTGCTCAAGCCTTTTTGCTTTCCAGGGCCCAGCGAGCTAATTCTGTTCGGTTGTGCAGACCTGTTTTGCCTAGCATATTGCTGACGTGGCTCTCTATAGTCCGCTGGCTAACATTCATGATGTCTGCAATTTGGCGGTTTGCCATACCCTGCGCTAGCAACTGTACCACCTTTAACTCAGTTGGAGTCAATTCGACATGGCGACGGGCTTTAATTCTTGGGCCGCTCTCAATACCTGGAGTAGAGTGGCGAATTAAACGAGATGCTGCTTTCAGGGAAGACTCTACTTGAGCTACCAGTTCTTCGGGTTCAAAAGGTTTAACTATATAAACGTCAGCCCCAGTGCTCAAGCCTTTTACTCGATCGGAACTTTGACCTTTTGCTGACAAGAAAAGAACTGGAATCCAGTTCGTGCGCGGGTCTTCTCTGATTTGTCTGACTAAAGTGTACCCGTCCATTTCTGGCATCATCACATCGCAGATGATCAAGTCGGGGATTTCTTCTTCGAGTTTTTCTAGGGCGTGTCTGCCGTTTTCTGCTGTGATGACGTTATAACCCCGAAATTCTAAGTAATCCTTGACTAGCAAGATCAAGTTTGGGTCGTCGTCAACCAGCATCAGCCTTTTTTGGTCTCCTGAGTTATCCTTCATGTTTGTTCCCGCTACAGTACCCCGCACAATTTCTCGTTTTCACACTTGTTTATTTTTGTCCCCCGCTGACACCGCCGCCCCCTTGACGGCGGACGGCGAAAGCGAGTGATGCTATTGCGCTCAGGGGAAAGCGGGGCGGGTGTTACCGCTTTCTTTCCCAACCGGACTTTGTTTGTAAATGCCTTACCGCTAGGAACAAAGCCAAAACCTATGACTGACGATCGCCCGATTAATCATGACGATCCGGCTGAAGTTAACAAAAATTATCTTCCTCGCCAACAGTCATCGATGATGTGGTCGGGCCTTGATTTATAGGATCGACCCGCTCGAAGCGCTTAGCGTAAGATATTTAATCTGGATACGTTCAATTGTATGTTGATGCCCCAATTTTAATTGTTACTTTATAATTTAGAAAAATTTAAAGACTCCCTACTTACGTATTTAACTATTTCTAGTGTAGTTTGGCAAACTGCCTGATGTCTGCTGTTGAAAAACTTTTGGGCAAATTGTCGCCCGATCGAACTTCTTCCCGTCACCCTCCTCAAAAAAATTAAAGCGACCGGCAAGATTACCAGAGACTGACCCGAAAGTACAGTTGTTCGATCGCGATCGCCTTTTGCGCCGGAGAATCTGAGCTTCAAAGCCTTAAACTTAGCACCTTATTTATAACGCTCTGCTTTTTGAGACCCCTACATAAATTTAAATGGCTGGTTTTCCGCGATCGGGCTGTGGCAAAGGATGAGTTAAAAAAGCGTATTCTTCCACGACCTCCTGCCCGATCAGATGTTCCTGAATAATTCTCTCGATGACGGGGGGCGTAACGTCCCGATACCATACTCCGTCTGGATAGACCACCATAATCGGACCCGACGCGCACACTCGCAGGCAGTTGGCTTTAGTCCGAAAAATGCAGCTTGGCCGATCGGCACTCGGTTTGTCCAGGCCCAATTCTTGCAAACGTTTTTTTAAGTAATTCCACGCTACCAGACTGGTTTCTCGATCGCAGCACTTAGGCACCGTTTGGTCGGCACAGATAAAAATATGTCGGTCGATTCGATCGATTCCCAGGCTTTTGACACAAGCCCTCAAGCCTTGGCTGCAAGATTCATCCTGATTTTTTGTCATTATATTCATTTGTCAACACTAATTTTTCGGCGATCGAAAGCCATCACCCCATCACCCAATCTCCCATATCCCCCCATCTTTACCCTCGCCCGCAAGCCGTTACAGCCATCACCCCATTCTCCCCCTCATTTTCGGTTCGGGAACCCGTACAGACAGATAAGTTGCGATCGCCCCTAACTAAAGCTAAATTAGCACTCAGGAGTCGAGAGTGCTAATATGTCAGTAGCAAGCAGTCGGCAGTTGCTTTCATAGCGACCCCGGCAGGCTAACTGACTAGGATCTGTAATCTGGAGATTTATTTATGGCAGCAGTATCACTGAGTGTTTCTACCGTTAAACCTTTAGGCGAGCGCGTGTTCGTGAAAGTAAGCGCTAGCGAAGAAAAAACCGCCGGCGGCATCCTTCTGCCCGACACAGCAAAGGAAAAGCCCCAAGTAGGCGAAGTCGCGGCCGTGGGCCCCGGCAAGCGCAATGACGACGGCAAGCGCGTTGAAATGGAAGTCAAAGTTGGCGACAAAGTTCTCTACTCGAAGTACGCAGGCACCGACATCAAACTCGGCACCGACGAATACGTCTTGCTAGCCGAAAAAGACATTCTGGCGATCGTTAACTAATTAATCATCAGTCATCAGTCCTGCCGTCATCAGCCATCAGTTTAAAGCCAAGGCCGCAAAACAACTAATGACACAGGACAAATGACTAAAATCCCTCCCCAATCAAAAATCTCAAACCTTTTCATCCCCAAAAACTATGGCTAAGCGTATAATCTACAACGAAAATGCACGTCGCGCCCTCGAACGCGGCATGGACATTTTGGCCGAAGCAGTGGCCGTCACCCTCGGGCCCAAAGGTCGTAACGTAGTTCTCGAAAAGAAATTCGGAGCTCCTCAAATCGTCAATGACGGCGTTACCATCGCCAAAGAAATCGAACTAGAAGACCACGTAGAAAATACAGGCGTTGCCTTGATCCGTCAAGCCGCCTCCAAAACCAACGACGCAGCAGGCGACGGCACCACAACAGCTACCGTTCTAGCTCACGCAATGGTCAAAGAAGGTCTGCGGAACGTCGCAGCCGGCGCAAATGCGATCGCCCTCAAACGCGGTGTTGACAAAGCAACCAGCTTTTTGGTCGAAAAAATTGCCGAACACGCCAAACAAGTAGAAGATTCCAAATCCATCGCCCAAGTAGGCTCAATCTCTGCCGGTAACGACGATGAAGTCGGCCAAATGATTGCCAACGCAATGGACAAAGTGGGCAAGGAAGGCGTAATTTCCCTAGAAGAAGGGAAGTCTATGACCACCGAGCTCGAAATCACCGAAGGGATGCGCTTCGACAAAGGCTACATTTCTCCCTACTTCGTCACCGACACCGAACGGATGGAAGCGATTCTAGAAGAACCCTTCATCCTCCTGACAGACAAGAAAATCGGCTTGGTACAGGACTTAGTACCCGTACTCGAACAAGTAGCCCGTTCCGGCCGCCCGCTGGTGATTATTGCAGAAGACATCGAGAAAGAAGCTTTAGCTACTCTGGTTGTCAACAAACTGCGCGGCGTGTTGAACGTGACTGCTGTTAAAGCACCTGGTTTTGGCGATCGACGCAAAGCCATGTTAGAAGATATCGCCGTATTGACCGGCGGTCAACTAATCACCGAAGATGCTGGTTTGAAACTGGAAAACACCAAGCTGGATATGCTGGGCAAATCCCGCCGCATCACCATCACCAAAGACAACACCACAATTGTTGCCGAAGGTAACGAAGTCGCCGTCAAGTCCCGCTGCGAACAAATTCGCCGTCAAATGGACGAAACCGAATCTTCCTACGACAAAGAAAAGCTGCAAGAACGTTTGGCCAAATTGGCTGGCGGCGTTGCAGTCATCAAAGTCGGCGCGGCTACCGAAACCGAAATGAAGGATCGCAAACTGCGTCTTGAAGATGCGATCAACGCAACCAAAGCTGCTGTCGAAGAAGGCATCGTCCCTGGTGGCGGTACAACTTTGGCTCACCTGACTCCTCAATTGGAAGAGTGGGCTAATAGCACTCTCAAGGGCGAAGAATTGACCGGTGCTTTGATTGTGGCACGGGCTCTGGCTGCTCCTCTGAAGCGGATTGCTGAAAATGCTGGTTTGAACGGCGCTGTCATCGCTGAGCGCGTCAAAGAAAAGCCATTCAACGTTGGTTTCAACGCAGCGACAAATGAGTTTGTCGATATGTTTGAAGCTGGTATCGTTGACCCTGCGAAGGTAACTCGTTCTGCTTTGCAAAATGCCGCATCTATTGCTGGCATGGTGCTGACAACCGAGTGCATCGTCGTTGACAAGCCTGAACCGAAGGATGGCGCTGCTGCTGGCGCTGGCGGCGGCATGGGCGGCGGCGACTTCGATTACTAATTAATCGATAGTCGATCGTTTGATGGGGCGGGCTTTAGGGCCTGCCCTGTTATTTTGGTAACGGTTTTTAGCATAGGCATAACTTTAACTCTGAACGAAATTAACTAAACGCACAATCTATAAGGCCCCGTGCCTCTGTACTCAGCTAGGTTATACCCAAAAACCTAACCCCGCGTGACCGTTAATGAAAACTTTTGGAGTTAAAATGAACCTGCCAACTGCTGAACAAAGCATCATGTGTGTCATACTATGTCAATCCTTAACCAATAAATTCACCATCCCTGTTTTCATCCGCCTAGACGAGCGAACAGGTAATCTATTTATACTGGCAGGAGATAATATAGAGATAGAAATCGATCGCGATGGTTCGTCGAGGTTTTTGTGAGCGAGCCTGAATTTAATAGGATGACTAAAATAGAGCTAAGAGCTTATGTCATTGCTCACCCCAATGATAGAACAGCGTTTCATGCCTTTGTTGACCGTTTTACCTCTGAAGCCTCAACCAAGACGTTTGACCTCCCGAAATCAAGTGCTGAGGTTGAGGAAGTTGACATCTTGGTTAGACAAAAATTAGAGCAACTGAAGACGAGTTAGCTCTAAAAAAGCGATCGCCCCTTGCCTGAAATGGTGAGGTATTTTTTTTTGCGATACAATCAAGACAGCAATTAAAAATCGTGATTGAAATATGGTAACAAGCTTAAATGTATTGCAATCCCAACCATCTAGCCAATTGAAAGTGACACTCCTGTTAGAAACTCTCTCATCAGGACAGGTTTCTGCTTCTGTTTTCGAGTTTCCGCACTGTCGAGTTGAAGCAGCAACTCGGGAAGAAGCCATTACCCAACTTCAAACCACATTGTTAGAAAGACTTAAGCATATTGAAGCTATTTCCTGGGAAGTACCGATTCAGGCTTCAGAACCCACCTGGATGCAATTTGCGGGTGTGTTTAAAGACGATCCAGATTTTCAGGAAATTATGGACGAGATTCGTGCCGAACGCACCTCTAGCGATGACTCTGAAATCGATCCCTCATACTACCTGTAGAGGTAATTTATAGGATAGTAAGCTAACATGAATCTATCATTTAAAGATTTAAAGTTTATTATAGAAGCCATTGAACATCAAATCAATGCCTATCAAGAACGTTTGCAAGTAATTGAAGATGTAGATGTAGATGAGGATGAGTCTGCCGATCTAGGGAACGATATTAAATTTTTAGAGCTTCTCCACGCAGACATGAAGAAAAGTTTAGAGCATAATATTTCAGTCAAGCCTTTAAGTTCTGATGATGTTTTTTCGCCCGGTCGAAATGATAATTCTTCCGAATATGCAAAAGAATTAATGAAATTAACGCTTAATTTGTCACTTAGCGAGCGACTATTCCTAGTAGAGGCGATTACCGCATCTGTGGGTCAGGAAGTCACAATAAGTAAATAATCAGCCAATTACAGGATTTCCAGAAGTTTGTTGTGATGATATACTCAGAATGACTGATTAATCGTAAAGTGAGCAGAGGTCAGACAAATGTCAGCCACCATCACAATTAGCCCCAGCGAAATTCGGCAGATATTTCAGCCCCGCACGTCCAGCGCTTCAAGGTTTTGGGAACTGGCTCAAAAAGCAAACAATTTAGCTGTGATAGTTGAGGCTCGTTGGGAGCAGATTCCCGCTGACACGCGAGAATTACTCAAAATTTTTGCCTATACTTTCATTGAACCCCCTCAAGGAATTAAAGAGAGGTTGCTTAAATTTGTGGGGCTTTTTTCTTTGGCTATCGCTTTACCTTGGATTGTACTTAAAGGTGAACTCGATAGTTTTGTAGCTTATATTAACGCCTTTAATAGACTTATTAATGCGATTTTGAGTGGAATAGAAAGGGAAGATATTGCTTATCAAAAAGCACTATCTGAAGCTCTGGAACAGACTTTTACAGAGTTAGAAACTATCGAGGCGATGACAGCGGAGGAGGCCTGTGAACGGATCAGAGCAATTTCATATCAAGCTCTCGAAGAACTTTGATAAAACTCAGCAAAAACTGATCCGCGATCGCTATCGTAAAAATCAGGCAGGATTAGTAAAATTTGTCGAATTACTCCAAAAATTCCTCAGAATTTTGAGCGTTGACCCCCGTCCCCGTCCACCGTTGGGACATTTAGAACCTTGGCCAAAAAGCAGTAGCCGTGATGGATGGGAACTGTGGAAGTTGGAGTTTAAAATGCCTCAGCTTCGCGGAGCCGCTGAACAGGGGCGACTTATATATTTGTTAGATATTACAAAAAAAGAAGTTGTGTTGCTGTGGATTTACACGCACGCAGAATTTGAAAAACGCCCACCGGATCAGAATCTAAAGCGTTTATTGCTCGAAATTATGGATAATTATGAAGTTTCCGATGAAAGTAAAAATTTAGACGACAGTGGAGACGATGAAACTGGAGAGGATAAAGTTGAATAAAATAAATCAAATGACAGTGAAGGTGCATAATCAAAATGTGGCTTCTATTACCTTTCAATAACCACCCCCACCATTTATGAAACTTTACCATAGTCCCATTTCCCCCAACTCCCGCCGCGTGTGGATCGCCATCATAGAAAAAAACCTCAACTTTGAATTGGTAGAAATCACTTAGACGGCGATCGCTTAGATCCAGAATTTGTCGCCATGAATCCTTTTCACCGCATCCCTGCTTTGGTCGCTGATGACTTCACTGTCGTCGAGTCTATAGCAATTCTTGACTATTTAGAAACAAAGTATCTCGAACCGGCAATGCTGCCGAAAGAACCGAAAGATTTGGCGGGTGTGAAGATGGTAGAATTGGTCACGGTTAACGAACTTCTGCCGGGACTTGACCCCCTCAGCAGTGAAATAATGGGATGGGGAATTCCTGAACCACAGGTAATCGAAAAGGCTAAGGAAAAAGTCGATACTGTGTTGAAATTCTTTGAAGGTTTGTTGGACGATCCTCTTCGAGGGCTTCGCTAACGCGCATTTTTATGGCCCTGCACAATTACCTGTCAGCGAATTTCTTCATAAAACAGTTTGAGATACCTCGCTGAAACCCCAAAACCCCACAAAAAACCGATCGCCAGATAGATGGCAGTTGCTTTAAGTTCGCCCCAATGCGCCACCCGCCGATCGCTACTTTCCACCACCCGATTTACTAACTTAAGTCTCCCCCGGCGCGCTAACTTCAAACACAAATCCGCTTCCTCCATAATTGGCAGCGCCGCATCGAAACCCGCGCCTTCCCAAAAAACAGTACGGCGACAAAAAATAACCTGATCGCCAAACAACAAGCGCAATCCTTTAAAAAATAAATGAGGTCGAAATAACAGCGGCGCGTAGTAAGTTTTTAGATAATTGTGCAGCGAAAAACCCCATCTTGTTTGCTGCGAACCAGCCATCACCGAGATAAACCCGCCTCCGACAATTTTAGCATCGGACAATGTTTTCTGGATGACTGCTACAATGTCGTCAGGAACTAAAGTATCGGCGTGGAGAAAGCACAGAATTTCACCGGTGGCGGTTTCTGCACCTAGGTTCATTTGCGCGGAACGTCCGGCTATACTGCTAGAAATAACTCTAGTGATGGCCGAAAGTGCGATCGCCACTGTATCGTCTTGACTGCCGCCATCTACCACTAACACCTCCCAAGCCGGAGGATTGAGAATGCTGAGTTGGCGCAAAGTGCGTTCCAGACAAGTCGCTTCATTGAGGGCGGGAATGATAATAGAAACGCGATTCATCTGGTTGAAATTCATGCCAAAAGTATTATACTAAAACATTGTGACGATTCGCAACAAAACAGAAGACCGGGCAGTTAAAACCAGGTCTATACGAACCAAACCCTAGCATAGTGGGTTGAATACCGGGCGGTTAAAATTACGTTGTCTTGTTCAGTCTGCAGACGCAAACGAAAGTTTTTGTCAACCTGGTTTCAACCGCTGTCTGCATCTATATCTTCCACTAATTAGGACTAAAAAAATCGTGCCAACGAAAATAGAAGTAAAAAACGATCTAGAATTTTACGACGAAAATGCTGATAATTGGTGGGACGAAAATGCTAAAATCTATGCTCTCTACCATCTAAATAAACCCAGATTTGAGTTTTTTGACAGACACGCGACTAATTGGCAAGGGCTCAAAACCTTGGATGTCGGGTGTGGCGGCGGTTTTTCCTGCGAGTTTATGGCCGAGAGGGGCGCTGTGGTTTCTGGAATAGATCGATCGGACAAGTGCATCGTAGCAGCTCAAAATCATGCAGTTACCAGCGGTTTTGAGATTGACTACAGGCAAGGTTTTGCCGAAAATATGCCCTACGCGGACAATACCTTCGATGTCGTCATCTGCGTAGATGTTTTAGAACACGTTGCTGATTACAAAAAGGTTGTGTCAGAGGTTCACCGAATTCTCAAACCCGGAGGACTTTTCTTTTTTGATACCATCAACCGAACTTTTTCTTCGCAAGTTGTGATGATTGGGCTGATGGAAAATATTTTGCAAGAAATTAGGCGCGGCGTTCACGATTGGGAAAAGTTTATTACCCCGGAGGAACTGTCTGCAGTAATGCGAAATACTGGTTTTGGGAATATTGAAATTAAAGGTTTTGATATGTTTGGAGAAATGGGTTATGTTTTAACCGAAATGCACGGTTTTTGGGAAAATCTGACGGGGGGAAAACAACTATTTCCTTCCCTGGCGAGTTTTCAACAGGTTTCTCAAGTGCTACTTTCTAATCTCGCTAACTATGTTGATTACAAAAAGTCTGGGTTGTTTAAAATCCAAATTAATGAGGATACGTCGATTATGTATGTTGGCGTAGGGGCGAAGAATAATTAGTCATCAGTCGTTAGTCATCAGTTGTCAGTCGGTAGGGGCGGTGGAGGGTGCGTGCGGGCCCTCTTAGCTTAGCAGTCATCAGTCATCAGTCATCAGTTATGAGTTAGCTGCTAGTGATAACTGATGATTTTTTATAATTAACTGCAAATTATTGCCAAGTATTTGGCGAATGAAGTGCGATCGCCCCTCGCAGTCCGATCGCCCAAAAACACCGCCATATCTGAACTTTAGGCTGGAATCGCTGCTCGTGCATCTAGAGCAGCCAATCTTTGTAACAAATCTTAACATAAATTAATTGACAAAATATCTAAATTGCATGGTAGCTTATTGAATATTAATTGCAATAACTGCCGGAATTTAACAGTACCTGGAGGTCAATCACCGTGACAGCAGCAATAGTTTCCGCGTCAGCGTCGCGAATCAGCGACGGACAACCAGCCGATAGCCAGAAACTGATGAGTTTGGGTAAAAATTCTGAAATACCCGACCTCGATCGCTCCAAAGATATCACCCTAGCGGTTTTAGAAGGAGTGGGAACTCTCACGGTGGGCGATCGAACAGTCACTTTAAAGCCCGGAGTATTTGTGTTTGTACCCGCCGAGATCCCGCGCACTCTCAAAGTACAAACAATGCTGAACTTGTTACTAATTGACTGCGAACCAGACCCAGATCTGAGCGAATCAGCTTGGTTAATGAATTTTCAACTTTAACCAAATGAAAAAACATTGCCCTTGCTGCCTTGACTCTCTTATTTCTCAGGTTCGCCACAATCGCACCTACTGGTTTTGTCTCAATTGCAGGCAAGAAATGCCAATTTGTGAATCGAAAACCAGAAATATCAAGCACTATCAAATTTCACATTCGGAGTAAAAATGTCAAAAGCAATTGGTCTGTTCTACGGAACTACTACTGGTAAAACTGAGTCGATCGCTGAAATGATCCGAGATGAATTTGGCGGCGATATCGTGACTCTTCACGAAATCGGTAGCATTGACAATGATGATTTTGCCGAGTACGAATGTCTGATTATCGCTTGTCCGACTTGGAATATCGGCGAACTGCAAAGCGACTGGGAAGGTTTTTTCCCCGAACTGGATGATATTGATTTTAGCGGCAAACAAGTAGCTTATTTGGGAACTGGCGACCAAGAAGGCTACCCGGATAATTTTATGGATGCAATGGGGATTTTGGCTGAAAAAATCTCGGAACAAGGCGGCGAAACAGTCGGTAAATGGCCCACAGACGGTTATGATTTTAATGAATCTAAAGCTGTAGTCAATGGCAAGTTTTTGGGTCTTGCTATTGATGAAGACAATCAATCGGATCTGACGGAAGCGCGAATTAAATCTTGGGTATCTCAACTCAAGAAAGAATTTAGCTTGTAGACTGTTAGGGTGTATTTTAAAACTAATTTTTTCGCTCCTGATCCCCCTAAATCCCCCTTAAGGAGAACCACTTTGAGGGGATTTTCGCCCCTTTTTTTTTGAGTCGGGGAGATAAAGGACGCAATAAAATACGCCCTAGCAGTTGAAGTAAGGTGCGCGGACGCACCCTACATTTAAACGTTATGCTTAAGTGATAAATAACTCTATCTCCAACTGAAAATAGATGAAATTTAGTTCAGATGATGTGCTTTGGTTAAGTGTAAGTCCGAGTTTGCTATGCTTCGATGGCTCGCTGCTTTCTTATTTAAATGATTCTGTACCTGTGCAAGTATGGGAATACCAGCAAACTGAAGACGAAGGTTGCTCTTTGGATATGGCTGTTGAACTGTTGCACGATTTTTTAACAATGCGCGATCGCCCAATTCATCTCATCGGCCACAGTACCAGCGGATTAGTCGGTTTAATGTATGCGCGCCGCTATCCTCACAAAGTTAGTTCTTTAGGACTTTTAGCTGTCGGTTTGCCATCTTCTGTTAATTGGCAAGCACATTACTATACGCATCTTGCAGCTTTTCCGTGGAGTAGCAAACAAGTTTTGACTCAAATGGTGGACGATATGCTGGGATGTCAAAATCAAAGTATTAGTCAAAAATTTATACCATATTTTGAGGATGACTTAGCCTGTTCTCCTTGTCCTCACTCCTTATTTAGGATGAATAATTCCCGCGATGAGGGTGTAGAAGTACCTTTGTTGATATGCAGCAGCAAAACTGATTTTGTGGTATCTCCTATTGTGATGCGCCGCTGGTCAAAATTTCTTAAAAAAGGCGATCGCTTTTGGGAATGTCCAGACGGGCGGCATTTTTTCCATCACTTCTATCCAGAACAAGTCGGGGAAGAAATATTGAACTTTTGGCTATCTCTACACAGTCGGCAACCGGTTTTAGATTTTAGATATTAAGGGTGTATCGCTACCATCAATCAAAGTTATTAACAGATTTTGGCCTGAAAAGCAATCTACTTGCCTAATTTCCCCAATTTAACGAGGTATCGATTGCTTGAAAGCACTACAGGTGCGATCGCACTTCCAAGCATGACAATTACCGGGGAATGTACCATCACAACTTAATGAGTATTACTTGCAGTAACCATATGAATAAAAACAAACCTGCGGGCAGACGCAAAAACAGCCCAAGAAAGCTGCAACCCTACTTCCAAGAACCTTTGAGCCTGATAATTATCGTACAGTTCTGAGGTTTTTCCGTCAGCTTATTGCTATTGGTGATGCACACAGTAAAAATCGGATTTGCCAACAGCCTCGAAACAGGAGTGCGTAAGGAAGTTGAAAATCAAGCAGCTTTTGCAGTGCGAGACTTCAAAAGTCGATCGAATATAGTGCGAGCCTCCCCGATCGCGAGTTGTACAATACGCGAGTTCTTGAAGCGATCGCACTATAATAAAAAAAAATGCTTTTTGTAAAACTGAGATGCTCCCACGATCATAGTTCTTTCTAAAATCTCTAATTAATTAATTAAATTAATGGCAATTTGCAGAAACTGGTTCCTCTACAGGTGCTGATTGATCGGGACTTACCCACACATAAATCTCGGTAGCATCCTCGTTGCAACTGTGACATCCGCCGCACTTTTTCGCCTCTGCCATTTTCCTGATGCGGCCTTTACGGATGAGGCGGTTGAGCATTCCACGCAAAGCATCGCCATCCATGCGGAAATGGAGTTTTAAATCGGCAAGAGAAGCTCTTTTGTTGTCAGCAATAAACTGTTGGATATCGCTTAAAATCATGGTCTTTATCCTTTCTTTTTCGTAAAATGTTGATGCGAATATTAGTTTGGGGCGGGTTTATGAGATTTTTGGTCTTTTTTTGTAGGTAGTTGGTGAACCCCACCCAACAGAATTTTGGGATGTTGTTTTTCTGAATTTATTGGTTAATAATTTTATGGTTTGTAGGGGCTGGTTCACAGACAATTTATAGCAAAAATAAATAATCTTGTAAACCCGCCCCACCCAAAAGACAATCTCAGCTAGAATTTTGCTTGTCCGAATCAATCTATTTTGTAAGGTGCGGATATGTGAGATTGCGATCTTGATTTAGGGATTTTTGATGGCTCCGCACCCTACAATTTAATAAATACTAACTACTGACTTATTGCTTCGCGCCGTTTGGGACGCATTGCACCAGCCATTTTTAATCCTGCCAGTGTCAGGGCCATAGCTATTGCTAGTGTCACTACCCAAATAATTGAAGATTCTGGATGCTCTGCGTAGGTCACAACCTGATAATAGAGCACCGCCGCCCAATAAGCTAAACCAGTAGTCCAAGCACAGGCGAATATTGTCCAACCTAAATTAGTTTCGCGGTACAATGCAGCCGTTGCCGAAACACAAGGAAAGTACAGCAATACAAACAATAAGTAAGCAAAGGCTGCGTGATTGGAACCAAATCTTTGCGACATTTGTCCGTAGGTGCTACTAGAAATACCTTGATCTTCTTCTGCCTGTTTTTGGTCTGTGATATTGGCGGAACTTAAGCCTAATGGGTCAAAAAGTTGACCGGGAAGTTTTGCGATATTCTCTGGAATGCTGAGATATGCTTTGCTAACGCCACCCCAAAAACTGAAGGGTTCCTCTGGTTTTTCTGGTTCTGCACTTGCTGCTTTTTCTTCGTCGGATAGTTGGGTGTAGAGAGAGTCTAAGGTGCCAACCATTACTTCTTTGGCAAATACTCCTGTTAGTAATCCGACGGTGGCCGGCCAGTTTTCTTTGGTAATTCCCATCGGAGTAAATATTGGTGTTGCTGAACGGGCAACTGCGCTCAAAATTGAATCTTTGCTATCTTCTTTGCCGAAGGAACCATCGGTGCCGACGGAGCTCATGAATCCGAGTACAATTACCATGAGGACGATCGCAATTCCCGCCTTTTTGATAAAAGCCTTCAGTCTGTCCCAAGTCCGCAGCAGTACGCCTTTGAGTTTGGGAATGTGGTAGGGCGGCAGTTCCATAACAAAGGGTGCAGCTTCTCCTTGCAGGATGGTGTTTTTTAAGATTAATCCGGTGAAGACTGCTGCTAAAATTCCTAATAAATAAAGCCCTAATACCATGTTCTGCCCGCCGACTTGGAAGAATGCGCCGCAAAATAAGGCGTAAACTGCTAATCTGGCGCTACAAGACATGAATGGATTCATCATAATCGTCATCATGCGATCGCGCTTATTTTCCAATGTCCGCGTCGCCATGATTCCGGGAATATTGCAGCCAAAACCTACCATCATCGGTACAAAGGATTTGCCGGGAAGTCCGACAAATCGCATTAATCTGTCCATGACGAAGGCTGCCCGCGCCATATAGCCAGAGTCTTCCAACACTGACAAACACAGGAACATCATCCCAATTTGAGGAATAAAAGTCGATGTAGTTTGAATACCGCCACCAGCACCTTTTGCCAGCACTCCGATTAACCATCCAGGGGAATTGAGGCTTTCTAAAACCTGAGCAAAACCATCTACAAAGATTGTTCCTAACAAGATGTCAAAAAAGTCGATAAACACTGCACCAACGTTAATCGAAATGGTGAACATTAAGTACATCACCATCAAGAATACGGGGATACCTAACCAGCGATTGAGCACAATTTGATCGATTTTATCGGAAATGTTGGTTTTGACTTCTCTGGAAGATTCTACTATGCCTTGGGTGAGGGTGCGGATGTAGGTGTAGCGGCTGTCGGCGATGATAATATCTAAGTCGTCATCGAGGGTTTCGTGGACTCTGCGGCGGTGGGGGACGACTATTTGTTCTAAGTCTTTGTTTGCGAGTTCTGGGGCGACTTCATCCTGATATTCTAATAGTTTCAGGGCTGTCCAGCGGGCATCTACTTGACGATTGGGGCTGTGTTGTTCAATATGCGGGATGAGTTGGACGATCGCATCTTCGATCACAGCCGGATAAGCGACATACGCAGATGGTGCGATCGGCTTTTGTAGCGCTTTATTCACAGCATCCCGCAACAGAGACACTCCGTCATTTGACGAAGCACTCATCGGCACAACCATACAGCCCAATCGTTCTGCAAGTTTGTTAACATCAATTCGGATGTCCCGTTCTTTGGCAACATCCATCATATTTAGCGCTACAATCATCGGCACGCGCATCTCTAAGACTTGGGTGGTGAGATACAAATTGCGCTCTAAGTTGGAAGCGTCAATAATATTAACAATCACATCTGCTTCGCCAGATAGCAAATAATCTCGCGCTACCAATTCATCAAGGCCCGTATCTCCATCTTCGGCATCTATAGAATAAACTCCCGGCAAGTCAACAATCGTAATTGGTAAACCATCATGAGTATATTTTCCCTCTTTGCGTTCGACGGTTACTCCCGGCCAGTTTCCCACTCGCTGGTTAGCACCTGTCAAAGCGTTAAATAAGGTAGTTTTTCCACAGTTGGGATTGCCCACCAATCCAATAATTTGCTTGGCCATTATTTCATCTCCTCTACAAATAGGGTTTTGGCTTCATCTTTCCGCAAACTGAGCTTGAAACCCCGCACTAGGATTTCTACGGGATCTCCTAGAGGTGCGTGGCGAGTGACAGTAAATTCGGTTCCCGGTGTCAATCCCATTGCTAACAATTTGCCTTTGTAGCCGCGGGCTGTTTTTTCATAGCCAACCACTTTGCCTGTGCTACCAACAGCTAAATCTCCCAATTGTATTTTGTCGTTCATTTGTTGTTTTGATTTAGCCTAAATTTGTACAAATTCAATCAACTTGTTGAAGGCAGCAACCCTCTCAGCATTTGTGAATATCTCGATTTTTTCTGATGCCCCCGGCAGTTAAAAAAAGGTTCGCAAATCAAATAGGATTGCTGTAGATTTATGGCACTTTTCCTAATTCGTACACATAATTTTTTGTGCCATACCTGCGCCCAAACCGATGCGGTTTTCGCCAATTGCCACAATCACTGAACCGCCGGAGTGGCTGATAATTTGAAGTTCGGTACCGGAGACAAATCCCATGCCGATGAGGCGACGCACATAGCCTTCTGAACCCCTGAGTGTGACTATTCGCAGCTTTTCGCCGACGCTTGCCATTGCTAGGGGGAATGATTTACTCTTGGCTGAGTCTGGTTGAACTTCTATCTGAGCTTCTGTGCTGTTTTCGGTTTCTGAGGCTTCTGCTGTTTTTCCATAAAAGGTAAAACCCTTGAAATGTCCGGGGTTTGACTCTTGGTTTTGTTGGCTGTATTGTTGTTTCATCTGTTTTGGAAGTCGATCGACTTTAGTAACTTCTTGCTTGGACTGGCTTGTCCAGCAACTTGAGATATATTCTCAATACGCTCGGCTCGCGATCGCAGACAGGGCTAAATTCCCGGTTCTAGCGAACTATTTCCCGTTGAATAGTTCGGAAAATACTATTCTCCAGGCCTAATAATTAGGCAGATTTTTCGCGGGCCCCTAGTTTTATGTCTCTTGCGTTAGATGCGCGTTAGATACTCATGTGCGCTGCAATCACTAGCAACCAATACCTGTTGTCCTTAAGCATAGTAAACGAAAAAGAAATTATTAGCAATAATTGTCAAATATTTTAGCATTTGCTTAACAAACTCAGCCTTAGCCGGACGGAGTGAGACTACAGGGCGATCGACCCAAGTCCTAGAAGCCGATCGAGCATATAGCAATTCGAGCGAAAAATGAGGTATTGACCGCTAAATCCCCCAATCTCCCCCATCCCCCAATCTAAAATCTAAAATCGACTGACTTGTTACCTTTTTGAGAAGGGCTATACTTGAGTGTTAGGGCGATCGCGGGAACACCGCCGCTAGGAATTAACAATTTATCAAGAATTATGCCAGCAAGTTTTCTGCCAAAGTCGATCGCACAACTCACAGAATCTACCTCAATCGCCTTAGCCCAAAGCATTCAACAGTCAGCAATTACAACCCCGCTGAGCCCGCAGCCAATAGCCACCACTTACGTGCGTCAGGGGAGCGGCAACACGCCGATTTTGCTAATTCACGGCTTCGACAGTTCCGTATTTGAATTTCGCCGCCTGCTGCCGTTGCTTGCTGAAAAAAATGAAACTTGGGCGATCGATTTATTGGGTTTTGGCTTTACAGAAAGAGGGGCGGATTTGGCATTTAGCGCCATGGCAATTGGCACTCATCTTTACTATTTTTGGAAATCGCTAATTTCGCAGCCTGTAATCTTAGTTGGCGCATCGATGGGAGGTGCTGCCGCAATTGATTTTACCCTCAATTATCCCGAAGCTGTCAAAAAATTAGTGCTGATCGACAGTGCAGGTTTTGCCGTCACTTCTAACAAGGGAAAATTTCTCATTCCTCCTTTAGGATATTTGGCAACTTCATTTTTGCGAAACCCTAAAATCCGCCAAAAAATTAGCGTCAATGCTTATTTCGATCGAACTTTGGCTACGGTGGATGCTCAAACTTGCGCTGCTTTGCACTTAGAAACGCCTAACTGGAATCAAGCTTTAATTGCTTTTACAAAAAGCGGCGGTTACGGAGGTTTTGGGGGAAAACTCTCGCAAATTCAGCAGCAAACGCTGATTTTGTGGGGAAAACAAGACCGAATTTTGGGGACGGCGGATGCGGAAAAGCTTGAAAGTGCGATCGGCAATTCTCAATTAATTTGGATACCGGATTGCGGACACGTTCCTCACCTAGAAAAACCGCAAATTACCGCTCAACATATCTTAGATTTCACAGCTAAAGCAGCAGGTTAGTAATGAGAACTTCAGTCCGCATCTGTTATCACAGGACTGAAGTCCTTACTACTAACATTAAACTTTCGGTAAGTATTTTTGTACGATCGTCCATCCCGTGAGCAACACAGTCACAAATCCAGCACCTAAAAATATATTAGTGCCAATGTGGATGGGGCGCGCCCAAGGATGTTTAGGGCCAATTTGCAAACCACTCCCAACAGAAACCAACACCAAAGCCACCACAGCTAACCCGGCCGGTAAATGACCTGAGTGACCCAAATTTCCGTAGTATCCCAGCGTACCGACTACGCCAATTCCCAGCAGTAAAATTACCAAAGTCGCCATTCCCGTACCAGTCGCCAAATGAAAGGGACGCAGCCATTTTGGGCGCTGCTGTTTGGTACTGCGGGCGGCAAACATCCATGTTCCAGTAACGGCCAGCAACAGGTAAGCTAAGAGGGAAATACCCATTGACCAAGCCGCTATTTTCCACAACCACAAGAAAGAAGGCAGATTCATCCGTTGCATCCCTAATTAGGGATTTCTAAAAAAGGTTTCCTTCCGATTTTACTGGCATTGTCCAGCAAAAAATGCAGATTTTTGGCAGAAAGGGCGATCGGGCTATCCACAGCTTGCATCTTTCTTACAAACCCGAAGTCAAACGCTAAAGCTCATACTCAGCTTTATTGACGTTATTGATACCAATTTTCCCAAAAATGCAACTACAGGCAAACTCCAAACTAATCTTCAGTAAATCATTCCCAATTCTTCAATCTAAAATCTAAAATGGTATGATTTGTCAATCCAGTTTTGAGGAGCATCCTTACCATTCTAGCTTCGTGTTTTTGCTGTCAATGAAAGAAAGGCATTTTATAAAACCCTAATTTTTGTTCGACTATTAATCGAAAAAAAGGCAGGCCGTCTATCAAATATCTTTTCCACAACCTTCTCGGTTCGCTTAACAGTCGGTACGCCCATTCAATGCCAACTTCGCTCATCCATTTGGGCGATCTTGCTTTGCAACCAGCTTCAAAATCAATGGTTGCACCTACGGCTAAGAAAATTTTGATATGTGTAAATTTGCTCTGGTATTTAATCAACCACTTCTCTTGCTTTGGAGATCCCACTCCTATGGCCAGAACTGTAGCTCCTGATTTATTGATAGCGTCAATTATTTTTTCGCATTCTTCCTCATTTTTTTCAAATCCAAAAGAAGGAGAAAGTGCTTCAACGACTATTTGTCTGCCAATTTTTTGATTAATTTTTTCCTGGGCTTTCTTCGCAATACCTTCAGCCGCTCCGAGCAAAAATATTTTCATGTTCTCGCGATCCTTGTGATACATATAAAATGCAGGAAACAAGTCCGAACCTGAAATTTTTTCTTGAATTGGGGTACCCAAGAATTTTGAGGCATACATCAATATTTGACTGTCGCATACTCGATAACTAGATTGATTGTAAGCTTCATAGAAGTCGCGGTCATACTGCAACTTAATCAAGTGGTCTACATTGGGCGTAAATACAACACCGCCTTCGCTATCGAGTTTTTCAAACAATTCTGTTATTGACAGGTTATCTATGGAGACATTCAATAAATTAACGGTTTTCATTTGTTATTTCCTTTCACCCTTTATATTAAACGGCAAGTCAAACTCTAACCCACACGGCAACCTCGTATTTTCAATTTTTGGGCGCGGGGGGTGAATATACTTTATTCAGTATATGCCCGTATACCCTACCTGTCTAGTAATGAATTTTAAAGATTGTGTAAAGAATCACCTAGTTTTAGCAAAAAGTGTATCAAGCCATTTTTTTTGTTTACAATTCGCAGCACAATTTTCTAAACAAGACTATTTCGTGCGAATAGTTAAAAGATTGTAAATTAATGTTGAGCAATTGAAAAATAGAGCGCAACTCCCGAACTAGGTTTGAGGCAAAAAAGGTAGGTTTTTTAGTTTGTGTATGCAGCGAATGCCAGATATATTTAAGCTGTGAGTGCGATCGGCTCGCCTTCCTCAAAATCATCCTGATTTTTGGTGAACCAACGACTTTCTTCTGGACGGGGACATGGTTTTCTTGGTTTTAAGACTTTCTGGAGCTTTTAAAAGCAAACTCGATAGTCCTCCAGCAATGACCGCAAAAATCGGGTTAACCATAGCGTTCAAAACACAGTCAAACACGTACATAGTTAAGGACACTGCCAAGACCGCAGCGGGCGCTACTTTGGGATGAGCCCAGGTTCTGGCGGGATACTTGGACAGGCAAAAGACGACAACAGGAAGCAACAATGAAGAAAATAAACTAGCTAAACCGACTACACCGTGGACCCCAAATGCAAGAATCCATAAACTGTCGGTCACCGAGATATCTTTACCGTACTCGTTGTACACGCGGTTTCCACCCGAATCTCCCCAACCAAAAAGAAATGCTTGCCGTGCTTTTGCCCCCAATATTTCTTCCATGTCAAATCTAAACTTCAGAGAGGATGCTCGTTCTTCGCCAAATATTTGAGTGATGAAGTCAATCACGTCGTGACTAGAAAATTGACCCGATGCTGCTATGTACAGATAAAATGCTATATATCCAATTATGAATAACAGGGGCAAAGAGGTGCGAAAGAATTTCGCTGAAAATAATACGATTAATGCGAACGCAAATAAACTGTAAGCACCAGTAGAACGGCACAAGAAAAAAGCAATAGTTAATACAATTACTAGAGTCTTGATGTTGCGGCCCTGAAACTTTTTCAGCGTCCCAGTTTGCCAAAGCCAAACTCCGATTAAGGCGGCTGTCATCATCCACACGCCCACCATCAAACCGTGCTGCATAAATACTACCGGTCTCCACCCCCCCATACGCCTTGCTTGACCCCAGTCCTCAAAGGCATTGACGCCGTAAACCATTTGGTGCAGAATTGGGCCTTTAACTCCTTCAATTAAAGTAAAAGGAATGTAGGCCAACCCACCGGCAAACATGCCGATCGCTAGTTGTCGCAGCCCGTCTAAACTACCGAAATACAAGCGTCCTACAAAATAAGGTAGACCCCAAGTAACGATTTGGGTGAAAGTCGGAGAAATCGGGCTGCCGCCATTAGTAACTTGTGAAACAATGGGACATAAACACCAAATTACCATTGGCACGTCTAGCCAACCGGGCTTAAAAGTGGTGAGGCGCGAAGTATCGTAGACAATAGTAGCAAGCAAAATTGCGTAGCAAGATGCCGAAACTTTGTCATAAGGCGGCAACAGGGGGATGGGATAAGAAGCTTGTGGCAAAAATAGCCACGCTACAATAAAACTGATAATTACCGCCCGGTGAGGCGGAAATCTCACAAACAGATAAAAAACGATCGGAAGCCAGCCGAACAGAGCAATTGGGATTAATGCAACCATAGTTTTTTTTTGCAGTAAAATTGCAGAAAGAGAACTCAATTTGCCCGATCGAAGTTCTCGATTAAACGATCGCCCAACCCCGAGCTTTTAAATCCACCTCAATTTTACGCATTCTTCGTTAATTGTGGCTGACCTTCCAGAGCCGTGTCCAGTGCAGCCTAGAATAGGTCGGTCGCATCCTTCCAAGTATAATTGATCACCGTTTCCAAAGCAGTCTCGGACATTACCCGCCATTCGGCATCAGATAACTGACAAATTTACTCGATCGCCTTTGCCATATCCTCTGGGTCTTCTGGCTTGACCAGGATTCCGCCCCCGCCAGCCAGCAATTCTGGAGCTGCACCAACGGTCGTACCGATGACTGGAGTACCTACCGCAAGCCATCCCTTCTAAAATTGCCAAACCGAAGCCTTCGGAGCTGCTGGAAAACAGCCAAGCATCGCATTTTCTGTAAAATTCTTTGAGTTGGTCTTGTCTAGGTTCTTTATTATACCCAGTAACAGGTGGCAGCGGCAAATACGCCACAGGATATTCCCCTCATCCCACCCGTAAGACCGAGGGTAGAAAGGACAAAAGTAATTTTCATAACTATAGAACCCATTTGACATCTATTCCAGACTTATTACCACAACTAGGTTTGGGCCGAATCAGTAAAATCCTAGATTTAGGCTAGAATAGTTGCTCTGTAAGGATTTTACAAAAGATGTCAAATGGGTTCTATAATAAAAAAAATGCTTTTTGGAAAACACAGATACTCCTGCGGACAAGTCTGCGGTAGGGCAGTACGAATTTGGAACTTTAAACGCTTATTCGCAAATAAATTATGTCTGATCATTGCGGGAGATATTAGTCGGGAGAGCTAGTTGGATAAAATGTAAAATTTCACTGTATAATTACCAGCGATTATCGCTAAAAAATTAGCTATTTAAAAAGAATTTGCCAAGCAATAATTGCTAGCGCTAAATCGGCGATCGCGTGGCTGATATAACTAGACCAAAGCGAACGATAAGTCAGATAACACTGCGACCAAATTATTCCGGCGGCGAAGACAGCTAATGAGCCTAAAATCACACCGTGCCAATCGCTGTAGGCTGCGATTACAAAAATGTGGTGGAGGGTGAAAAATAATGCACTGAGAAATATTGCTTTTTTTCCAGGTATCAAAATCTGGCATTTGTTGCAGACAAACCACCGCCAAGTAAATTCTTCAATCAGTGAATTAACTAGCACAAAATATGCTTCAATTATCAAGTAAATATTAGGGCTGCTAATACCCAATTGCTGCGCTTTTTCTTTAGCAGTTACAGGATCGATCCAGTGCTGACCGAAAAGGCTGTAGATACCCACAATCACCGCAAACATGAATATTCCCCAAACAGCTCCAGCCAGCAATTCTCGGCGCTTGGGGAGGGAGAAACGCAGGTTAATGCAATCGACAAAAACAGACCACGCGATCGGAAAAACCAGCAACCAAACTTGACACAAAACTGACAGTGTTTGTCCCCAGCTTCCGCCAATATACAATGCTGTTACTGCACCAATACTGGCGGCAGGGACAAGCAATGTGATAGCTAAGAGTGCTGTTTTGCGATCGCCATTATCCAGCATTTTTTACGCTACATTTGAAAAATTGTATTGAGATCGAAGGTAAAAGCTTGGCTGCTGCAGACAGGGGAGTTTTGTGCCGCTTATCAAAGTGGCGTGCCTTTTCAGTTGCAACAAAATGTTCATGTAAGAACAATTCGATCGCCTCTTTGCATTTGCGGCTCAAAATACCATAATATAATCTAATCCCTAATAGCTGTGTATTTTGGCCCAATGACGATCGCCATTGACTTTGGAACTAGCAACACCGTCGTCGCTCGCTGGAATCAGGCCATCCAGCAGCCAGAAACTTTGAAATTACCGGGATTGTCGGCAATCTCAGCTCAAAACCCGCCCCTAATTCCCAGTTTGCTCTACGTTGAGGACGCTGCTCAAAATAAAATAATACTCGGTCAACAAGTCCGCGACAGAGGTCTCGATCTGAGTGGAGATTCTCGGTTTTTCCGCAATTTCAAGCGAGGAATTGGCACTTCGGTTCAGGGTTTTGTGCCGGAACTAGACGGGCAAATTGTGGATTTTGTACGAGTAGGTGAGTGGTATTTGAGCAAAATTGTCAGCTCAATTCGCGAACTGCCCTTGCCGGTAGATTCTTTGATTTTTACAGTGCCTGTAGATAGTTTTGAAGCTTACCGCCATTGGTTGGGTAAAGTGTCTGAATCTCTGCAAGTAGAACAGGTGCGGATGTTGGACGAACCGACGGCGGCTGCTTTGGGCTATGGTTTAGCCGATCGCGAAATTCTCTTAGTCATTGATTTCGGCGGCGGAACTCTCGACCTTTCTTTAGTGCGCCTCGACATTTCTGCTGGCCAAAAGCCCCTGGGTTTTCTGCTCAAATGGGGCGAAAAATTATTAGCTGAATCTTCCGCACAAAAGGCAAAAGTTGCTCGGGTTTTGGCTAAAGCCGGACAAAATTTGGGCGGTTCGGATATTGATAATTGGCTGGTTGACTATTTTGTCAAAACAAAAGGGCTGGCCAAATCTCCGATTACAACGAGATTGGCAGAACGGTTAAAGATTCAGTTATCTTTGGTAAATCAGGCGGTTGAAGTTTATTTTGATGATGAAAATTTTGAGAGTTACGAATTAGAATTAGACCGATCGCGCTTTGAATCTATCCTCGCCGAACATCAGTTTTTTGACAACCTCGACGAGTGCATGAATCAAGTATTGCAGCAAGCGCGCCGCCAAGGCTTAGAAATTGACGACATTGATGCAGTTTTGCTCGTTGGCGGTACTGTTCAAATTCCCGCCGTAAAGCGTTGGGTTGAGCAATATTTCGAGCCGGCAAAGATTCGGTGCGACAAACCCTTTGAGGCGATCGCCCAAGGTGCTCTGCAACTGAGTCAAGGCATAGAAATCAAAGATTTTCTCTATCACAGTTACGGAATTCGCTACTGGAACCGCCGCGAAAATTGCCACAGTTGGCACAGTTTAATCAAATCCGGCCAGTCTTATCCGATGAGCGAACCGGTAGAATTAGTCTTGGGAGCTTCTTTAGAAAATCAGCCGAGTATTGAATTAATTATCGGTGAATTGGGAGCGGAAACTGGCGGCACGGAGATATATTTTGACGGCGACAGGCTTATTACTCGCCAAATCGCGGGCCAAACCTCGGTACAGCCGCTCAATGACAAAGATGGAGCTCGCAGTATCGCGCAATTGACACCGCCGGGGTATCCGGGGGGCGATCGCGTCAAAATTTTGTTTCGCGTTGACGAACAGCGCTTTTTACGCATTACCGTGGAAGATTTGCTGACAAATCAAACTTTGTTGGAGGATAAACCCGTGGTGCAGCTAAGTTAAGCATTCCTGAACGCATGGGATCTCAGAAACCGGGTTTTTTACGAAAATCCTTCGTTGCAGCCCGCAGATTAAGTGAAAAACCCGGTTTCTTTGATGGAGTGTGTCCAGGACTAAAATTATTAAAAGCAGATGAACTACAAACTAGAATTTCCACTCTCTCCCGAACTAGAAAAGTATCGCGACCGAATCGAAGCTACCATTAAACCTTACATTGAAATTAAAATCCAGAATAATGCTCGGGTTAATTTGTGGCAGAGTAAATTTGGGGGATTGCCCTATTTACCTAAAGGCTTTGAGTATCCAAAAACTGCTGACGGTAAATATTTATTCTTGCTAGCACAACTCAACTTTGATGAAATACTGCCTTTAGATGGTTTTCCCGATCGCGGAATTTTGCAGTTTTATATAGCTGACGATGACCTATATGGTTTAAATTTGGACAATTCTGCCAATGCAGATAATCATACAATCGAAGACCAATTCAAAATAATCTATTTTCCTCAGCCCGACTTCAAAGTTGAAAACATCATTACCAATTATGATTTTTTGCCGGAACCAGAATATTTTCCTGTTCAGGGCTGTTACGGCTTGCAATTTACTAAAAAATATGCGCCGATTAGTACCAGTGACTACCAATTTACACAAATTTTAGGATCGGAAATTGAAGAGTTATTTATGAACCCTGAAATTGAGGATGAGTACCGAGAAATATCGCATTCCTTTGGTCATAAAATAGGTGGTTATCCTTATTTTACACAAGACGACGCAAGAAAATATAGTAATACATCTGAGCAAAAACAAAAGCTAGATATTCTTCTATTCCAAATGGATACCGATGCCAATGAGACAGTAGATATCATGTGGGGAGACAGTGGTGTCGGTAACTTTTTTATTAATGAATCAGCACTCAGAGAATTAGATTTTAGTAAGGTTTTATACAATTGGGATTGTTGTTAAAAGCAGCAGTTAAGTAAGCACACCTAAAAAAACATAGTACCCAGAACCCCGACTTCTTTAAGAAGTAGGGGTTCTAACAGATTGAATAGTGTTTGACTATGCCCAATGCCCAATGCCCAATGCCCAAGGGTCTAAATTTCAGATTTGTGCACAACCACGGGTGTCCCCACCGAAGCCCAATTGAACAGCCATTTAGCGTGATTTACAGCTACATTCGTGCAGCCGTGAGTGACGGGATTGCCAAACAAATTGTGCCAGTAAGCGCCGTGAATTGCCATTCCTCCGTCGTAATACATTGTATAGGGAACGTCGGGCACATCGTAGTCCGGCCCTGTCATTCTGGCAACGCGGTATTTGGTTTGAACGGCAAAGGTTCCCGTGCGGGTGGGAGTCGATGATTTGCCGCTGGAAATAGTCACCGCATAAACAGGTTTGCTTCCTTCCCAAGCTGTTAATCTTTGTCTTGACAAATCAATTTCAATCCAGCGCTGACTGGACTGCTGCAACTGCATAATTCTATTGGCAATTTTGTTGTGCTGCGAGCCGGCAATTGCAGGATTTGGCCCGCCACAAAATGCAGCAACTGTGAGGGCGCAGCCGGCACAGAAAATGCCGGCGCGGCGAAAGTAAGTTGAGTTGATAATGCTGTTCATTCCTCACACCCAAAACGATTTTAGACTTGAAATTGTAGATTTTAGATTAGCTTGTACTACTTTAGATTGTAGATTATAGATTTTAGATTGGGAAAGAGGGCTTAACAAGTTGTTAACTTTTTGGTAAGAGTTCGGGCAATTTGACCGATCGCCCGCCAATCGCGATTTTCCACTAAGTGTTTGGGAAATAAGTCTCCCGCCAAACCAACGGCGATCGCCCCAGCGTCAATAAATACCTTCGCATTTTCCACTGTCACCCCGCCAGTGGGAATCAAAGGAATGTGTCCCAGAGGGCCTTGCAGGCTTTTCAGGTAAGCTGCGCCTCCCAAAGCCGATATCGGAAACACTTTAACGCAGGTAGCGCCTGCTTGCCACGCTGTCACTATTTCCGTGGGAGAAAAAGCACCGGGGACGATCGGCACTCCGGCATCAACTGCTGTTTTAATCATAGCTACATCTGTGTGCGGAGTAAACAAAAATTGAGCGCCGCAATCTATGGCTTCCTGCAACTGTTCTAAGTTTAATAAAGTGCCAGTACCAATACTAAAAGTAGGAAATTCCGAGCGGAGTTCGGCAATTAATTCAGCAGCTTTGTGAGTGTCCCAAGTAATTTCAATAAACAAAAATCCGCCTACTGCTACCGCTGATGCCATCTGCCAAGCGAGTTCCTTTTCGGAGGAACGGATCACGGCGATGCCGCGGTGTTTTTTGAGTTGTGCCAACCAAGATTGACGATTCATACAATTTTAGATTTTAGATTTTAGATTTTAGACTTCGGTGCGATCGCTCAGTCGAAGGATTTTAAATTGGGAACGAGCTTAAATTTGACACTCATATCATTCTGACTCCCATATAATTTTAGTACACATTACTAACTCCGATATATGCCAAACTACAATATGCGCGGCGTGCAATTTTTAACAGACAATCTAGGCAACAAAACCGCTGCAATTGTTGACCTCAAAGAACACAGTGCATTTTGGGCCGACGTGCTGGCCGAATGTGGCGAACCGACAGACTTTCAGTTTTTAGTTGATTCTCAAGGCGAAAAAATTGCGGTGCTACTTGACTTCTAGAAGCACGGCGAACTTTGGGAGGATGTTTACGACTGTCTGACTATTGAATCTAGAAAAGATGAACCAAGAGTTCCTTGGGAAGAAGTTACCCGTTGCTGCTCTCTACAAAAAAATGTAAACTAATATAGTCGTGTCTGCTGTGGGTGCAGCCTCCTGCGGCAAATTTTCTGGGAGACCTAATGAAGAATTCTGATGCAGCTACTCCTCTCAAGTCCCACGGAGTTAGTCGATTATTAATGCAGTTCGCTTGGGCTAACGTCTCGTTAAACGTCGTTTCCCTGCTTTTAACTTCGGTGAAAGCAATTGCACCAACGATTGAGGCGCCACTTCAAGGTTTGCAGCAGATTTTGTTGATTGTTACAATTCTTGTCGCCTTGATTTTGTTCGTGCTTTTTCTAGTCTGGCTATATCGCTTGCACGTCGATCTCAAGGTTCTTTTCAATGATTATCCTATCACCCCAGGAGGAGCGATGGCAAGATTTCTCATACCGATATACAGTATATGGGGAATTTGGAATGCACTCTCAACATTTGCCAACAGATTTAATCAGGAAGGGGGAGAATTAGCAAAGTTTGCCGAGTATATAAATCCCCTGATCGGAGGGTTTTATGCTTTAACTATTGCCTCAAATATGTTGAACCGTGAATTTTCAAGAATGCAGAGGCAGAGTCCAGAAATAGAGCCTTTATGGTTGTTCTTGCTTAATGATGTAGTAGGCCTGGGTTTGTCGGTCATGTTATTGCTAATGGTAAAAAGTATGAGCAGTGCCGTTGTTGCCAAAGCTCGTCAGCCAAAATCAGGCAGGACAATCAAGGTTTAGTAGGTAGGGGTAGGGTGCGTCCCTCTGGGATAACTGCAAATAGCGAGAATTGTCGCAGCGACGCACCCTACTATAAAAAATTGGGGCGATTCCAGACAATCCCAGAATCACCCCAATTATTGATTTCAAACTTTAGATTCCATCCAAAATTTTAAATCTTAAATCCCAAATCAATTAGGCAATTGTTGCCATCTTGACATCGCTGTTGGCTAGCAAATTTTGCAATTCATCAGCATCCACAGTTTCCTTTTCTATTAGCATATCTGCCAAGGAGTTTAGGACGTGGCGGTTGCCAACCAGCACGTCTTTAGCGCGCAGGTAAGCTTGCTCTACCAACAAGCGGACTTCATCGTCGATCGTGGCAGCGGTTTCTTCAGAAAAGTCCCGTTCGGCCATGATATCGCGACCCATGAACATATTCCCTTGTTGGCGACCGAGAGCTACAGGGCCTAGCCGATCGCTCATTCCGAAGCGAGTTACCATTTGCCGCGCTACTCTTGCCACTTGCTGCAAGTCATTGGAAGCGCCAGTCGTGACTTCTTCCTCCCCGAAGACAATCTCTTCAGCAATGCGGCCACCCAAGGCTACCGCCATTTGATTTTGCAAGTAAGAGCGAGAATACAAGCCAGAATCCATCCGATCTTCGCTCGGTGTGAACCAAGTCAAACCGCCAGCGCGGCCGCGGGGGATAATGCTAATTTTCTGCACTGGATCGTAGTCAGGCATCAGGGCACCGACTAAAGCGTGACCGGCTTCGTGGTAGGCTACTAAGGTTTTGCGCTTTTCGCTCATCACGCGGTCTTTCTTTTCCGGGCCGGCGAGCACGCGGTCGATCGCATCGTTGACTTCATCCATCGAGACTTCGGTCAAGTTGCGGCGGGCTGCCAAAATTGCCGATTCATTCAGCAGGTTAGCCAAATCCGCACCTGTGAAACCGGGAGTCCGGCGGGCGATTTTCTCCAAGTCCACATCTTTCGACAAGGTTTTGCCGCGGGCGTGAACGTTGAGAATTTCGAGGCGGCCTCCGAAGTCGGGGCGATCGACCACAACTTGGCGATCGAAACGGCCCGGACGCAGCAGCGCAGCATCCAGCACGTCGGGGCGGTTCGTAGCAGCAATCAAAATGATCCCAGTATTGCCCTCAAAACCGTCCATTTCGGTCAGCAACTGGTTCAGGGTTTGTTCCCGTTCGTCGTTACCGCCGCCCAAACCAGCTCCCCGCTGGCGGCCTACCGCGTCAATTTCATCGATAAATACGATGCAAGGAGCGTTGGTTTTAGCTTGTTCAAACAAGTCGCGGACGCGGGAAGCACCCACACCTACGAACATTTCCACAAATTCTGAACCGGAAATCGAGAAGAAGGGAACGCCTGCTTCGCCAGCAACTGCTTTGGCGAGCAAGGTTTTGCCTGTTCCGGGAGGGCCTACCAGAAGCACGCCTTTGGGGATTTTTGCTCCGACTGCGGTGAAGCGATCGGCATTTTTCAGGAAGTCCACGACTTCTGCGAGTTCTAGCTTGGCTTGTTCGATGCCGGCTACGTCGCCGAATGTCACCTGAGTTTGAGGTTCCATTTGAACTCTAGCTTTGGATTTGCCGAAGTTCATGGCTTGGTTGCCGGGCCCGTTTTGGGCGCGCCGCACCAAGAAAAACAGTCCCACTAACAGCAGGATCGGGAAGAACAGGCTGCTGAGGGCTTTTACCCAGAAACCTTCGTCGCTTTGGGGCAGAACTGAAATGTCTACGTTGTTTTTGGTCAGGATGTTGATCAGTTCGGGGTCGTTCGGCAGGTTGACGAGTACCTTGTTGCCATCTTGAGCCGTTACGAGGGCTTTGCTGCGATCGGAACTGATATTTATTTTGTCTACTCTCTTGCCTTCTACTTCCTGAATGAATTGGCTGTACTTCCAAACTTCCCGGCTTGGGGGCTGTTTGTCAAAAAATGCCGTGGCTAGGGCAATGACTACAATAGCCAGCAGTGCGTACAGTCCAGCGTTTCTCCACCGTTTATTCACCGAGGTCGATCCTCCTAATTATTTAGTCCCTACAGTTTGGGATTTTTTATTTATGTTCATCAATCTTAACGTAATTGTAACTTGTTTGCGGCCTGCAAGAATCCCCGTTAGGGCGATCTTGCTTGCATGGTGGTGGAAACCGAACGTGGCTTCACTGCGTCAGGTGATGAAATGCTTTCCTCGCAAAAGGTAAATTTTTGCTTACACGATCGAGTGATTTTTGTCAATGTGCAGATTGAGTGGGTAACGAGTTGAGGCCAAGAGGGAGATGGACGATCGTCGTCTCAATCAAGCGCGCATCGCGATCGATGCTTGAGTTAGAGGTAATATGGGTGCAATCTCTTGCTGTTTTTGAGGCAGAACAAATGTATAGCGGTAGTGAAGCCCCGGCAACTACCTGACTCAGCGCGGCAACAGTTCAGATTTTCTGAGTGCGGATGCGGTTGGCTGATGTACTCTACCAAGCTGACAGCAGTTTGAGCGCTGGGGTATTGAGAAAAAATATACATGAGGCGATCGCCATCTTCGGCACAGAAAAAACGCCGCATAGGAAAATTGAAATAACTGGCTTTTTAACTGATATGCACAACCTCGCAGATAATATTATAGTGGCAACTAATTTATATAATTGTGGCGACCACTTTCAGGCAGAGTTAATTTGTACCAAAATTCTTGACAGTCAGCCAGACAATTCAGATGCTTTGTGTTTGTTGGGAAAAATCAAATATCAACTCTCAAAAAATCAGCTCGCTTCGACAACAGACGCAAGCCTGCGCTATCATTTGTGGTACTACAACAACCAAATTTGGAATACCACCACATGGGCAGGAGTCAAAGCACTAAAATCTCCCAGCGATATGTGGAGTTACCAAGAAATCATCTGGGATTTGAAACCTAGTTTGATCGTAGAATTTGGCAGTTTCTATGGTGGAGGTACTTTATTTTTTGCCTCGCTCCTTGAAAAAATCAATAATAAATCTCAAGTGTTTTCGGTAGATATTGACCATACATCTCTCAATCCCCAAGTGAGAAATCATCCCCGCATCGAGTTAATGCTGTCATCCTCAACCGCCCCTCAAGTTTCTCAAAGAATAGTCGAATTACGCAGAGAATTTCCCGGGCCGATATTTGCTATCCTGGACAGCAACCATGAAAAGCAGCACGTTTTGGGCGAGATGCAACTGCTGCGACCGCTACTGCAAACAGGCGATTACGTCGTAGTTGAAGATAGCAATATAAACGGACACCCAGTTTTGCCCGGATGGGGAGAAGGGCCATACGAAGCAATGGAAGAATATTTTGCCATTTACCCTGATGATTATCAAAGAGATGATTTGCGCGAACAGAAATTTGGCTTTACTTTTGCAACTGCTGGATTCTTGATTCGACGCTAAATATTTAAAATTGTACTGCAACTCAAAGATTGCCATGAAATTTCCACTGCACCAACCAACCCTCCAGTTATTGACAGGACTCTCAGGAGTCGAACTGGGAGCAGCCTCGCACAATCCCTACGGAGTGAATGCAATTAATGTTGCTCCAAAATTTGACGAAGATTTGTTTCAAGACAACCAAGTTAACATGGGAGAGCAACCGACAAAGATCGATATGTACGGCGAAGCAGACAACATTCCTGTCAAAGACAACAGCCAGGATTTTGTTTTATCCAGTCACGTATTTGAACACATTCCCGATCCCATATCTGCTTTATTAGAATGGCAAAGAGTTCTCAAGCCTGGGGGATATGTGGTGATGATTGTCCCCCAGCCGGATGCTCTCGCCGGAGACAATCGCCCCCTATCTACCTACGCGCAATTAATTAAAGCACACCGAGAAAAATGGACGATCGAGACTGCTCCAGCGGAGAATTTATACGGTGGTAAAGGCGGGCACTACTGGAAATTTACCTCAACAACTCTAAGAAAATTCTTTGAGAATCTCAAAACAGCTAATGACGGCATTCCGGCTGTGAATTGGCAACTGCTAGGTACCGAAGATCCCGACAGCAAGGTAGGAAACGGGTTTTGGCTGGCTTACCGAGTGGGAGCATCTCCTTTTTGAAAAAATTTACTGTGTGAGATATTAAGCTCGCACGCTATAAAATCAAAACTGAGATGCTCCCCTCGTACCTGAGCTAATTGGCTGCTAACAGCAGCATTTTTCAAGACAAGCAAGCTCAAAATTAATTATTTAACACAGAGGTTTCCCAGAAATGAATTCTACAAATCAGTTGAAATATCAGCCGCTTATCAGTATTGTGATGCCAGTTTACAATACACCAGAGCAGTTTTTGAGAGAAGCAATTCAATCTGTTTTAAATCAAACCTACACTCACTGGGAATTGTGCATTGCTGATGATGCTTCTACACAGCCTCATGTCAAGCTAATTTTAGAAGAATATGCGGCAAAAGATGCAAGAATTAAGGGAATTCTTAGAAGTAAAAACGGTCACATATCTCGCGCGTCAAATTCGGCACTGCAATTAGCAACTGGTGAGTTTATATCGCTGCTAGATCACGACGATTTGCTCACTGCAGATGCTTTGCAGGAAGTGGTAATGCTGCTGAACCAGCATCCCGATGCAGACATGATTTATTCAGATGAAGATAAGGTAGACGAGCGCAACAATTTTTGTCTTCCCTGTTACAAGCCAGATTGGTGTCCCGATTCATTTTTGTCTCGGATGTATACTTGCCATCTGGGTACTTACCGGCGATCGCTAATTAACGAAATCGGTGGATTTAGAGCAGATTATGATGGCAGTCAAGATTACGATCTGGTTTTGAGGCTTACAGAAAAAACTAACAAAATATTCCACATACCTAAAATCCTTTACCACTGGAGATTTCACCCCGAATCTGCCTCTGCTTCTAGGGATGCTAAACCTTATGCCTACGAAGCAGCAGCGAGAGCCATCACAGATACAATTCACAGAAGAGGGGAAGCCGGACAAGTTATAGCGCATCAAAATTACCCCGGTCACTATACTGTTCGGTACGCGATCGAGAGTTACAAACTGGTTAGTATTATCATTCCTACCAGGGATTTTGGGAGTATTTTAAATAAATGTTTACAATCAATTTTTGCCCTAACTTCGTATCCTAATTACGAAGTGGTGGTAATAGACAATGGCAGTGTAGAAGTTGAAACCAATAATTTTATCAACAAGTGGCTAACTTTACAGCCAAATAAGTTTAAATGCTACCGATCAGACATTCCATTCAATTATTCTCGCCTGAATAACTTTGGCGCACAAAAAGCACAAGGAGATTACTTACTCTTTTTAAATAACGATACCGAAATCAGGGAGAAAGACTGGCTAAATGGTATGGTCGAGCAAGCTCAAAGACAGTCAATTGGCGCTGTGGGAGGGCTGTTGCTATATCCTGATAATTCTATCCAAAATACAGGATTTATCTTAGGTGTGAACGGGATTGCCAGTCATGCCTACAAGGGAGTTAAGAAGGTATTACAGTATGAGGACATAGTACACATAGGATTTACTAATAATGTCTCGGCTGTTACGGGATCGTGCTTGATGTGTCGCCGGGAAGTATTTACCAGTAGCGGCGGTTTTGATGAAAATTTACCCATTGTATTCAGCGATCTTGACTTGTGTTTAAAAATGATGGCTCAGGGCTATCACAATATATATATAAGTCACACCAAAGTCTGGCATCAAGAATTAAAAGGTTGGGCGTTTGAACTGAGTGATGAAGAACAGTTAAAGATTGAAGAATCAGCGTCTAAATTGATGGTATCAAGGTGGAAAAATTTAATAGATCGCGATCGTTGCTTCAGCCAGTATTTAGTGAGGAAGATGCACCAACAGTTAAACCCGACTGAAAGAAGGGAGCCTTTAGTTAGCATCTGCATTCCTACTTATAACGGCGAGAAATATCTGAGCGAGGCACTTTTTAGCGCTATGGGTCAGACTTATCCCCACCTAGAAATTATTATTTCGGATGACGGTTCGACCGATCGCACAATGGCGATCGCTAAGTCACTCACTGACAAGTTTCCCGGCGAGTTCAACTTTTCTGTGCACGAGAAATTTGGATTAGTTAAAAATTGGAATCACTGTATTTCTCAGGCAAAAGGGAAATATATTAAGCTGTTATGTCAAGATGATTTGCTAGAACCGGACTGTATTGCCGAACTGGTGAATTTAGCAGAACAAGACGAGCAAATAGGTTTGGTATTTTCGCGGCGGGGAGTTTTGCTAGCAGGAGACGCTAACTCCGATGCGGCTTGTCAAGCAATCGGTAGAGGTGCTTTAGAAATATCTCAAAACTGGTCAAACTTGCAGCGAGTACAAGATGGCAAAACACTGCTGGCAGATCCTAATCTGTTGAACAATCCGATTAATAAAATTGGAGAACCGAGTACAGTTTTGATTAGAAGGGATGTTTTCGATCGCGTCGGATTTTTTGATGTAGAATTGCAGCAATTAGTGGATGTTGAAATGTGGTTCAGAATTATGAGCCACTACAAAATTGGTTTTGTCAACAAAAGTTTATCCAACTGGCGCGTTCACCTCGATCAACTGACAAGAGAAAACTTGCTGAAGGGAGAAATCGTGCAAGATGTCCAAAGATTGCACCAGAAAATTTTACACAGTTCGTATTTTAATTTATTGAACTCTGAAGTAAAAAATCGGATGAGTGATACTAATCAAGCGGCAGACTGGATGCAACTATTAGCTGGAGGAAAAAAACAGCAGGTAAATGTTACTGCTGTTCCTGTTGTTCCGGCTGCGGCTTTAGAAGTGGCGCAAATTTCTCCTGTTGCTTCTAATATTTACCGACCTTTTTGGTCTGTAATGATTCCTACTTACAACCGGGTAAAATATTTGGAGCAAGCGTTAAAAAGTGTGCTGCAACAGGCTCCTGGTTCTGAGGAAATGCAAATAGAAGTTGTTAACGATTGCTCGAACCAATCTATCCAAGATGAAATGGAGGCAATTGTTAATGCTGTAGGCGGTGGACGAGTTAATTTTTACCGACATCCAGAGCAAGATATCGGTCAAACTGCTATCTTTAATCTCTGCATTCAGCGATCGCGCGGTGAGTGGGTTCACATTTTGCACGACGACGATGTTGTATTGCCGGGATTTTACAGTCGCTTGCGAGAAGGTATAGAAAAAGAACCGAGTGTGGGTGCAGCTTTTTGCCGCCACATTTATACAGACGAAGCGGGAAATCAGCGTTGGGTATCTTGGTTAGAAAGAGAAACTCCTGGGGTACTGACTGATTGGTTGGAACAGATTATTGTGATGTGTCGCCTGCAAGCTTCTCCCATCGCAGTTAAACGCAGTGTTTACGAAAGTTTGGGAGGTTTTTGCCCTCAAGCTGGTGCTGCTTCTGATTGGGAGATGTGGAAGCGAGTTGCAGTGCATTATCCGATTTGGTACGAACCGGAACCGCTGGCTTGGTATCGCCAGCATTCTTCGTCAGACAATACTCGCTTGCTCAAATCTGGCGGGCTAATTGC
The DNA here is from genome assembly GCF_036700745.1 of Microcoleus sp. S36a_B3. NCBI lineage: Bacteria > Bacillati > Cyanobacteriota > Cyanophyceae > Oscillatoriales > Microcoleaceae > Microcoleus > Microcoleus sp. S36a_B3. Next base: position 4,456 of record NZ_JAUBPN010000019.1, on the reverse strand, counting down.
TGATGTGCGAAGATCGATCGACATTTCTCAATCATATTTGCCAAGGGCGATCGCCGATAAGTTATCGAATCAAGCCCGAGAACACTATGCTTTCTATGCTTTGGAGACAGCTAAAAAACTCCTGACAGATGGAGAACATGAGGCGGCGATCGCTCAAATTCGAGAAGGACTCAAATGCAGTCAATCTGCCCAATTAAAAGAAGCATTAGTTTCACTGCTATTGCTTGGTGAATCTCATCAACCTTCTACCGGATTTTCCAGCTCTATCGATCGGCAACCGCAAGAGTCAAGCAACACATCTGCTGCGGTAAACACTCGAACTACCCGCAAAGAAATTGCTGATATTTGGCTGAATTTACCTGCCGAACAAGTGGCAAGCGCCTTTGCGGGCGATACAGGAAAACAGCACCAAGCCCTGCTTACCAGCGAAATTAGAGATGAACCGCTAAGCGATGCAGAAGAGACTTTTGCGAGGGAATTAGCAGCCAATGTGGCGAAAGGATTTAACGACCAGAAAGCTATCAATTACCTGCTAGCAGCGATGCTGTACCGTCGCGCCGACCAATTGCCGATCGACTACGATCGCGCGACAATTCCTAACTGGTTCGCCAACGAATATCTCAAATTTATGTTCACCTGTCCTAACCTTTTTCAAACCAAAGGAGAAGCAGAGAGTTACTATCAATTTATTCGAGGATGGATTGATTACGTACATAGGAATTTGTTCAAAAATTCTGAGTCGCCTCTGTGGCAGAATATTGGTGTGTTATTCGCGCAAATTGCTAACTTTATTCCGCTGTACTTTACGACGGAAAACCTGCGCGATATTTATACCAAACGAGCAGAAATTATCGAGTTTGCGCTGAAAAATCGCGGTTGTTCTATTGATTGTATCTTCCCGGCGCGATCGCCCAACCGGACAAAAATCCGCCTCGGCATTATCAGCGACCATTTCGCCCCGCAAACCGAAACCTTCGCCACCATCCCGGTTTTCGAGCATTTAGACCGCAACCAGTTCGAGATTTACCTGTACGCCCTCAACACCAGCGGCCACCAATTAGAACAATACTGTCAAAGTCGCGCCGACAAACTGGTTGCACTCCCGAAAGACTTTGCATCGCAAGTCCAAACCATCCGCGCCGACGACTTAGATATCCTGTTTTTTGGTACGAATTTAACAGCTATCAACAAACCCGTTGGTTCCCTAGCAATGCACCGTTTAGCTAGGGTACAAACTACCTCTTTCTGTTCCCCAACAACCACCGGCATCCGGCACATGGATTACTACATCGCAGGCAAATTTACCGCGCCTGATGCTAGTTATCAAGCACAATATCGCGAACAGTTGGCTGTACTCGAAGGTAGCGGTTTTTGTTTCAACTACGCTACAGAATCGGAAGTAGCTACAGTCAAACCTACGCGCCAAAGTCTCGGCATTTCCGACAACACAACTGTTTTTGTTTCCGGCGCTAACTTCTACAAAATTCTGCCGGAATTGAGAGAAACCTGGGTAAAAATTCTAGCTGCTGTACCGAATTCAATCTTGATTTTATATCCCTTCGGGCCGGCATGGACTCGTACCTATCCAGTGACACCTTTTGTTAACAATATGAACGCTATCTGCGCTAAATACGGCGTGGATAACAACCGCTTGCGGTTCGTGAAACAACTGCCCAGCCGCGCGGATGTCAAAGAGTTTTTGCAGCTAGCAGATGTTTATCTCGATTCCTATCCCTACGCTGGGGCTACATCGTTAATCGATCCTTTGCAAGTAGGATTGCCGGCGGTGGTTGTGGAGGGAAATGCTTTGCGCTTCCGCCAAGGTGCGGCGATGTTGCGGGAATTGCAAATGCCCGATTTAATTGCGCGTGACGAAGCATCTTATATTCAGCTAGCTGTTAATCTCGGCACTAACCCGCAGTTGCGGCTGCAAAAACGGCAGGAAATTAAGGAAAGAATGCAGGGCAATCCCGCCTGTTTTGATAGTGTGGCATATTCAGGGGCGATCGCGAAATTATTCCAAGAACTCTTTAGCAACTGGCAAAGCAGCCACCTAGAAGCAGCCCGCAGCTTGCAGGATAGCATTCCCAAACCAGCCGACTTGGGTGAAAAACTCTCGAATGCCGTCCAGCTTTACCAGAGAAACTCATCAAACATTTCACTAATATCCGAACTGCGTCAAATTCGCAAACAAATCGCTGATTTTTGGCTGAACCTTCCCGCCGAAAATCTCGAAACAGCTTACCAAAGCGCGCCCGGTAATAGCTATCAAATCCTTCTCAAAAGCGGCTTTCAACATCAACCAATGATAGAAAGCGAACAAATATTCTTGCAGCAACTAACTCAGCTTAGCAAAGGATTAGTCCATCCTAAAGCTGTCAATGCCTTGCTGGCGGGAATGCTATATTTTCCACCAGAAACTATGCGGATTCCCGACGCTCGTAACCGTTTGCCACACTGGTTAATTGGAGATTACGAACAAGTTTTTGAGACAGAAGCTGCCGTCAAGTCCGAGTCAAGTTCTGACTTGTTATTGCAATACATTCAATCTCCGCAATTTGCCAATCAACTGTTAGGATGCGTCAATCTTTATCGCATAGATCCTTCTGACGTATCGGTAGTTTTGGAACTACGCCAAATCCGCAAACAACTGGCTGATTTTTGGCTGATTGTTCCTTTAGAACAACTGGAAACAGTTTACCGAGGCGAAGTTCGTAAGGGATATCAAGCAATACTTAGCTGCGGGTTGCAAGCCGAGTCAATGACGGAAGCAGAACAGAAGTTTTTGCAGCAATTAACTGAAATTAGTAAAGGGTTAGTGAATCCTCAAGCTATCAATGCTTTGCTTGGTGCGATGCTGTATTTTGTGCCGGGAAAAATGCGGGTTCCCGATGCTCGCACCCGCTTGCCCAAGTGGCTGATTGAGGATTACGAAAATGTGTTTGAAAGCGCATTGTTGGCATCGGAACAAACAATTGTGAAACAAGATTATTTGCCGCAGTTGCTAAATCAATTAACTGCTGCGGTCAATCTTTATGAAATTGACCCGACGGCGGAATTGGTAATAGCAGACTTGCGGTCAATTCGCAGACAAATTGCTGATTTGTGGCTGAGTGTTTCTGGCGAAAAATTAGAACTTTTGTATCGGAGCGATTTCGGGAAGGGTTACAAGGCTCTGCTGGGCTGCGGGTTTGTGAATGAGCCTGTGAAGGAGAGCGATCGCGCGTTTTTCAATTCGTTGGTTGCTGAGTTGAGTAAAGGGTTTGGAGCGGCTGAAGCTGTGAATAATTTGTTGGCGGCGATGCTGTTTTGTCGGGCTGGACAGTTGCGGGTTCAGGATGCGAATAGTTGTTTGCCTTCTTGGTTGTTGGCGGATTACGAGCAGTTGGTTGGGGGTGCGGTTAAGGTGGCTGTGAAGTAAACGGATATAACCTAGGGTGGGCTGCGGCCCGCCCTACGCAAGAGCCGTTAGTTAGGGAATTGAAACTTAATTTGGATTAGAAAAGCCCTTAGCAAGAGCTACGTATTCTTTAACAAGGTCTGCTAACTCTGTAAACGACATTGTGACTCCGTTTGCACAAATACCATTGTTGGAAATCCAAACATGGTGTAAATTTCCTTCAGGTGTAGTTGACGCTTCAAGATGTTTGCTAATATTGTAAAGTTTATTAAGCTTTTCAAGAGAGCTACCGTCTCCTGTCTTAAACAAATTCGTTTCCTTTGACTCTATCTTTTTTCCTAGTTTTCTCCAAAATTCGTAAGCCTGATATAAGAGGGTAACTGCTATTTCAAAATGAGAAAGCGCTTGGAAATATAAAGATGTGTTCTTTTTGCTCTCATTTAAATATAAAAGCAGTAGAGTACGACCATTTTGATACTCAACTAAAGCCATTTGTACGCGACGGATGATTCCAAAAATATAAGGTTTGTACTCAGTTTTAATAGGAAATGTGAATATAGAATTAAGGATAAAGTTATCAATCAAAGGTTCTACCTCAGCGAAGTGCTCTGCTAAATCGGGAGCATTACACTCAGACAATGCTGAAAGTTCCTGAGCGAAGAAGTTATCTAAGCCATAGGTTGTAAAAGGCATAATTTGTTACTTAATGACGACTTCTCAAGTCTAACGTCTGCTAAAAAGCTCAGCTTACGAACAACCGAACCCATCGGGTAGTAAATACTACACTACTCTTACCTTAGAACTAGACAAGTTTGAAAAGGGATATCTAACTAAAATTATGTCATTTTTAGAGTAACTGGGCACAAACATCATCCTCAGTATTGTCCCAAACTCTATCTAGTGATGTTTGACTGGCTTGAAGCCAAAACTCAGCTTCTTCATCAGGTAAAACTGTTACTAATACTTTTGCCCCTTCGGGTAAGCTGAGACGCAGCTAGATTGTATAATATAAAAAAATAAGCAATCATTAGTTATAGTGTATGCCAGCCAAAAATC
>NZ_JAUBPN010000018.1:0-122439 GCF_036700745.1 Microcoleus sp. S36a_B3 | reverse complement strand
GTCACAGAAAAACACCTGGATTTAACTTGAGATATTGTCTACTAATTTTCACACAAAATAGAAATTAAACTTAAAAAAGTTAGACTAAAAAAATGCTGGCTTTGATTTTTCAAAAATACCCGTAAGATGAATCACATCTGCTGAATGTGGGTTAAAAGTAATAACTCAAACAGATTTTCTATCAAAAAATTTGCGGGTTGTTAAGGGAGGAGTTAAAATATCTAACAAAACTTTTCTATATATATCTAAACCTTTGGCATTGAGGTGAACGCCATCAATTGTTAAATCTGTATTTAGAGCTTTGTCCTTAAATAAGGCTTGTATGCCGCTAGATTCCACGGTTATATTTTCTTCGGCTGCTACTTTATTGATGAGAACATTGATTTCGTCAACTCTAGCAATTGTTCCTGCAAATTTAGGATTGTGGCTGGCGACAAGAGTTGAATAAAAAGCAGGAATTAGAATAATCTGTTTGCTGCCGATCGAGCGCATAATTGCGATCGCCTCTTTCAAATTTCTGACAAACTGCTCGTCGCCAATGCCATACATAGCATCATTTGTGCCGATCGCCAAAATCGATTTTTTGCAGGTAAAGCCCTGTGGCACTACCAATTTTAGCTGTTCTAGCAGCGAAACAGAGCTCATGCCGCCGATCGCAAAATTAAAGTTTTTTTCTCCCAAAGAATCGCCCAGGGCTGAAGAAATAGAATCGCCCCACACGCAACCTTCATATTGCTGCTCTTTAATTTGCTGCACCTGATTGTAAACCGAAGCTTGCCACCAGAGTGCAGAACTAACAGTGTCCCCCGAAGGTTGCGGGTTAGCCAACCCCCGAAAAGGGATGTACGCCGACAACAACAAAGCCAAGACGGCCGAGATTAATTTAAATTTAACTTTCATACAAATTGCTGCTACTTTTGCTGCTACTTTAGTTTATGCCATTGCTTTAACCAGCAGTCAGGATTTCTGCAAATTTAGCGAAATCGTGATGCGACTGTTGCGGTTAATATTTGTAGGGCAAGTTTCACCAACAATCTGTCAGCTACCTCCCGAATATTTGTCAACCCGCCCCACATCTTAATTAACCTTTCGCCGCCAACAATTCAGGTTGTAAAACCTGATTTAATTTGCCGCTGCGAAACCCCTCCAAATCCAAAGTCGCGTACACAAAACCAAACTCCTGAAACACCGCCACCAATGCAGGCAAATCCGCATTTATCACAAACTCCTGAATCTCCGCCGCCGGCAGTTCAATTCGCGCCGTATCTCCATCCGATCGCACTCGCAAATTCTTTAGCCCCAACTGCCGCAAATACCGTTCGGCGCGCCCCACTCTTTGCAACTTGGCAACAGTAATTTCTTCGCCGTAAGGAAAGCGCGAACTCAAACAAGGTTGAGCCGGTTTGTCCCACCAAGGCAAACCCAATTCTTTTGCTAACTGCCGCACTTCAAATTTAGTCATGCCGACTTCTGCTAAAGGCGATCGCGCGCCGCGTTCCTTCGCAGCCTGAATTCCCGGACGGTAATCCTTTAAATCGTCTGCATTTACCCCATCCACCACATAAGGATAACCCTTTGCTCGTGCTAGCGGTTTCAAAGTATCGTGCAGTTCGCTTTTGCAGAAATAGCAGCGATTAACCGGATTAGAAGTGTAATTGGGATTTGCCATTTCCTGAGTTTCGACTTCCTCGTGGGCGATGCCAATTTCTGCTGCTTGAATGCGCGCATCTTCTAAATCTTCTAGCAGTAGAGACGGAGAAACTGCGGTAACTGCCAAAGCGCGATCGCCCAAAACATCCCAAGCAATTTTTGCCACCAAAGTGCTGTCAATTCCGCCAGAGTAGGCAATCAGCGCCCGTTCCATCTGCGCGAAAATATCTTTTAATTGTTCTAATTTTTGAGCTAACATAATTTCAACTTTTTGTTACATTATAAACACAGGAGCAAAAAACCAGACTAAACAAAAAGATATCAACAAAGCCGATCGCGATCTGTTGCCTTCTTCCCGCTTCTTGACATCCGTTACATCTGCGGCCGAACTTCCTTCTCGTGCTATTCTGGATCGATACCGAGGGCTGCCAATCTCGCCAAAAGTTCTTGATTTCGCCGTCTTTCTTGTTCCAGCAGCGTCTCGGCTAACTCTTTGTCTTGCTGTTGGCGATCGGCCCGCTGACTTTCGTTTTCCGCCCGCTGGCGTTCGTTTTCCGCCCGCTGGCGTTCGTTTTCCGCCCGTTCTTCCGGCCACAAAAGTAACTCTCCTTCCGCATTCCACCAGCGCAGCCAAGAGCCCGTTCTACCTTCGCGAGATCCTCCCAAACTCCCAAAAATAGATCTAATCCAGGTATCAAATAACGCCCGTTTTCATCTGGATTTTGATTGTCGTAACGCTCGGATTCTAGCGCATAAACTTCTATTCTGCCCGTATGGGGTCGAAAAATCACATAGCGAGGAACTTTGATTACTTGTTCGTAAAAAAACCATTTGCCGATTTCTTCCGTGTGTTCGACAGAATATTCATCGCCGTAAGTAGCTGACAAAAATTCCATCACTACAAAGGGAACTGTTCCTTCGGTATGAGGCGTGTAACTGCGGCGCGGATAGCTGTGGGGCCAAGGTTGCACTGGCCGCACGTACATCCAGTCTGGGGCTTTGCAAATAGTGCGATCGTCCACAGCCGCGCACAAAGCAAAATTAGCAACTATTAGTGCGTCTTGGATTAGTTCCGGGGAATCCACTACAGACTGGCGCAAACCGTGAGCTAGCAAGGGATGGTCTGTATCGTCTACAGGGTCATCTGGTAGGATAAAATCATCGGCCAGCAGGGGCCAAGTAATCTTTAGCTGCGATATCGGTTTTTGAATTACAGCAGTCATAAGTCACCTCATTTTACCCATAAAAATTTGAGTTTTAGTCGAGATGGGCGATCGACAACCTTCTCTATATCTTAGCGCGCTAATTCGAGCGCAAAATAGGTTTGTAGTCAGGACTTGAGTCCTCAGTACAAACCATTGTCCCGGCGGTGCCCAATGCACGTTTTAAAATTCCCGGCGGGAAAATATGGCGATCGCAACTGACAGCAGCACCACCACATACAGCAAACCGTAGCCAGCATCTGTAATCAAACCCGCCAAGTAAGGAACTTGTCCGTAAACAGCATCATTTTTTAAATTGAATCTGGCTAAATCCGGCAAAACCAGATAAAGTCCCATCATCAATTGTTCAATGCCAGGATTTTTAGTTAACTTACCTACAGCCACCAAATCCCGCGTCGAATGTCCCATCAAATAAACGCCAAATGTCAGTAAAGCTGCCAGCAGCGAACTGCTAAACACCCCAAATAAAATCCCGACACCAGCCATGAGACACAGCTCAAACCAAATAAACAGCGAAGCAATTAAAATGCTTTCCAAAGGGTAAGGAATCCGGCTAAAACTCAAAATAACCAGATAGACAACAGTCATGGCCGCTACAAGCGCAAATAGCACCGCCGACAGCCCTAAGTGCTTGCCTACAATTAACTCAGCCCGACTTATCGGCTTAGCAACTAATAGGTAAACAGTCCGCTTTTCAATTTCTTTGTTGACCAGTTCGGTAGCCACAAACACTGTGGCAATTAGACCGAGAATGCTCATACCAGCCAAACCGATATCTAAGATAATTTTTTTCTCGGTTGTCGCGGCCAATTCGGGTATCAAGCGTACCGCTGCTCCCATCAAGAGAGCAAAAATAATAATTATGTAAAGGATGCGATCGCGAATTACTTCCCAAAATACATTAATTGCGACTGTCAATATTCTTCTCAAATTCATCTAGTTATAAACCCGCTGGAAACTTTCGTCATATTTTAGTTGAAGGAAGAAGTCATTAGTCATTAGTCATTTGTTATTAGTTATTTGTTCTTTGTTATTGGTAACAACTGACAACTGACAACTGACAACTGACAACTGACAACTGACAACTGGCAACTGCTTTCCGTCCAACGTCATCAGGAAGAAGGAAGAAGGCTTGGGAGCATCTCATTTTTGTAAAAAGCATCTTTTTTATTATAGTGCGAGTTCTTAAGCTCGCACTATAATTAAACGCAAAACACCAGATGCTCCCGAAGCTTGGCTTCGGCTTGCGGGTCAATCTCCCCATCTCCCAACCGCCAGAGACTGGCTCAAACTTGAGCGTCTCCGGCAGTTCCATCTTTTTTGAGTCCGGGTTTTGAGCGTTTGATAGCGTCGCAGGTTACAGTCGCCCGATTGGCTGTATCGAACACCTCGCAAGACTTGGTAAACGAATATATTTCCGGTCGAAAAACCAGCCCCATCCAGGTTGCTTGCATCTCTAACTGATAGCGCGACTGTCCTTGAACGATCGAAGTTTTGACATCCCAGCTACCATCTTCTGGGACTGTCCCAATTGTTCCTAATGCTTTATTTTTGAGAAAAAATCGCTCATTGTCAATATCTATTAACATTTGTTCAACCTGCGGCCACGGTTTGGTGCGGGCTTCATTTTTTACGTATCGCTCCATTGCATTGAGGATGACAACTCCTCGGGAACGATTAATAGTTGGCTGTTGAAATGTCACCACATAATCGCTTTTTCTCAAATCCTGCGATAAAATGCTCGGATACTGTTGTATCCAACTTTGAACTAAAAAATGAAATGTAAACCAACAGGAAAATGTCACATGAATTAGAGCAATCATCAAAAACTGAGGGCGCATCAACTCTCTGATACTTTCCCGTTTTGAATCGCTCTTCCAAACCCTGATTATTGCAAGAACTACTACTGCTATAATCGGCCCGGATATCCAGGCTATTTCCTTCTTGTCCGACGGCAATCTGATCAGCAACCACAATCCAATTAAGATGCTTGTCACCCACGGACTCAGGCTTACTCCTTTAATCACAAAAGGTGCTTGGCTGGTCAGCAAACCCATTGAAAGTATAAAAAATAACCAGCTCATATCAAACATCAGAGTTCTTGTCTGCCAGTCAGTGATTGCCGCCACTGCCAGCAAACCTAAAAAGATGCTGAGCAGTAAAGGAGTTTTCCAGTGGACAACTCTAGGCGGAATTATCGCCTTTTGAACTTTTTTATTGGCTTCCCACAGGTTGTTCGTCACCTTAGTGAGTTGCTGAGTGACATCCAAAAATTGCTTCATCATATATTTCAATTATTGACGCTTTCCACAAACAACACTGTTAAAATAACGATATTACTAACAGTATGGGCAATTAAAACTGCTCCAAACTGGGTAGTTACTTGAAAAGTTTTTTTGAGAGGACGGCGGGTGAGAGTCGGGGGCCCTAAAAACTGAGGCTTGGAAGCTTTTTTATTACCTGAAACCCAGTTTTCTATAATTTGTAAACTCTGCCATTTCGCTAAAAAAGTGATCGCCAATAATAATACGGCAATCATAGTTAGGGTAGGGTAAAGACTCGGATTTCCGCCTAATAACATATAACCGATTAGCTCTTCCCGCAAATCTTTGGGAAGAATGCTTTCTATGCCGAAGAAAACTAACCAACCTACGCAAGTGCAAGCGAGATTGAGGATGGCTGTATATTCAACGCTGGTTTTGGGGCCGAGTTTCAGTAGTTTTTGCAGAAACCACGATTCGATCGCGATCGCCAAAAATATAATTAAAACTTGCACCAAAACAATCCGAAATGGGAAAACATTTGCAATCATAAGCTTTCAGGTATATCATCCCGGGTGAGATTTTAATTGTACAGCACCAGCGGAATCATCAAGAGCTGCTGGTCTTAGCCCTCAAGATCCTTCGATCGATCGCCCTTTTGAACATCAGGTGGTTTAGCACTTATCCTATAATCTTTTGAGATCCGCCTGCACAATGGAAACATTCAACATTCAAGGCGCGCGATCCGAAGTACCCACCCCAGTACCCACCCCGAGAAAGACTCAAATAACAGAAGATGCGGCGATCGCCAGCGGTACGGCCAAGTTAGCCGCCGTTAGTAGATCGCCAGCGGTGCGGCGCAGATGCTATAGTTTGGCGGGGACAACAGCAAGAGCTAGACTGCATAGAAGCAGAACGCGGCTGGGAAATTGCTACAATGGCGATCGCCAGCGGCTAGTATAAAACTATCGTTCTCGACGAACTCAATCCCACAGTAGACTTAGAACTGCTGTCGGTAGAGCCGATCGTCCAAGCCCTACTGCAGAAGCCCCGCGATACTGAAATCATTATCACCGGGCGCTGTCACAAACCCCACGCTGACCATGACTTGGCCAGCGTACACTCCGAGGTATACTGTCACAAACACTACGGCGATCGGGGCGTAGAATTCAAACGGGGTGTAGACTTTTAAACCCCAAAGTGGCTCGGATTGAACTCCGCGCCAGTTATTTAAAAGCCAATACGCTTGAGTTAACAGGGTTTGTTTCCAAAGAGAGCCCTACTCGACCCCTACTCCCCAAAAAAAAGGGGAAGCAAGAGAAAACTCTTGTCACCCCATTTTGAACGGAAGCTAGGGAACAAGCTAAGGAGCGATCTTAATGAAACCGTATTGATTTAAAAACGGCCCTGCCTGAAAAACCGGAAATTGCCACAAAGCCTTGTTACTAAGTAACCAATCCCTGACTTTTCATTGTCTGGCGATCGCAGCGATCGACCTATCTTAATCTTGAATTTCCTTCCCTGGAGGCGATCCCCGACCGCAAATCCAGAATGGAACATTAATAAAATGAGGTGCGTCTTCTTGAGCGTGAGCATCAGAGACAGCCCACAAGGATTATTCAAGGGTGAAGACATTGAAAATAAAAGCTTACAAGCAAAAAGTCGGGGAGGGAGAAAGTCTAGACACGGTTAACGCCAGTAGGCTAGACTTGCGGCTGGCAAACAGGTTAAACTACAGCGGCATCCAAACATTCGGTGTTCTAGGCAGTGTCTGTAGTCGCGAAAGCGATGACCAACAAGTATGAGGAGTGAAGCTGTATGACAACTTTAAGTGACGATCCTAATCAATTAGATTTAAACCTTCCCGGACTAGGGCCCGATACAATATTCGCCGGAGCCGGAGCGGATTTCGTAAGAACTTCCACCCTCGGCGGCAGTTTAATATTTGGTCAAGGCGATAACGATACCTTGGTTTCCGTCGGCCCGAACGATACCATATACGGCGGCGAAGACGAAGATTCCATCAGATCCCAGCGCACTCCCGCCTTGCTGTTTGGCGACGGAGGCTCAGACACCATAGTTGCTGAAGCCCGCGCTACCGTGTACGGCGGTGCGGGAGAAGACTTCCTGCAAGGTACTGTCGAAGCTAACCTCATATTTGGTAATGAGGACGCGGATACGATCTTGGGAGGAGCGCAGAGAAGAGACTCGCTCTACGGCGGCAAGGGCAATGACGCGATCGGCTTCTTCATCGCAGGGGGCGGCAACAACCTTTCTTTACCCGGTGGCTTGGCTATTGGCTTCGCTGGCAACGAAGGCAGCAACTACTTGCGGGGCGATTTGGGCGACGACTTGGTTGTAGGTATCAATCAGAGAGACAGTCTCTTCGGCGGTAAAGGTAACGACACCCTGACAGGTGTCGCCAGCAGCAGCTACTTGTCGGGCGATCTTGACAACGATACTTTAGTTATTACCAACACTACCCAAACAAGCCCGTTTGCTTCCAACGTCATCACGATCGGCATTGAGAAAACCACCTTGATCGGCGGTGGGGGCAACGATTCCCTCTACGGCGCGATCGGCGACTTTGGCACCGGCAGAAACTTCTATGACGGCGGCGACGGCAACGACACGATCAAGGTTTTTGCTACGCAGGATACCGCCTTGGGAGGAGCAGGCGACGACTTCATTACATCTGCGACGGTGACTGTGCTTTCGAGCGTAGGCGCGCAGAGTTCATTTCCAGGCTTTGCGGGTCGGAACTTGCTCGACGGCGGCGAGGGCAACGATACCATCGTTGCAGCTTTTTCGACTGACACAATGATCGGTGGCGGTGGCAATGACACCTTGAGTGGCTTCTTTGCTCAAGCCTTCGGTGGAGATGGCGACGATACGATCGATGCCTCTTCTGCCCGTAATACTGGGCGGATTAGTCTCGATGGCGGCCTGGGCAATGATTTCTTAATTGGCAACAGCACCTCCGGTGTCACCAACTTCATGAACGGCGGTGAAGGAAATGACAACATCATTTTTGGTGGCACGGGCGATCGATTAATTGGCTCATTTGGCGGTAACGACACCATCTCCTACGCTGTCGGTGTCAACTTTAGCGGTATCACAACCACAAACGTGATTACCGATAACTTAGGCAGCAACTTCATCACCGGCGGCAACGGCAATGATTCGATTACTACCGGTGCTGGCGACGACATACTGTTCGGCGGCCCCACCAATCTTGTTACCGCAGGAATTGACGGGAACGATACCTTAAATGCTGGTGGTGGAAACGACACGCTGTTGGGCGGCTTTGGAGACGACTATTTGATCGGAGGAGACGGCAACGACTCTCTCGGCGGCGGGCCCGGTGCAGACACGCTGATTGGCGGCTTCGGCAGTGACAGCTTCTACTACCAAAACGGCACCGAGGGCTTCAGCGGTACTAACGCAGACCAGATCGGTGATTTTACTGCCGGCGTAGACAAAATAGTCTTGGATAGCAATGCCTTCGGCTTGGGTACAGTGAATGGACCGAGCCGACCTGGTTCCCAACAGTTCTTAGTGATTGACGAAGGGGCATACAACGGTCAGGGCGGGCTAAATGGGCAATCACCACTCCTGATCTATGAAAATCGACTGAACCTAAACGACAACACAGGTCGCTTGCTGTACGACCCTGACGGTTCAGGAGCGCTGCCAGCCGTTACACTGGCAAACCTCAACGGCAAACCGGGCTTGACGGTGACTGATATTCAGCTAATTTAATTTAGGTGGCAGCGGGTAAGGTGGGTTTGGAAAAAGCTATCGCCCGCGCCAACTCTAAAAACTAATTGTGCTATGTTTCGAGCTAGGGATATCAATCCCTAGCTTTTTTATTGGCAGCGATTTTGAGGGACTCGGCGGGTGTGTTAGTTTCTTGGTGTAGCGAGGTGTTTCCCTGACATTTGTGTCAACAAACACGTCTTATGTAGTAGCGGTCTACTGTTTGACTATTAGGCCAGATCCCCCCTAACGCCCCTTAGGTCGGGGGGGACAAGAGCATTTTGCGTCTCCGTCACCCCCACATAGTCGCGGAAGAGCATCTTGCGTCTCTCGTGACCCCCATCACAGTCGCGGGGACAGGATTCTCCTCAAAGTCCCCCTTCTTAAGGGGGATTTAGGGGGATCTGGCCTCAGCCAAAAGCGAGATTTATGAATGGTTTGACCTGTTTATTGACACTAATTCCCCTTCAACCATCCTACAAGTTTGGGCGAGCAAAAAAAAGCCAGCAAACAATATGTTTGCTGGATTGAGTAGGCAGGAAAAATTTAGCAAATACTGTGACTAAGCCTTATCTACAATCTCTTTTGCTTTATCTTTGAGGTCTTCTTTCAGGTGCATGGCTGAGGCTTGGTCCTGCTTGGCTTGACCCTCTAATTTATCTTTTTGATCCCCTGTAACTTCGCTTACAGCTTCTTGGATTTTGCCTTCAATATTCTTAGCTGTAGCTTCCACTCTGTTTTCAATGTTCATGATTTTTTATATAAACTCTACAATTACCAATATAGAATTTTAAAGTTGAGTCTGTATCTGTCTTGAGATAGATTTGCGGTTAATGCCTGGGGTGGAAAAGGCGAGCATTTCTAGGTGCAGACGCGGTTCCAACCGCCGTCTGCATCTGGAATCTAGAAACCGTTGCGGCCCCAAATTACCATTGAAATTGAGAAGGAGAACAGAACTAGCACCGAAACCCAACCGAGTGACAAAATATCCATAGCTATTTATTGAACTAACTGTACAAAGTGACTTCAACCCTTTTGACATCCACCCCGCCCGGTCGGTACGGGGATTCCCAAACCTCACGATTTGAATTTCTGCTTCGAATGCAACTGCCTCCACCCTCAAAGAGATTTGGTCTTATGTTCGCTCCACAGACTAACCCCGCAAGCCCTGCGGTTTTTACGTGTCGAATACCAAACGGAATTCTTCGTACTTTTGATTCTAGGGATGTTTACCATTGCCCTATCCTCTTTTCCCGGTCTACCTATTTTTCTTTCCCGTTGCGGTTGTCGCAAACTTATTAATTAGGGTTTATGTTCACATAGTCGCGAGTGGGTCATTGACCAATTATATTGTAATATAAAGCCGTCCTAAAAGGACGGGGTTTCTACCCAATTTTCTGATGATAAGTCAATTTGAGCCATTTTTGAAATGAGGGTGTTGTGAAGGACTCGTCAAATTTTAGTTTCGCTGAACGAGTAGAATCTTTGAAAGCAGGGACTGTTGCTGCTTTGTCTTGTTTTTTTGGTTTTGGGGCGATCGCCCTGGTTAACAGCTTAATCCTAGCCCGCTGGTGGGATTCTCTGACGAGCTTGCAGGTAATAGCCGTTGACCTAAATTTTGCCTTCAGAGGAGTGATGGTGCTTTTGGGCGGTTTCTTATTCGGCGTTACCTACCGCTACGCTATCCGGCGCGATACTAACCCGCACCTTAAATCTGGCGTGGTGTTGGCTTTTGGGCTGGTGCGGGCTTTTGGACAGTTGGATGCGGGACTTTCTTTTGAGGCGGGGGAAATACCTGGTTTGCAGGAGTTATTGCCGTTTGCGGTTGGTGCGGTGGAGAGCGTGGTATTGTTTGCGATCGCGCGTTTGGTGTTGGATTGGGCGATCCTCTTCGAGGGCTTCGCTAACGGGCGATCGTTGATTCAACCATTCGGGCGATCGTAGACAATATAATATCCGCACGCGCGATCGCAAAAACAGTTCGATCGATCGCGCGTGCGGACTTTAATCCGCTCCAATTTGGGGACTAAAGTCCGTACTACGAACTAATAGCCTTTTTATTTCAAACCTAATACCTCATATTCTAAATTGCCATAAACCATTTGCTTGTCTACCGCCGACAAAACCTTATTGTTAGCAGCATCAGAAACTAAACACTGACAAACTAAATCCGCCACATCCGCCCGGTGAATCGTTCCCGCCACCCGACAATCTTCCGTTAAAACACCGTTCCCCGTCGCAGGTTCCGATTTCAATCCGCCCGGACGAATCACAGTATAAATCATCCCGCTTGCTATCAAATGATTTTCCGCTTTTTCCTTTTCAATTAACACCGGGCGCAAAGTTTCTAAAGCTTGCGGTGGCAAAGCAGAGGCAGTGTTACCGCTTCCGATGGATGAAACTAAAATA
Organism: Microcoleus sp. S36a_B3; assembly: GCF_036700745.1. Classification (NCBI taxonomy): domain Bacteria; kingdom Bacillati; phylum Cyanobacteriota; class Cyanophyceae; order Oscillatoriales; family Microcoleaceae; genus Microcoleus; species Microcoleus sp. S36a_B3. The sequence goes on along the minus strand of NZ_JAUBPN010000018.1, from coordinate 111,137 downwards.
AATTTTTGTACGCCTGCTTTAACGGCCGCATCAATCAAGTTTTTGTTGCCCAAATAATCGGCTCTTTCCCCATCCTTTGGCAAGCCGCCAACGGTGCTGATTACGGCATGAATTGGTTCGCCTCCAGCCATCGCAGCTTCTACAGCCGCAGCGTCCAAAGCGTCGCCACTCATGACTTTGATGCCCATTGCTTCTAATTCAGTGCGCGTTTCGGGCGATCGCAAAAGTGCAGTTACTTGCATCTTTTGTGCTACGAGACATTTTGCGATTTCTAAGCCAACACCTCGGCTAGCACCTGCTAAAAAAACGTGGAAATTTTCTGTCATATAAGTTTGGTTTTAATTTGTGCAGAAATTGGTGTATTTGACTGGGGAGTATTATACAGCAATTCTCTGTGCATTTTTGAATTCGTTTTTTTTTAACCGCAGAGGGCGCAGAGGGCGCAGAGGAAGAGAGGGGAAAGATTGGCAATTGCTGATTTATATTAGATTTTTTTTGCCCACGATTACTACCCAAGATTGAGCTTCGCGCGGTAAGCCGGGGGGGCGGTAGTAGTGGTTGAATATTGCAAATCCTGCTTGTTCTAAACAAGGTGCTAAAGTTTCGTATTCCCATCCTGCAGTATAGCGTTTTCCGGTCGGTCGCTCGTCGTAGCCTTCCCAATTTCCCCGGCACATTGACATGACAATTGCACCGCCAATAACTAAGGCTTTGTGCAAATTTTGCAACACTTTCACCATCTCGTCGCTGGGAACGTGAATCAGGGAAGCATTGGCGAAAATACCGTCAAATTCTGCCTTTGGTAAGTCGAGATTCAGAAAAGATTGCTGCCAAACTTCGCAGCCGGATAACTTTTTTGCTGTTTCTACAAAAGCCGGGGTTGCATCTAAGCCTACAACTGTGTGTCCTTGGCTTTTAAACGCTACTAAATCTCGTCCTGGGCCGCATCCTATATCTAGAATTTTACCCGGATTGCGGGGCATGACAGCGGTCAGTGCGGATCGATTTTGAGATACGTCGTGATGCCATGTTCCTTGCAGGAAAGATTCGGCGGTTGCTTGGTATTCTGCGATCGTAATTTCTTCGCGTTTGTCCACAATTTCTCCCTCTTGTAGGATTTTAGATTTGAGATTGAAGAATCTCAACCGTAGGGACACGGCAGTGCCGTGTCCTATTCTATTTAATCTGCCATTTCCTACTGTATTTCATCCGATTGAAAACTGCTATAATAGTTAAACAACCAGGGTTTTTTGTTCGGATTTGGTAACTGCTGAATCAACTTCTAAGAGAGAATCTTCGGGAGATTCGATCGCAAATCCCGCATCTCGAATCATATCCCAATCTTGATGTGCAGCTTGTCCGGGAGTAGTCAGATAATCGCCCACAAAGATAGAATTAGCCGCGTAAAGTCCGAGGGGTTGCAAGGATCGCAAATGCACCTCCCGTCCCCCAGCAATCCGAATTTCTTGGCTGGGAAGCAAAAATCGGAACATACAGAGAATTCGCAAACATTGGCGGGGATTTAATGTGTTTAAACCTGCAAAGGGCGTACCGGGAATCGGAATGAAAAAGTTGACCGGCACGCTAGTAACGCCCAATTTTCGCAGGGAAAGCGCTAAGTCTATCGCATCATCATCCGATTCGCCCATCCCCAAAATTCCGCCGGAACAAGTGGTGATTCCCGCTGCTTTTACGTGTTCGACGGTTTCAACCCGATCGCCAAAAGTGTGAGTGGTGCAGATGTCCGTGTGGTACGATTCGGAAGTATTGAGATTGTGATTTACGCGATCGACTCCAGCTTTAGCCAAACGGTGAGTTTGTTCCTCGCTCAACAATCCCAAACAAGCGCAAATTTTTAGGTTATAATTTGCCTTCACAGTCTCGACAGCATCCAAAACGCGATCGAAAGTAGATGCGTTGGGTTGGCGGCCAGAAATTACCAAACAAAACGTACCAGCTTTTAAATCTGCCGCGCGCCCGGCCGCCTCCAGAATTTTTTCCTTAGCTAAAAGCGGATATTTTTCTATTTCCGCAGTCGAGATTTTGGACTGAGAACAATAATGGCAATCTTCAGGACAAAGACCGCTTTGAGCGTTTAGCAAATAGTGCAATCTGACGCGGTTTCCCCAGTAATGGCGGCGTACCCGATAAGCTGCGTTTAGTTGTTCCAGCAAAACCTCATCCGGTGCACGCAATACGGCTAAAGATTGCTCGCGAGAGATACATTTGCCCGCCAGCGCGTCGTCAGCCAAATCGTTCCAATTGGGTAAATTCATCACTAAAATTAAAGAGTTTACAAAGTATCCAGAACCTGACGAATCACCCGATAAATCGATTCGAGTTCATCAGGAGAAATGCAGTAGGGAGGCATCAAGTAAAGCGTATTTCCCAAGGGGCGGAGCAAAAAGCCCGCTTCGAGAAATCTGGCTTTCAACATAGGAGCGATGTCATTAAAATAACCGGAACTGCTTTCGGTTTTGACATCCATTGCTGCAATGGTGCCGCAAGTCCGAATCCGTTCTAGTTTAGGATGATTGATCAGCCATTGATTCAGGTATTTGCGGTGGAGTTTTTCCATCCCTTGGTACACATTTGGGTTTTGCTCCAAAAGCTCCAAAGATGCTACACCCACCGCACAAGCTAACGGATTTCCGGTGTAAGAATGACCGTGATAAAAAGCTTTGTCCGATTCATCTCGCCAGAAAGCTTGATAAATATCCTCCGAAGCCATTGTGACAGAAAGTGGCAAGCAGCCACCAGACAATCCCTTAGACAAACACATGATATCCGGTGCAGTTCCCGATTTAACCGAGGCAAACAGTTCGCCCGTGCGGCCAAAACCAGTCATCACTTCATCGTAAATCAACAATACATTATACTGACGGGCCATTTGTGCGATCGCCCGCAAAAACTCAGGGCGGCACATTCGCATTCCCCCAGCACCTTGCACCAAAGGCTCAATAAAAATGCCCGCATAGCCACCCTGCTGCAACAAAAACTCCAATTTCTCCAAACTCTCCGCCTCCTTGCTTTCCACCTCCGCATCCCCGTCAAAAGTCGCAGGAAAAGGCACAACATCCCCAGGAAACATTAAAGGCGCAAAAGGTTCCCACCACAGCGAACTTCTGCCAGCAGACATCGCGCCCACAGTATCGCCGTGATAACCTCCCTCAAAACTAATAAAGCTAGTGCGGTTAGTTTCTCCGACATTTAGCCAATATTGAAAAGCCATTTTTAGAGCAACTTCAACAGCAGTCGAACCGTTATCCGAAAAAAAGATTCGCGTCAAAGAATCAGGCGTGTGACTTATCAATTTATCAGCAATTTTCTGTGCCGGTTCGTGAGTAAAACCCGCAAAAATTACGTGTTCTAAAGTTTGAGCTTGTTTGTAAAGAGCCTCAGCCAGAACCGGATGGCTGTGTCCGTGAATCGTCACCCACCAACTAGAAATACAGTCGAGAATTTGCCGCCCGTCTGCTAATTCCAGCAGCGCTCCTTTACCGCGAACCACCTTCAGCGGCGCAGGAGCAGTTTTCATTTGCGTGAAGGGCTGCCAAATCGGTGAATTTGAAGAATTATGCTCCTGATCTGCCGTCATATTAACCCATCTAACTAACATCAACTCCCCTTTTAATATAGCAACTTTCACTCACTTATAAAATTTTTATTTTTTCTGCTTTCTTCTTCTCTTCCTTAGCGTCCTTTGCGTCTTCGCGGTTCGTTAAAAAAAATTAGTTTGTTGGAAATAGCTAGGCTGCAACCTTTGCAGCCCAGCTATTCGCAGGCGACAGTTAAAATTATCAGTTACAATTTTCTGCCCTTAAGCAAATAAGTCGTCATTGCCCCTTTACCTTTAACATTAATTTTACCGCGCTTTTCCAACAAATACTTATCGCATAGCAACTTATAAGTTGAACTGCTAACTTGAATTTTACCGGGAACCCCCTGAGATTCCATGCGGCTTGCCGTATTCACAGCATCTCCCCACAAATCGTAAATAAACTTTTTAGTGCCGATGACACCTGCTACAACAGGCCCAGTATTAATGCCAATGCGGATATTAAGAGGTTTGTCGCATTCGTCGCGGAATTTCATAATTTCTTGCTGCATTTCTAGGGCCATTTCCGCAATAGATTCGGCGTGATTTGTACAGGGCAGTGGCAAACCGCCTGCTACCATATAATTGTCGCCGATGGTCTTAATTTTTTCTAAGCCGTATTTGTCGCTCAAACAATCGAAAGCTGAAAATATTTTGTTAAGCAATTTGACTAATTCTTCAGGAGACGTGCGGGAGGATATTTCGGTAAAGCCTACAATATCGGCAAATAGTACCGTCACCTCGGCAAATCCGTCTGCAATATTTATCTGGCCTTGTTTTAGGCGATCGGCAATCATTTCGGGTAAGATATTTAGTAATAAACGTTCCGACTTTTCTTGTTCGGCGCGCAATATTTCCTCAGCTTGTTTCCGCTGTGCAATTTCCTGGTAGACTCGGTGAAACATTTGATTAAAAGCGACCATGACTTCTCCCAATTCGTCATCGCGCTTGACAGACAGAGAGTAGAAATCAGGTTTTTCTCGATCTTTGCTCAAAGCGTCTCCAGCAGCGAGCAAGTCATCGCGCAATCTCAAGATTGGTGCAATTACTGTCAACCCTAAAAAAAACATAGTTACAGAAGTAACAAAAGCTGATATAATGATTACTAAAATAGCAATTCGCCCGATAAATGCGTAGAGTTCAGGTTGAACGGTGGACGCATCGTGACGAACAATTAAGATGTAATCTCCTCCCAAATGTCGCTCAGTCCAAGCCACATCGTAGCGATTGCGATCGAAATTGTGCTTGTGAACTATACGAGCCATTTTCAGTTCATTTAAACTGATTTGAGGCTGTTCGCCAAGTGTATATATTAATTCACCGTTAGCTTGATAAATAGATAGTCCTAAGACTACTTGAGAATCCTTAGTAATATTTTTTACTTCTTCTTGAAATAAAGTGCGATCGGAAACATCTTGTGCTAGCAAAAATTCGAGGGAATCAATAGTTGTCCGAGATAGCTGTTCCAGTTGAGTTAAAAGTTCATTTTCGCGCCGAAAATAAGAGGGGACTAAAATAATTCCCTCTATGACAAGAATGCTAGCAAATATCCACAAAGCTATTTGTCTGGACAAACGAGATTTGAAAAAATCCAAAAATGATAAAATGCGCGCTAACATAAAATTTAGTATTCTGCCAATGGCTAATTTAGGATATAGGAAAACAAACCCGGTTTATCGCCATAAATTTTGGGTTTTTCGACGAAGATAAGACGGCGGTTGAAACCGCTTCTTGTCAAACGAAGTCCGCCTCCGCGGACTGAAGAAAGAAGATAACGTAATTTTAATCGCCCGCTCTTCAACCCGCGCACCATCCAGGTTTTGCTTGTGTAGAAGCGGTTTCAACCGCCCGGTCTTCTGATCCCAAGCGTATTGGCTAGCCCCTGAATAATATAATAAACAAATTAAACCAAAACTGCGCTGACTAACCTGCCTGCAAGCAGATAAGTATTCATATCGCCTTTGCCTTTGACGTGGATAATTCCTCTGTCTTCAAACAGGTACTTATTTTGCAAGATATTGTAAGTTGATTGTGTGACTTGAATCGCGCCAGGAATTCCGTGGGATTCCATGCGGGCTGCTGTATTGACGGCATCGCCCCAGAGGTCGTAAATAAATTTTTTGGTGCCAATAACTCCCGCAATGGCAGGCCCGGTATTGATGCCGATGCGAATGTTAATTCCTGCATGATGTTTGACATTAAATTTTGCTAGTTCCTCCTGCATATCTAAGGCCATTTCTGCAATTTTTTCGGCGTGGTTGGTGCTGGGATTTGGCAAGCCTCCGACTACCATGTAAGCATCTCCAATTGTTTTGATTTTTTCCAATCCGTACTTTTCTGTCAGCCCATCGAAGGCTGAAAAAATTTCGTTAAGAAAAACAAGCAATTCTTCGGGAGATATTTGTGCTGATAGCACGGTAAAGCCCACGATATCCGCAAACAAAATCGTGACTTCTGCGAAGCCGTCCGCAATACTGCTTTGACCGTCTTTTAACCTAGCAGCAATGGATTCGGGTAAAATATTGAGCAGCAGGCGATCGCTCTTTTCTTGTTCTTTCAACAATTCTACATTAGTTTCTTGCAATTGTGCCGTGCGTTCCCTGACACGCTGTTCTAATTTTTTAGCATTTTGGCGCAACCTGCTGATTGATAAAGTTAATCCTGCGATGCCTAAAACTGAAAGTCCTGCTAATAGTAAAAACAGATTTTTTAGTCCGTTGTGAGTTTTTTGAGTTAGGGTTTCCAGAGGTTGAGTAATTTCTAATATCCCTCGGACATCTCCAATTTTCCAGTCAGTTTTAGGACTATTTGGGCTAGTGTTGTGACAGTTGATGCAGCTAGGAGTGAGAATATCAGCCTCGGCATATCGAAATGCTGGTTTGCCGCGAAATTCCTCTGTTCTAAAAAATTGTTTATTGGAATTTTGGGTTAAATAGGTAATAGCTTGACGTTCAAACTCGTCTCTAACTCCGCCTTCTTTTCGCCAGGGAAACGGGTAGTCGCTGTAGAGGCGAACTGAGACTTCGGGATTTTTGTTGGTGATATGGTTGCCCAGTTCTATTAAGAAGGTGGCTGGGACTGGAACTGTTACTTTGGTCGGGTTGTTATCGTAGGTAAAGTTAATCGCTTTAGCGGTTTTTAGAGGATTAACAACATCGGAACTGTAAAGAGTACGGGCTTCTTTAATAGCTTGGGCGTAGAGGGTGGCATTTTGGAGGGCTTGCGATTCGATGAGGTTGGAAGAAAGGCGAGACATATCTGCCATCGCTACTCCTACACCTACACAAAATAAAATTGTCACCGCAAGGAGAATTCGCTTGTAAATTAATTGGCTGATGGCAGCCAAACTGCGAGAGATTAACTGGCGCATGGTATCCTCAAGTGTGAGGTTGAATCTTGATTTGATTTTATGCACTACTAAGATAACACTGCTTGTTCAGAGTGTTTTGCTGGCGTCAGGGGTAAAGCCAGACTCTCTGAGTGCAAAGGATGGTTAATTATTGTTTACCGCGAGTGTTTCGCTTATCCGTAAGAATACGCATAACTTGATAGTGGTTTTCTGTTGATTGAGTGAAGTATAGATGATCGAGTAAGCACAAGGCAGTACCGTGTCCCTAGTTCACGCATTTTTTGTTCTATCTCGGTTAGGATAGCAATTGTAGTCTATGGTTGGCGATCGTGAATTCTGACTCTACTGTCTCACCTACTAACAAGGAAATTTTTCCGGGAGAAGTTTTCGTCAATACTGCGGATTTTGATACTGGCATTCGGCGGCTTTTACCGAAATATGACGAAATGCTGGATGTATTAGTAGCCTGCATTGCTAACACAAACCAGCGGATTTTAGAACTCGGCTGCGGTACGGGGGAACTGAGTTTAAAAGTTCTCCAACGCTACCCGTCTGCGGAAATTGTTGCTGTGGATTATTCGCCGCGAATGCTGGATTTTGCCCGCGCCAAAATAGAGTCGGCAGGATATGCAGCCCGGTGGACTGGGATAGAATTGGATTTTGGAGAATGGGCGAACAATCCAAATTTTTCAGGTTTGGGCGATAAGTTTAATGCTGGCATTTCATCTCTGGCAATTCACCATCTTGAGGATGAGATGAAGCTGAAATTGTTTCAACGGATTGGCGAAAGTTTAACTGCTGGCGGTTGTTTTTGGAATGCCGATCCTGTGGTGGCAGAATCGTCAGCAATGAAGGATATTTATGGAGTGGCGCGAGAAGATTGGGTGCTAAATCAGGGGGAAACTTTAGCACAAATTCGGGCAAAGGTGGGGACGAGTGTTTCTTACGGGTATTCTAATCCCGATCGCCTAGCTACACTGGCGGCACAATTGGAAATGCTGGCAAATGCGGGATTTGAGACTGTGGCGGTTCCTTGGAAGCATTACGGTATGGCGGTGTTTGGGGGATTTGTTAATTAAGCTAGAATGACTAATTTTGGCGGTTTAAACTGCTGCTATAACGACTAATTTTGGCGGTTTAAACCGCTGCTACATAAACGAAGTCCGAGCAGAGGGGGACTAAGAAATTAAGACTAATTTTGGCGGTTTAAACCGCTGCTACATAAACGAAGTCCGAGCAGAGGGGGACTAAGAAATTAAGACTAATTTTGGCGGTTTAAACTGTTGCTATAACGACTAATTTTGGCGGTTTAAACCGCTGCTACATAAACGAAGTCCGAGCAGAGGGGGACTAAGAAATTAAGACTAATTTTGGCGGTTTAAACTGTTGCTACATAAACGAAGTCCGCCTACGCGGACTAAGAAATCAATTTAAGGGGCGGGGGCGGTAATTTCTGTAGGTGCGATCGCCCCTGGTGTAGGTGCTGTTGGTTTTTCCAGTAGTTGGCGCTGTTTGTTCCGAAATTCTGTGGCGGCATCGTTCAAATTTTGGCGCTGTTCGGTATTGAATTCTTCCATGCTGCGGCCGCCTCCCAATCGGGATCTGTGAATTAAATCAAATATTCCGCTGCCACTGCTGCGGCCGGAAAAAGGGTCGGTGTTGTCTTGAGTTTGAAAGTCTTGCAGTGGTTGGGCGTTATTATTATTTAAATTGCTGGCTTGAGCGAAGGTTGCTTGAGGCGATAAAATAGCACAGGTGGCGATCGCGCTGGCGGCAATTTGAATCATCGCTTTGGCGGATTTAGAAGTTTTGGTGTTCATAATTTATTAGTTCAACTTTCAAAAAAACAATTGTATCTCAACAATATTCTGACTGACAGCTAATAAACGAAGACGGCGGTTGAAACCGCGTCTACACAGACAAAACCCGGATGGTGCGCGGGTTGAAGAAGACCAGGCAGTTGAAATTACGTTATTTTTTTCAGTCCGCGGAGGCGGACTTGGTTTTTGTAGACGCGGTTTCAACCGCCGTGCGCCCTAAGCAAACCGGCGGCGCAGCAGGGGTTGAATGCTCAGCAGCGCTACGACATCAAAGGCTAGCAAGACTAACAGCGCTCCTCCAAAGGTAACATTACCCCAAGGAGCGTGCATGACGACGCTAGCTAGCGACCAATCGCTGTGCAGGTACAAATAGCGGATGGGTTCGATCGCGTAACTCAGAGGATTGAGAGTGACGACAACTTGCAGCCACTCTGGCATAAACGACAGCGGCGCGAGGGCGGTGCTGGCAAATAATAGGGGCAGGTTGGTAACAAAAATAACTGCGATTAATTCTACGTGGCCGGGGAGGGCGAAGGCTAAACCGAGACTGATGCCCGTGACTCCCAAAACTAACAGCAGGACTATTAGGGCGATCGCCCCGAGTCCGGCCATTCCGGGGAATCCCGAACCCAAAAATGCTCCCGCCGTAACGATTGCGCCTGTTTGGATAAAGCTGAGGGTGACGATGAAAATAGCCGAAGCTAGGACGATCGAGAATCTGGAAGCTAGGGGCGCGACTAACAGGCGGTTGAGAAATCCGAATTCGCGATCGAACATGATCGGCAAACCGGCATTCAGCGCCCCTGCAAATGCAGTAAAAACAATCACGCCTGCGCCGAGAAATTGTCCGTAATTCTGGCTTTCGCCGAACAAGCCGGCGGGTGCATTTTTAAACAGAGCTCCGAATAAAACCAACCACATCAGCGGCTGAATAATACCTGCAACTAGCGTCGAGGGGCGGCGCTGCAATTGAATAAACAGGCGTTTGGTTAAGGCGAGGGTTTCTTGGATGAAGTCGCCCAGCAGGGAACTCGAAGTGTCAGCGGATGGGGTGGCGAGTGGCCGCTGCTGGTTGAGGTTGTTGGGGGATGTAACTGTACCGCTCATAATTGCTTGTTGATTAAATCTAACTATCTTTAGGGTAGCAAGTCTGGAGGTATTGGTGGGGCCGGGCGGGCGATCGGTCTAAAATTGAGAATAAGCTCATCAAATATGCTAAATAAAAAGTTGATTTATTAGGAGGATAAAGCTATGTCATCAAGGGCGTGAAGCGTAGCTATCCCGTAGGGAATCGCAACTTTGGTCGAGATGATGGAATCTCTGCCGGAAACTCTGCAAGATAGAGTTGTTGAACATTTGCGAGAATATCTTGAAGACTTGAGGGATGAAGAACAGTGGAATGTATCTTTTCAGAATACAGAACAATCGCTGATTGTGGCAGCACAGCGCGCCAAACAGGAAATCTCTGCAGGAAAAGCACAGCCATTAGATATTGATATAGGTTTGGAAATACCAACACTAGCCGACTATCCCAGCCGCCGAGAATTTATGCAATTGCCGTTAGAAGAGAGGCGAAATATTCTGGCAAAACAAGCTGAGGCAATGTTGCAACATTACCAGGAAGATAGAGAATGGCAAGAATTAGAAGCAGGAGATTTAATTGACTACTAACTCTCCTTCTCCTAAACGGGGTGATATTTGGTTGGCTAATTTTGATCCAACAGTGGGAGCCGAAATTAAAAAAATCCGTCCGGCTGTAGTAGAGTATGAGTAGTTACTTATTAAGGGCGATCGCAGTAGCTCGATCGATTAACCAGCAACTATCGGAGTGTTTGATTTATGCTAATTGAGAAGATCGTTCAAGAACTACAAGACATTCCAGAAGACAAACTTGCAGAAATCTATGACTTGATTCACTACTTTCGCCTCGGATTAGGACGAGAACAGCCACAGCCTCGCAGGCCTGGTTTACTGACAGGAAAACTGGGTGATACTTTTTTTGAGCCCCTACCAGAAGAGGAACTCGAACAATGGGAATAAGCTATCTCATTGACACCCATATCCTGTTGTGGTGGCTCTTTGACGACCCCAAACTCAATGCCAAATGCCGCGACATCATTCGCAACCCGGATTTTAATATCATTGTCAGCACTGCTTCAGCCTGGGAAATAGCCACCAAATATCGCATCGGTAAACTTCCCGAAGCCAAACAGATTGTCGGGGAATATTCGCAAATCCTCCACCGATCGCAATTTATCGAACTAGCTATAACTTCAGCCCATGCCCTTCGCGCTGGCAGCCTGCCTATTGCCCACCGCGATCCGTTTGACCGGATGATTATGGCACAAGCTGAACTCGAAAATTTACCAGTTATTACCTACGATACAGCTTTTCATACGGGACTAATTGAAGTTATTCCTGCCGCCCAATCAAAAGCATGAGAATGGAAAGGGCGATCGCACTTTTGGGAATAAGGGCGAGCTCACTTTTTAGCGATCGCATACGAAAGAGAGTTAATGGGGATGGGATAAGGGCGATCGCACTTCAGGAAAATAAGGGCGATCGCTCTTGCTGTGACAGTGTTATCCTAGATAAGAGAGCGATCGGAAATTGGCGGGGAAAAAAATCTTGTCAACTATCACAGATATAGGAACTTTAATTAGCCGCAATCCTGACATACATGGTGGCTGTCCAATTATTGCCGGAACGGGTGTTACAGTCCGGCGCATTGCTATTTGGTACAAGCAAGGTTTGAATGCAGAAGAAATTGGCGATCGCATCGGGCATTTAACTCTCACTCAAGTCTATGCAGCTTTGACTTATTATCATGCTAACCGAGAGGAAATTGATGCTGACATTGCAGCGGAAGCAGCCGAAAGCGATCGAATAGAAGCATTGAGTTGCGATCGTCAGATTCAAAAGCAGTCGAGCGATATAGCTTTAGAAATACCAACACTAGGGAACTATCCCAGTCGCAGAGAATTTATGCAATTGCCATTAGAAGAGAGACGAAATATTTTAGAAAGACAAGCTGAGGTAATGTTGCAACATTACCAGGAAGATAGAGAATGGCAAGAATTAGAAGCAGGAGATTTAATTGACTACTAACTCTCCTTCTCCTAAACGGGGTGATATTTGGTTGGCTAATTTTGACCCAACAGTGGGAGCAGAAATCAAAAAAATCCGTCCCGCTGTAGTGGTAAGTTCTGATAGTGTTGGTAAATTACCACTGAAATTGGCTGCACCTATCACAGATTGGAAAGAATATTATGCTGGTAATATCTGGCACATTAAGATTGACTCAGATATTGCTAATGGTTTAACGAAAATTTCGGCAGTGGACGTGTTGCAATTGCGGGGTATGGATGTACAAAGATTCATTCGTAAAATAGGAGAACTTTCGACTACTGATAGGGAGGAAATTGCCAGGGCGATCGCCGCTGTAGTAGAGTATCAGTAGTTATTTATCAAGAGCGATCGCTATTGTTTGATTCGAGATTATTTGCCTTAATTGCACTCTATATACCACAGTCTTTTAGTCGCTGCCAAACATATAGCATATATGAATTAAAAATCTTCGTACCATTATCATAAACGGGGAGATGACCTTTTGGAGCCCCTATACTGTATTTGAGCTTAGAAGGATCCACGGCACACATAAAACTGTATGTCTCCTCAGTAGGGTAACAACGAGTAATCCACCCCAAGCGTTCCCGAAGCATTACCACTTCAACTGGATCGGCGAGTGGAACTAAGGACCCGGAAAGTTTCACGAAATGCTCTTGAACATGACCACACATACCGCGATCAAATTCCTTTACTTCTTTTTTTTTCCAATCATCCGCTTTTTTACATTCTTCCAAGATACCTAACTGGATGCTAAAACCAAAATGTCCGTCACTGTATTGTACCCAAAGCTGGTCAATAGTGCGTAAAAGTACGTTTATTGCAGTTAACCGGTTTAGGTGAAGCAGCAACAGAAATTCTTAGAGAAAAAAGTTTGTTGGATGAAGAAGCCTGGCCCGAATTGATTAACCTTTATCAAGGTAATCCCCTCTGGTTAAAATTAGTCGCTCAAACTATAAACAACTTATTTAATGGTAGAGTATCTCAATATTTAAGCTATAAACCAGTATTTTTAAGCGATGAATTGACGCCGATATTGCAGCAGCACTATCAGCGGTTGTCGGAAAGAGAAAAACAGGCTATTTCGCAACTTAGTAATGAAATCGAACCTGTTTCCTTTACTCAATTTTTGGCAAAATGTCAAGGTTCGCAGGGCGAATTATGTAAAGCAATTCAATCTTTAGCCCGACGGGGAATGATCGAAAAATTGAGCGGTGAAGCTGAAACCGTTTTCACGATTCCACCTGTGTTAAAACAGTATGTTAAAATGGTTGCAGAATAGTCCTAAATATCTAGCTAATTGTTACAATGGTAGATACAAAACAACTCCTTTCCACTCCGATTGTTCGCTACAGTTAACCAGCACCAGAAGTTCATCAATAGCCTGTCTAACTGGCATTCGATCGTTAATTATAAACAAACCTGACATTTGTTCCTTATCCCTCAACTGTTCGTAAGCCAAATCGGGCATAGTTGCTCGGTCATGGCTTAACACAATGCGATCGTTCTGGGCCGCCCAGTTGAGAATTGTTGGATCGTCAGCTTCTCGCAAACCAACATCCTGAACGCGAAGCAAGTCAAGGTCTGGCTGACGCAGGAAAAGCCCTCGAACAATATCGCCATTAAAATTTTCATCGCTCAACAGCCGCAGCATAGTTAATCCTCAAGATTGTTTTTGGGCTAACAAGCGCGATCGCACAACACTGAGATCGGGTTGAATATCCAACAAACGCTGACGGACGGAATCTGCTAATTGCTCGCGATAATTGAGATAAGCTTCTACTGTTTCTTGGTGTCGGAGATAATAGCCGATCGCACTATAGACATCGGACAATGACACAGTTGAATAACGCTGCACAATTGATTCCGGCGACGCACCATCCTGAAAAGCTCGAATCACCAATTCCAGCAAAACTCTTGAATTTCCCACCCGAATAGCACCTGTTGCATCTTCTCGGAAAGGAGGCGCTTCAACTTCTAAAACAAGATTCATTTATTAATATCCTCCAAAATTACCATCGTATTCAACCGCCGAATCATCTTAAATAGGACTAAGGCAAAAGAAACCCGGTTTCTTAAAAAAATCTGGTTTGGCGACGAGAAATCTGTAAAGAAACCGGGTTTCTGACCCCGCGCGTGGAGCTTCCAATTAAACTAAATTACGATCGCATCGCCTGTTTTTGCTCCGCCTTCAAATCGCGGTTGCTAGCAGCAGCCAACTCGGCATCCAACAGCGTCTTACCAGTCGCCGCCAAATACACATCATCCAAACTCGGCCGAGATTGAGCAATCCCAAAAGTAGGAAGTCCCGCATCTTTCAAAGCTTGCTGAATTGTCACCAGCGCATCGCTTTGCGGTGTTACTACTAAATTGAGAGAATTTCCTTGAGCCGTATTGACAATTACTTCTTGCACAAAAGGCAGCGATTGCATTAGATTTTTAGCTTTTTCGGCTTCTTCGATCGGCGAAAACTCCCGAATCCGCAGAGTCACCCGATCGCCCCCAACCCGATTTTTCAACTCCTCCGGCGTGCCCTGTGCAATCACCGTACCCTTGTCAATAATCGCCACGCGATCGGCCAAAGCGTCAACTTCTTCGAGATAGTGACTCGTAATCAAAACCGTCGTACCTTCCTCGCGCAAGCGCCGCAGGAAATCCCAAACAACCAACCGACTTTCAATATCGAGCCCGACAGTCGGTTCGTCTAACACCAAAACATCCGGCTGGTGAAGCAACCCAGCAGCCAAATCCAAGCGCTTGCGGATACCGCCGGAATACGTACCAGTCTTTTTATTTTCCCACTCCTCCAAACCGAGGAGTTTCACCATTTCGTCAATCCGCCCTTTAATCGTAGGGCGGGGCAAATGGTAAAGCGCCGCTTGCAGTTGCAGGAGTTCCCGGCCCGTCAACACCTTATCGAGAGCCACTTCTTGAGCCACATAGCCTAGTCTCTGTCGAGCAATTCTCGGCTGGCTGACAGCGCAAATGCCAGACACTTCAATGCGTCCGCTGTCTGGCGATGTTAAAGTACAAAGTACCCGCAGGGTAGTGGTTTTACCAGCACCGTTGGGCCCTAGCAAACCAAATATTTCCCCCGGTTCTACCTTGAAGGAAACATCTTTAACGGCTTCTACAGTGCCGTAGCGTTTCTGAAGATTTTCAATTAAAACGGCGGGAGCCATATATTTTGGGGATGAACTGGTTGTTAATATTTTGACACTTCCGGGCTCAAATTGCCGGAATCTCGAAATTCAAAGCCCAAGTCTCCATAGAAACCGGGTTTTTTGGCGAACCCGCGCATCTCAACCTTTAATCCCTCTCCACAACCTAATTTGTTTAAGATTGATGCGCCGAGGCAGAAACCGGTTTTTTTTAACGAACCCGCGCATCTCAACCTTTAATCCCTGTCCAAAACCCGGTTTCTTTAATATTTATGCGCCAGTTCTGATTTCTTTTCTCGGTTATTGATGTTTTTATCAAAAAAAATGGAGTTAACTATAACTTCTTATACCATTTTTATAAAGTTATGATAGATTTATATAAAGTAAAGGAGAACATTAAAATGTCTGGTTGTCCTCATATAAAGATTGCCGAACCTGTAGAAGTATTGCTAAAGATTAGGAAACAACCAAAAAAAATTTTATCATATAATAAAGTTCAAATGCTTTATTTATTTCAATCAACAAAAGTAGAAACAGTCCGAGAAATATCGTAGATTTTGGGTAAAAGTGAAACCACAATTCATCGCTGGCTCTTTCAATATAAAGAGGGTGGTCGGGAAAACTTGTTAAAAAATCGGCAGATTTTTGGCAGACCCAAGAAGTTTTCAGTTGACGTAGCGGCTGCATTACAACAATAATTGAGAGAACCCGAAGGATTTTCCCGTTATAAAGAAGTTCATCTCTGGCTCTGGCCGATCAAAGAAATACCTAGTAGTTATCAAGCTGTATACTCCTTGGTTAAAGGGGAGTTGAAAAGTAAATCGAAAATCCCAAGAACCCGCAGTAGGAAACAAAAGCCAACGGCAATCAATAAATTCAAGAATAGCCTGCCTCAAACAATCAAAGCCTTTTGCTGGATCGAGTTCCTGACCAAGTAAAGAAATACAAGAAAGTTCTGTTTTGGTGCAGTGACGAAACTCGATTAGGACTACATAAAATTCAGAGACGAAGGATAACACTACGGGGTATAAAGCCCGTAGAAGAACATCAATAGAAATTTAAATTTTTCTGGCATTAGGTCGCAGTATCCCCATCTACTGGAAGAAGTTGTTTTTTGGGAGTTTCCCCATTTAGATAAAGTTTGTTTTCAAGCATATTTGCAACAATTGTCGCTTCAATATCCCGATGAATTGCACATTATTCAAGTCGATAATGCTCCCGGTCATCTTTTAAACACATCTGAATTGCCAGACAATATTATTTTACTATTTCAGCCTCCTCATTGTCCTGAAGTAAATCCCACAGAAAGAGTGTGGGAATACATCAAAGAATTTTAAGCGAAAGTTAGTTGTTAGTAATCTTGACGAACTCCGCGTAAAAGTTCAGGAAATCTTAGCATCTTTAACGAATCATGTCATTGGTTTTCTCACAGGATGGTCTTGAATTTTACATTCTTTATCTCTAGCACATCTTTAAAAAAATGGTGTTAGTTTGGCATGGTAAGTAAGGAAGAGCCTAAACAACTTCTGCTTGGGGATGAGAAGAAACCGGGAAAAAGCCTCCTTCGCGCATTTCTTGAATACTCTCTTTAACAGCCTGAATGATGCGATCGATGTCTTCATTAGTGTGAGCGGTGGAGAGAAAGCAGCTACGACCTTCGGATATGAAAATACGCTTTTCGAGTAAGTGAAAAAGTAGCGGATCTATCTCAACGGATGCAGCAGCGCGAAATTGCGATCCGAAATTTACAAGCCAGACAGAGACTTCATTCTCTTTGAAATAAGTATTCAGGGTTTCAACTAGCTGCGAAGTTCGCTGATTCAACTGCTGCTGAAGGGCTGGGCCTTGATTTTTAAGATAGCGCAGCACGGAACGCGCAGCGGCCAGAGCAAGTGGGTGCTTGCAAAAAGTGCCAGCAAAAATTGTGGTTTTTATCTGGGGGTAGGAATCATCGCCGTAGTTCCACAAACCGCCGTCAATTTTATCCATATAAGCAGCTTTTCCAGCGATAATTCCAATGGGCATACCGCCCCCGACAATTTTGCCATAAGTTGCAATATCTGCCTCAATGCCAAACCACGCCTGCGCCCCGCCTTGATGAATTCGGAAACCAGTAACCATTTCATCAAAAATCAGCGCAATTTCTGATTCTTTTGTTAATTGCCTGAGTTGCTGGAGAAATTTTTTGGGTTGCAAATCGAGACGGCGGCTTTGCACCGGCTCCACGAGAACCGCCGCTAATTCGTGCTGGTGAGCTTTGATAATTTCCAGGGCATGAGGGCTTCCGTAATCCAAAACTAAAACATCTTCAATAAAATTAGCGAGAATTCCTGGCGCTTTTGGAATGGTGCATAAATCGCCATTTATCTTTTTTACAACGGCGAGAGTTCCGTCAAAATGACCGTGATAAGAACCCGAAAACAAAGCAATTTTATTGCGTTTAGTTGCCGCTCTAGCTAATCGTAAAGCTGCCATCACTGCTTCGGTGCCGGTATTAGAAAAAGCGACGCGCTCCATCCCCGTCAGTTCGCAGATTAATTCTGCAACTTCTCCGGCAAGGTCTGCTTGAGCGCCAATCTGCACACCGCGATCGAGTTGCTCTAATAGGGCTTCTTTAATAAAGGGCGGATTATGACCGAAAAGATTGATGCCAAATCCCATTGTGATATCGATGTATTCGTTGCCATCAACATCCCACATTTTAGAGCCAAGCGAGCGATCGGCGACAATGGGATAAAACATCTCCTTGACGGGAAAGCGAAACCCATCTGAAGCCCGATTGTCCGCGAGAACCGGACGGTATTTTTGCGCGAAATTCTTAGAGGTTTTTGTGCGATCGGTGTAGCGCTCTATCAGCGCTTTCATGTGTCTTTGCTGCAATTGTTCGTTCATTTTGAATTTTCCAGAGATTGAGTCAGGTAGGGGCGCAATGCTTTGCGCCCTTACAAGTTTTAATTGCGGCTACCTATCAAGCCAGAATCGACGAGATAGGAAAAATAAGTCCGAAACAAACTCACATCGGCTTGCGGGCAGATAATGTCAGTTCCCGAAAGTCCCTTCAACGCATTCTGGCAATCGAATTGCAGCGTGGCAGATTTAGCCATTTCTGCTTCCGAAACTTTTTCGGAGAAAAGACCGACTAGCGGGTACAAAGCATGATCGGGAGAATTTCCAGCGCGATTGATTATTTCTGCTTGCCAAGCCTCAGACGAAACTCGTTTGATTTGATAACCCATTGAGCAAATCCAGCCAAGCAATTCACTCATCTGAAAGGACTGAGGGTTGACTAAATGAAAAGTCTTTCCGAGCAATTCTTTTTGGCTCGAAAGATGAACGATCGCTCGGCTCACATAGTCAACAGGCGCTATATTCATCAGCTTATCGTCATCGGGAGTACATCCAAGTTGCACGCAACCAGCGATTAACCTGTATAGTAAATCGCTGGGATTGCAAGCCCCTGTTTTGCTATCCCCAGAAATGCGACCTGGCCTGTAAATGCTAACAGGAATTCCCCGATCGCGCGCGACCTCTACTAACTTTTCTGCCACCCACTTAGTCTGAGTGTAAGCGCCTTTTAAACCCTCTCCCGGAGTCAGTTCATCCTCCTCTCGCACGAGCTTAATCCCAGATTCTCCCATTGCCGAGAAAACGGAAATCGTAGAAATTAAATGGACTGGTTTTAGCTTACTTTGACTCGCCAATCTCAGAACTTCCTGCGTCCCCAAAACGTTAGGGGGTTTGAGAACCGAGTAGGGATAAGTAAACTTGACAAACGCGCCATTGTGGTAAATGACATCAATTTTACTGGCTAAAACTCCGAACTGCTCCTCGGAAAGCCCCAAAAGTGGTTGAGACAAATCTCCAGCAATTGGGATAATGCGATCGCTGCTGCTTTCATCCCAAATTAAATAGGATTCGAGGCTGCTTTGAATCCGCTTTTTAGCTGATTCTGAATCGGCAGAACGGACTAGGCAATAAATTTCTGCTTGAGTTTGTTGCAAGAGGTCGCGGAGTAAAAAGGCTCCCAAAAAGCCCGTCGCCCCTGTTAAGAGAATGCAAGCTGGTTCAGTTTTTGGATCGCTCAATGGAGTTGCAGGGCGAATTGCCGGATCTAAAACAACTTCAGCGTTAATATCGAAACTTGCAGTGCGATCGCCCGCTGTGTTGCCCTCTTGTTGCATTTCGATCTTTTCAGCTAAACCAGCTACAGTAGGAGCTTCAAACAAAACGCGCAAAGGCAATTCCACCTGAAAAATTTCTCGCACTTTGGCTAACAACTGAGTAATCAGTAATGAGTGTCCCCCCAAGTCAAAGAAATTGTCGTGAATTCCTACCTTTTGAAGGTTGAGAAGCTGGCTCCAAATTTCGGCAAGAATCTCCTCACCGGGAGTGCGAGGGCCTACAAACGTATCTGTAAAATTGGCTGCTATGGACGGTGCAGGAAGCGCTTGACGGTCTATTTTGCCATTGGGAGTCAGTGGCAGCGCTTTCAGAACCACAAAAGCAGAAGGTATCATGTATTCGGGCAGCTTTTCTTTGAGGAATGAACGCAGGCTTTCAATCAGTTGTGAGTCCTGAATGCTGGGTTTTGATTGAGAAACAATATAGGCGACTAAACGCTGATTTCCCGGTTCATTTTCTTGAAGTAAAACGGCTGCCTCGCGTACAGAGGGATGATGAGACAGCCCCGCCTCAATTTCCCCTAATTCAATGCGGAAACCTCGCAGCTTTACTTGGCGATCGACGCGATCGATAAATTCTATATTTCCGTCTGGCAAATAGCGAGCTAAGTCGCCAGTTTTGTAAAGTCGAGTTTCCGGTTCCTGAGTCAATGACTTGCAAATAAATTTTTCTGCAGTGAGTTCTGGTTGGTTTAGATAGCCGCGAGCCAATCCCGCCCCAGCAATATATAATTCACCGGCTACCCCTACAGGAACTGGCTGCAAGTGCGAATCGAGCAAATAAATCTGCGTGTTGGGTAGCGGGCGACCTAAAGGAACTGTCTGGGAAATGCGATCGCCTTGCATTTTTACCTGATAAGTCAGCACGCCTACAGTTGTTTCTGTCGGCCCGTAATGGTTGAAGATCGAGCAGTCTGGATTGTATTTCTGAATTGTTTCAATTAAATTCCACATCAAAGGCTCACCGCCGAGAATTAATCGCTTTTTCGGTAAGATTTGCGAGGCGTTATCAGCGCTCAACAAAGCTTTTAAGTGAGAGGGAACAATTTTAAGACAATCGATAGAATGTTGCTGAAAATAAGCCGCAATTGCTTGAGGATCTGTTGCGCGTTCTTGAGAGATGATGTGCAGGCATCCACCCGAACACAACGCCGGAAAAATAACGGTGTTTCCCAAGTCTGCGGCGAAGGTAGAAACGGTGGCATAATTTGCACCTGATGGCAGGTTTAATTTTTCCTGAATTCCGTGCAGGTAATTGAGCAGTTGTCGGTGTTCAATGGCGACTCCTTTGGGGGTGCCGGTGGAACCGGAGGTATAGATAATGTAAGCTAAATTTTCACCAGAAGCAGAGACGAAATTAGTAGGAGAAAAAGAGGGAATGTCTGTATCTAAGCACAGGATATATGCCTTAGTTTCAGGCAAACTTTTGATGAGATGCTGTTGGGTTAACAGCACTGGAGTCTGAGCGTTTTGCAGCATCAATGCTAGGCGCTCTTTGGGCATGGCTGGGTCGATCGGTAGGTACGCGCCACCTGCTTTGAGGATGCCTAGAATTCCAGCGATCGCCTCTAAAGAGCGATCGACGCAAAGGCCGACAATCACCTCTGGCTTGACACCTAATTGCTGCAAGTAATGGGCGATTTGGTTAGCGCGGGCGTTGAGTTCGCTGTAGGTAATTTGCTCATTTTCACAAACAGCAGCTATACGGTTGGGCGATCGCTCTGCTTGTTCTTCAAATAACTGGTGAACGCACTTATCGAGCTGGTAATCTGCTTTTGTGCTGTTGAATTCTACTAATAATTGATTTCGGGCGCGATCGCTCAGCATTTCGAGCTTGCCGATTGCGGTTTGTGGGTTGCTGGCTACACTTTGCACTAAGGCGTAAAATTGCTCTGCCAAGCACCGGATACTGTTGTCTGCAAGGAAGATAGGATCGTAGTGAAACTCAGCGGCAAGCGAGTCATTTTGGCGGTTGCAAGAGAGTTTAACTTTGAAGCGATCGCAGCACGCATACTGCTTGTAAATCGAAAAAGATGTGCCAGCAGCGGCATACTTTTCGAGTTGTTCCTCAAACTCGAAACCAAATGGAAAGCCGGAAGAGTTGCCTAGATATTCGTGGGAGAAATATTCTTGATACTTGTATGCTTCGCGTTCTTCCTGCTGAATTTGCTGCAAAGTTTCCGCGAAGGAAAAGTTTTCTGTTAGTTGGCTCGACAGCGGTAAAAATTTGGCAAACAGCCCAAGCGCTGGCTCTAGTTCTTCGTATTTTCGACCGTCGAATGCCACGCCAACAGCGATGTCTGATTGGTCAATCAGCCGCCAGAGCAAAATTTTCCAGCAAGCGAGCAAGAATGTAGAAAGTGAGGTGTTGTACTGGCGGGCAAGATATTCCACTTTTCCCAGCAAAGCTGACTCTAATTTGACCTCAAAAGATTGGGGAGTAAATTGAGCTGGCGCGTTAATTAATCTATTTTCAAACGGCAACCTTAAACTCGCTAGCGCTGAAAAATTATGCCCAGTCCAGTATTCTTTGCCGTCCGCCGCTTCCTCATCTTCGAGCAATTCATTTTGCCATTCGGAAAATTGAATGTATTGCACAACTTCATCGGTAATTTCTTCGCCGTGAAGGCAGGCGGCATAGCACTGGCTGATTTCTTGAACCAGATTTTTTAGTGTGCGACTATCGGCGCACAGTGCGGGCAAACTAACCAGTAAAATATGCCTCTCAGATGAAAGTCTAATTAAAGACAAGTGCCAAACAGGATTGCGATCGAAGTTGAATAAAGCGCTCTTTTCTTGCTGAAAAATCTCTTCAATTTTGGCTTCTTGCTCCTGGGGAGTCACTTCACTTAAGTTAACCCAGTTCCACGAAACAGAGCTATGTTCGGAGATAACTTGTATAGGAGTTTTTAGCCCGGTCTTTCGCTGAAAGCTTGTGCGGATAATTTCGTGGCGATCGCTAACTTTTTCTAAAGCTTTCTTTAGGTTATCAGTTTGAAGAATTCCCTCGATAAGAATAGCAGATTGAACGCGATAAGCCGGGCTGTCTTGCTGGAACAGCCACAGATATTTTTGCTGGGGTGAAAGCCGAAATCCATTAATTGTTTGCATTGTTCCTCTTTATCAAAGCACTACTTTATTCTCGTTACCTTTGCCTGGAAGAGATGATATTATGCCCGATCGATTGACTATAATCTCCCGGTCGGGCGGGTTTTTGAGATTGTCAATTATTGGCAAATATTGTTGGTGAACCCGCCCCTACCTGATTTCTGGCAATCGACCGGACATGATATGAAAGGGAATTAAATTCCTGATTCAGGAATCATTTCGCCCATCGCTACAACAATTTTTCGCGAACCGATAAATGGATTGCGACTGTGAGCGGCAAGCATATTATCTAGCATTAAGATGTCTCCTGCTTGCCAGGGAAAACTAACAGCAGCTTGCGCGTACACTGCCTGAATTTCTGCCATTACCGAGTCTTCAATAGGAGTGCCGTCACCGTAATAAACATTGCGGGGGAGGTTCTCTTCTCCAAAAACCGAGAGCAAGGAAGCGCGGGTTGCGGCATCTAAGCAGGAAATGTGGTGCAAGGGAAGTTGATTGAAAAATACCATCTCTTTGGTTTTTGGGTGCTTGGCAATTGCGGGGCGAATTTTGCGAGTTCTCAAATTATTTCCTGCTTTCCACTCAAATTCCATCCCAGCTTGCCGGCAATATTCCTCAACTACGGATTTGTCTTCTGTTTGGAAAAAATCTTTCCAGCTTACATCGAGTCCGTCTGTGTAGTTACGAACGTACATAATTTGCTTTTGGGCAAATTTTTCTCTGAGTTTCGGGTCTAGCAACTGGTAAACTTTCCGACAATCAACGATCGGCGTTTCTCCGCCTTGTTGCGCTGGCTGAACGCAGAAAAACCAGATTTTCATCGGCCAGCGGTGCAGGTGCGAACTCTCGCTGTGAAATAAGATAGCTTTATCTGCTGGGTAAGGAGTTGAACCGTAAACTTTGCCGCTAACTCCTTCGCGTGGCAAATCCCCATACTCCCCAAATAATTCCGAACAAATTGAGAGTGCAAACTGCTCGAATGCGGAAACCACAGGGCCGATGAACCCTCGGAAAAGAATCCCTCCATGCTGTAGCAATTTTGCCTCTATAAATTCGCGGTTATTTTTCGCCCAGTCTGCGAGATCGACATCGGCTACTGCGGGTTTTGCCACTAAAGGAAAGAGTTCGTCGGGGTGCAGGTAGTCGGTTGTTATCAATTCGCCTTGTGGCAATGCCACTGGCTTGGGCTTGACGCTTTTGAACTTACTAAAATTGCTTTTTTCACGCTTTAATTCTTGCATGGCTTGTTTCTGCTTCTGGGCTTCTGTGAGTATTTCTAAAGTGTTTAAACGACTGTCAGGCTGCGCCACAATGCTGCTGAGGAGGGTTTCAAAGCGATTTGACATTTGAGCGATCGTTTCTCTGTCAAATAGATCGGAATTATACTTCCAACTGCCGACAATTCCTGTCTCTGTTTCCGAGACAAATAGCGCCAAATCAAATTTAGCCGTACCGCTATCAATTGCAACCGGCATTAAAGTTAAACCGGCCATTTCTAAATTCGGCATAGGCGCATTTTGCATGACGAATAAAACTTGAAATAGCGGTGTCTGACTCAGGGTGCGATCGGGCCGCAGTTCTTCTACCAGTTTGTCGAAGGGCAAATCTTGGTGAGTGTAAGCTTTTAATGTCACTTCGCGCACGCGATCGAGCAGTTGGCGAAATGTAGGATTGCCGCGCATATCGGTTCGCAAGACGAGGATATTGACAAAGAAACCAATTAAAGCTTCAGTCTCAACTTGTGTGCGGTTTGCCAGGTCAGTACCGACGACAATATCTTCTTGATTTGTGTAGCGATAAAGCAGCGTTTGAAGTGCTGCCAACAAGGTCATAAACAAAGTGACATTTTGTTGCCTACTGAGTGCGTTTAGCGCTTGTGAAACTTGCCAATCAAGCTGGAATTCTTGAATCTCAGCTCGATCGCTAGAAACAGCAGAACGCGGTTGTTTTGCTGGCAATTGCAGCGGGGGCAAAATTTGACCCAACTGCTGCTTCCAGTCAGCGAGTTTTGCTTCGAGAACTTCGCCTTGCAGCCAGTTTATTTGCCAAACAGCATAGTCTGCGTACTGTACAGAAAGTTCGGGTAGGGGAGAAGGTTTGCCACTGCAGAAAGCTTCATAAAGCGCCGCCACTTCCCGCACGAGTACCCCCATCGACCAGCCATCGGCTATGATGTGGTGTACTGTCACTAACAGCAGGTATTCTGTCTCGTCAAGATGTAACAATGTGACGCGCAGTAACGGCCATTTTGTTAGGTCAAAAGGCTGTCGCGCTTCTTCAGCGGCGAGTCGCATTGCCTCGGCTTCTCGTTCAGCTTGCGATAACTCTCTTAGGTTTACGATCGGCAATGTGAAATTAAAAGATGAAATAATAACCTGAGCGGGTCGTCCTTCCACCGATTTAAAAGTTGTCCGCAATGCTTCGTGTCGCTTGATAATTTCCTGAAAAGTTTGCTCTAGAACGGCTACATTGAGCGCCCCCTTCAAGCGCACGGCTGCTGGGATATTATAGGCAGGATTCCCCGGCTGCAATTGGTCGAGAAACCACAGTCGTTGTTGTGCAAAAGAAAGGGGTAATTCTCCCTGCCTTGACGCACGCTTGATGGGGGGTGCTTTCAGTTTTTGCGAGGCGCGATATTGCAAGAGGCTTTCGGTGAAAGTTGCGACGGTAGGCGATTCAAATAAAACGCGCAGGGGCAATTCAATTTGAAACGCTTCTCGCAGGCGGGCGATCGCCTGAGTAGCCAGCAATGAATGACCTCCCAATTCAAAGAAGTTATCGTGAATTCCAACGCGCTCTAAACCGAGAACTTCCGCCCAAATTTCTGCTATTAATTGCTCGTCGGGAGTTCGAGGGCAGGTAAAATTGCTCTCGAATTCTGCTGTGTTTTTGTCAGGTGCTTTTAGCGATCGCCGATCGATTTTTCCGTTAGGCGTTAAAGGCATTGCTTCCAGCAGCACAAACGCTGACGGCATCATGTACTGCGGCAGTTTTTGTTTCAGGTAAGAGCGCAAATCATTAATAAGTTCTGAGTCTTGAGTTTTGAGTTCTGAGTTAGCAACGATATAAGCTACTAAACGCTTGTCGCCCGGATTGTCCTCTCGAACCAGTGCGATCGCTTCTCGCACGGCTGGGTATTGGCTGAGTACCGCTTCAATTTCGCCTAATTCGATGCGAAATCCGCGAACTTTCACCTGGTGGTCGCTGCGCCCCATAAATTCAATGTTTCCATCTGGGAGATAGCGAGCCAAGTCCCCGGTTTTATAGAGGCGTTCTGAAAGAATAAACGATGAAGGATGAATGAAGCATGAAGCATGAATTCCGTCCTCTGCAAAGGGGTTAGGAATAAACTTCTCTGCGGTCAGTTCCGGTCGGTTTAGGTAGCCTCTAGATAAGCCGGCACCGCCGATGTGCAGTTCGCCAAATACGCCAACGGGAACCGGCATTAAATAGCGGTCTAATATGAAAATTTGAGTGTTAGCGATCGGGCGACCGATGGAAACTGATTCATCTTTGCGATCGACCTGATAGAGAGTAGACCAGATAGTGGTTTCTGTAGGGCCGTATAAATTCCACACAGCAGCGCCGCGCCAAAGCAACTGATTGGCGAGTTGTCGGGGTAAAGCTTCTCCCCCGCACAGTATTTTTAATTGATTGTTTCCCTGCCATCCTGCTGCTAAAAGCATTTTCCAACTGGCTGGAGTAGCTTGCATGACTGTCGCGCCAGAATTTGTTAATGTTTCTAACAGCTTTTCGCCGTTAGATGCCACTTCTCGGCTGGCTACAACAACGCGAGAACCTGTTGTAATAGGCAGGAACAGTTCCAGTGCTGCAATGTCAAAAGATAAGGATGTTACTGCTAGCCAAACATCTCGATCTGCGATCGCCAGTTGTTGGCGCATAGAACTCAAGAAGTTAACGACAGAGGCGTGGGAAATTTGCACTCCTTTGGGTTTACCTGTTGAGCCTGAAGTATAGATCACATAGGCTAAATTGGACGAATTTTGTAAACCCACGACTGGCTCGTCGCAGCTCGATATGCCTTCCCCATCTGCATCCAGAAACACGAGGGAGGCGCTATTTTTGGGCAGGGTTTCTAATAGCTTTTTCTGAGTGAGTAACACTGAAATTTTCGCGTCTTCCAGCATGAATCCCAGGCGCTCTGGTGGATACGCTGGATCGAGGGGAACATAAGCGCCACCGGCTTTGAGAATGCCGAGAAGCCCTACCATCATTTCTAGGGAACGCTCGACATAAATTCCCACGAAAACTTCTGGGTTGACACCGATTTTTTGCAAGTAACTTGCGAGGTTATTTGCTTTTTTGTTCAGATCCCGGTAAGTCAGACATTCATTTTCAAAAACGACAGCGATCGCATCCGGCGTCCGCTCTGTCTGCGCTTCAAATAGTTCATGTATGCACTTATCTTGCGGAAAACTCGATTGAGTGTTGTTCCACTCGAACAAAAGTTGCTGCTGTTCTGGTTTCGTCAAGATTTGCAAATTTGAAATGGGCTGTTCGGGATTAGCAGCTATACTTTCTAGTAAGGTTAGGAAATGTCCGGCTATCCGTCGTGCAGTGCTAGCGTCAAACAAATCTTGGCTATACTCAAGCGTTCCATTAATACCCTCTAATCCTTCCTCCAGGTCAAGCGCTAAATCAAATCTCGCCGTTGTCCCTTTTATTTCCAAACTGCTCAACGTCACTCCTGGCAATTTTATCTGCGACGTCGGAACATTTCGCAGAGAAAACAACACCTGAAATAGCGGATTATGACTTAAATCTCGTTCGGGCTGTAGGAGTTCTACCAGTTTCTCGAAGGGCAAATCCTGGTGGTTATACGCGCCGAGAGCTACTTCTCGCACGCGGCCCAGTAACTCTTTAAAAGTTGGGTTGCTCGACAGATTGGTGCGGAAAACTAAGGTGTTAGCAAATAAGCCAATTACTTCCTCGATTTCGCGTCGGTTGCGGTTAGCAATGGGGGATCCGACTAAAATATCTTCTTGCCCGGTGTAGCGATAGAGCAATGTTTTAAACGCTGCCAGTAGGGTCATAAATAAAGTAGCTTTTTCCCGCTGGCTTAATAGGGTTATTTCCTCTGCTATTGCTTTGGGAATGGTGAATTTATGCACTGCACCTCGGAAGGTTTGTACTGCCGAGCGGGGGCGATCTGTTGGCAAATTTAGTACAGGAAGATTGCCTCCGAGCTGTTTTTTCCAGTAAGCAAGCTGCGTCTCTAAAACTTCTCCTTGCAACCACTGGCGCTGCCAACTTGCAAAGTCTGCGTACTGTACCGACAGTTCGGGAAGGGGAGAAGGTTTGCCAGTGCAAAAGGCTTGATAAAACGTGGCGAGTTCCGGGATGAATATTCCCATTGACCAGGCATCGAAAATGATGTGGTGCGTACTCAATAGCAGCACCCAGTTTGAATCGCTCAATTGCAGCAATTTGGCACGTAATAAGGGTGCTTGTGACAAATCGAAAGCAAGCTTTGCTTCTGCGGCGATTAACCGTTCAACTTCGCGAGATCGTTCAGTTTCAGGAAGCGATCGCAAATCTATTTCTAAAATTTTCAATTCCAGATTTGAAGCGATCGCCTGAACGGGTTGCCCGTTTATTGTCTTAAAAGCCGTTCGCAAAACTTCATGACGCTTGACAAGTTCGTTGAGACTGCGATCGAGGGATTTCGCGTCGAGCGTTCCCGTCAAACGCACGCCGGCGAGGATGTGATAGGTAAAGTTGCCGGGAGTTAGTTGCTCAAAAAACCACAACCGCTGTTGAGCAAACGACAGAGGAAAAGTGTTAGACTCTCGACTTTGAGGCAGAATTTTTTCTAGCGAAACGCTTTCTTTTTTATGGTTGAGCCGCTGCAACAGCAACTCGCGCTTTTGGGGAGAAAGAGCCGCGATGCGTTCGATTAAATCACTCATTTGCTGACTCCTTGTTGGGCGAGAATTTCCTGTATTTGTGCTTCTGACAGTTGATCGAGGTCTGCTAAAACTTGAGCGAGCATTTCACTGTCTGTTTGTTCGGCTTGCTTTTGCGCGATCGCTACTGCAAAATCGGCGACTGTGGCCGACTCAAATAAACGGTGCAAAGGCAACTCGACCTGAAATGCTTGGCGCACTCTGGAAATTACTTGAGTTGCTAATAGGGAATGCCCTCCTAATTCAAAAAAGTTGTCGTAAATGCCGACTTTTTCAAGTTTGAGAACTTCAGCCCAGATAGCGGCTAAAACTTCCTCGATATTTGTGCGAGGCGCGACAAAGTTTTCTGTCAACTCCGGCCGCATTTCGTCAGGTTCTGGCAGCGATCGCCGATCGATCTTTCCATTAGGAGTTAAAGGCAAACTTTTGAGCATTACAAAAGCCCAAGGCACCATGTACTCAGGCAATTTTGTCGCTAAAAAACGGCGAAGTTCGCTGCTGCTTGGTGCTGGTTTCTGCTCAGAAATCAAATAAGCCACGAGGCGCTTTTGTGACATCTCGTCTTCTGGCGCCATAACTACAGCCTGCACGATATCTGGATGCTGCCCTAACGCTGCCTCAATTTCTCCCAATTCAATGCGGAAACCCCGGATTTTTACTTGACTGTCAATTCGCCCAATAAATTCGATGTTTCCGTCTGGCAAATAGCGAGCCAAATCACCCGTTTTGTACAGTCGTGTTTTTGCTTGCGTGTCAAATGGATTGCGAATAAATTTTTCTGGGGTTAATTCAGGGCGGTTAAGATATCCGCGCGCCAAATTATCACCGCCGATGTACAGTTCACCAGGTACGCCTATCGGCACCGGCTGCAAGTAAGAATCCAAGATATAAATCTGAGTGTTGGCAATCGGAAGACCGAGTGGAACTGTGTCAAAATCGCACCCTATTTTATCAAACTCGACTTGATAACTCAGGACACCTACAGTTGTTTCTGTTGGGCCGTAGTGATTGAATAATGAGCAAGTAGGAGCAAGATTGCGAAGTGTTTTAATTAAGCTCCAATTGGCAGATTCACCTCCTAAAATAAGCCGTTTTCCAGGCAAAATTGACTTGGGTTGAGAGGAGTTTAAAAGGGCGGCTAGATGAGAGGGAACTATTTTGAGGCAGTCGATGGGATGGCGGCAGAAATATTCACCCAGTGCCTCTGGATCGGTGGCGCGTTCTTGGGAGATAATATGCAGGCAACCGCCGAAACAAAGGGCGGGGAAAATCGCTGTGTTTCCTAAGTCGGCGGCGAAGGTGGAAACGGTAGCAAAACTGGCTTTGGCTGGTAGGTTTAATTTTTCCTGAATGCTGTGCAGGTAATTGAGCAGTTGCCGGTGTTCGATCGCGACTCCTTTGGGGATGCCAGTGGAACCGGAAGTATAGATGACGTAAGCTAAATTGCCGGCAGAAACACGCGGCGTGCAAGCGGTAGAAACAGTGGGAATGTCTGTATCGATGCAAACAATATTTGCTTGAGTTTTCGGCAAGCTTTCTATGAGCCGCTGTTGTACGAGCAAAACCTTCACCTGAGCGTCTTTTAGCATTAGCGCTTTGCGCTCTATTGGGGTCGTTGGATCGATGGGTAAATAGGCACCACCGGCTTTGAGTACGCCCAGCATTCCTACGATTGTTTCTAAGGAGCGATCGACGCAAATTCCGACAATTGACTCTGGTTCAACTCCCAAGTTCTGCAGGTGATGGGCGAGTTGATTGGCGCGATCGTTGAGTTCTCGGTAGGTGATTTGTTCACTTTCAAAGACGACGGCAATGCTGTCTGGATTGCGATCGGCTTGTTCTTCAAAAAGCTGGTGAACGCATTTATTTTTCGGGTAATCTTTTTGAGTTTGGTTAAAGTCAATGAGAAGTTGCAGCCGATCGCGATCGCTAAGTATATTTAACTGACTAATGGGAATTTGTGGACTTTTTACTGCACTTTCTAATAGTGCCTGAAAGTGTTTTGACAAGCGTTTGATATCTTCAGCTTCAAATAAAGCCGGATCGTAGCAAAAATCGGTGATTAAGCAATTGCCTCGTGAAAGACAGGAAAGTTTAAGTTTGAATGGCTCTAGGCAGGCATCTTGCCGATCGAGGAAAAATGAAACGCCAGACTCGCCATATTTCTCTGGCTCTGTTTCACACTCAAAGCAGATGGGCAAAAAAGCGTTACTTTTATCGGATTCTAGAGTTTCTTCCCAGGTAAAATATTCTTGCCAAGTGTGAATATCTTTGAGATTTAGCTCAACTTGTCGCCAAACTTCTGCAAAACTGAATTCGTCTTGCAAGTCGCAATGTAGCGGTAAATAGGTACTCAACAGCCCCAGAGAGTGTTCTAATTCTTCATATTTCCTGCCGTTTCCAGTTACGCCGACTATCAGGTTTGGCTGTCTGGTAAGCCGCCAAATTAAAATTTGCCAACAAGTCAGCAGGAATGTAGAAATATCGCTTTGGTGTTTTTGCGCGATCGCTTCCAGGCTGTTCAACAAATCACCCCGAATTTCCACCCTTTCTACTAGCGGCTTAAATTCCGCTTCTGTATTCTTCTTTTCCCAAGGAAGCGTTAATAAATCCCAAGATTCAAGGTTCAGCTTTCGCCAGTATTCTTTGCCGATTGCCGTTTCTTCTGATTCGAGTAACTCATTTTGCCACTCAGCAATATCGGCATATTGCATTGGCTCATCGGCTGGTTCTTCTTGGCACGTATAAGCTGAGTAGGAAAGACTGAGTTCGCGGGTAAAATTTTTCATGGTGACGCTATCTGCAATTAAGGCAGAGAAGTTCGCCAGCAATAGGTGCTTGTCTTGGGCCAGAGTGACTAAAGAGATGTGCCAAAGTGGGCCGCGCTCAAAATCAAAAGGAAGCAGGTTTAGTTGCTCAAAAAGCGCTGCGATTTTAGCTTCTTGTTCTTCGGGAGACAAACCGCTGAGATTGTGTTCCGAGATAGGAACTTCACCAGTGCTGGCGATCGCTTGCAGGGGTAGTGTCATCCCAGGCAAGCAGTGAAAGCTAGTACGCAGGATTTCGTGCCGATTCACGACATTTTGGAGCGCCTTTTTCAGAATCTCTCGATCGAGGTTTCCTGAAATTAAAATTGCACCTCGAACACGATAGATCTGTTGAGAATTATTTTGCTGTAACCCCCACAAATGTCGTTGCTGTGGAGAGAGTCTAAACCCTTCGATTGTTTCGTTTTGCATTTCTAAAGTTCCTTTAATAAGCCTAACTATCTTGACAGCTAAACGCTTCTGCCATACCGACAACAACCCGACGCGAACCAGAAAATGGCGTGCGTCCGTGCGCGGCTAGCATATTATCTAGCAGCAAGACATCTCCTTCTTCCCAAAGAAAAACAGTTGTTTCTTGCTGATAGCAGCGACGAATTTCGTCTAATATAAAATCTTCAATGGGCGAGCCATCGCCGTAATAAGCATTGCGGGGTAAATCTTCCTGCTTAAAAGAAGTTAAAAGCTCTTTGCGAACGGCGGGTTCGAGATTGGAAATGTGGAAGAGGTGAGCTTGATTAAACCACACCATTTCCTGCGTTTTTGGGTGCTGGGCGACAGCTTGACATATTTGGCGAGTTTTCAAGCCCTCGTTACTTTTCCATTCTAACTCAATTCCCGCTTTTTTGCAATACTCTTCTACCTCAATTTTGCTATCAGTATTGAAGACATTTTGCCAGGGTAAATCTACGCCACCGCCGTAATTTCGCACATACATAACCTTTTTCTGGGCAAACGTTTCTCTAATCTTTGAATCCAGGCTTTCAAACACTTTGCGGCTGTTAGCAATCGGAGTTTCTCCTCCCTCTTCTGCTTTCCTGACGCAGAAAAAAGCGATTTTCAGCGGCCAATTTCGAGAATAAGCCATTTCATTGTGCAGGGGGATGAATTGCTCGGCAGGATACTCGGTGGAGGTGTAGATATTTCCGCTCACCTGACTGCGCGGAGTCGAGCGAAAAGAATATTCCAACAAGTCGCCAGCAATAGTTTGAATAAACTGCTCGAAACCATTCACCCCGGCGACTTCAAAGCCTCGAAAAAGTATTCCTCCATGCTTCCATAACTGCTTTTCAATTGATGAGCGATTGTTCTGTGCCCAACCTGCGAGATTTAATTTTTCTACTGTTGGCTGAACAACTAGAGGTAGAAGGTTTTCCGGCTGGAGGTAGGCGGTTTTGACTAATTCCTCTGAGGAGAGGCTGACGGCTTTGCGCCTAACCGATCCTAACTTTTGGGAATTGAGATTCTTTGTTTCTGTATTTGTCATAGTTTTTGGTTTGGTGAGGATTTTATCCCTTTTTCCCGAAAAAACCTGAGAGATGGAGATCAATTCCGGTAGCATCGGCATAGTAAAATTCAGTCAACAGTCAACAATCACAGATGGTGCAACCGGAATCCATCTAATTCATCTGCGTTAATCTGTGTTAATCTGCCTGTATCTGCGGTCAAAAAAAGAGAATTTATTAACCGCAGATGACAATGGATTGACGCTGATTCACGCAGATGTCGAGAAGAGAGATAGGAATAATTCCGATGCTAACAGATTTGATATGAGCCATCATTTTAAACTTTTCATAACTTTGCGTTTAGCCATTTTTAATTTTTGAATTCCCGAAATCTGAATTTGTTTTTGCTGCTCGATTTGGTGCTGCCTTTCTGCTTCGGCAAGAATTTCTGCCAAGTCGTCGATTCTAATATCTGGCTGGATGACTATCTGGTTGAGGAGGATTTGAAAACCTCTTACGATTCGGGCAATAGTCGCAGCCTCAAATAAGTCTGTTTTGTAGTCAAATAAGCCTTGAATTCCTTCTGAAACCTCCCAGAGAGTGAGGCTTAAGTCGTGTCTCGACATACCGACATCGGATTCCAGAATGCTCAAGGTCAAACCAGCTAACTCCAGGGGTGGCATGGGTGCATTCTGGAGTACAAACCACACTTGAAACAGCGGGTTATAGCTGAGATTTCGCTCCGGCTGCAATTCCTCCACGAGCTTTTCAAAAGGAACATCCGGGTGAGCGTAAGCTGCTAACGCTACCTCGCGTGTTCGGCCGAGTAGTTCGCGGAAAGTTGGATTACCTGCGGTGTCAATTCGCAGCACTAAAGTATTGACAAAAAATCCAATCAGTTCCTCTAATTCAAGGCGGTTGCGATTGGCAATGGGAGAGCCAATAGCGATGTTATCCTGCTTTACTTGGCAGCATAGCAAGGATTGAAATGCTGCCAACAACTTCATGAATAGGGTGACATCTTGTTGCTGGGCGAGGGTTTTCAGCCTTTCATTTAAAGAAGCAGAAATCACAAAAGATTGCTGCGATCCTCGGAAACTTGGCACGGGAGAGCGCTGCTTATCCGTTGAAAGTACAGCTAAACCGCCTGCCAATTGCTGTTTCCAATAAGCGAGCTGTTTTTCTAATTTCTCTCCTTGGAAATGCTGCCGCTGCCAACTGGCGAAGTCGGCATACTGTACGGGAAGTTCCGGCAGCCCAGAGGGTTTGTCATTGGAAAAAGCTTCATAAAGTGCGGCCACTTCTCGCACCAATACCCCCATAGACCAACCATCAGAAATAATGTGGTGTATCGTCAGCAGCAACACATATTCTGCCGAACCAACTTGCAGCAAAGTGCCACGCAGTAAGGGATCTCGCGTTAAGTCAAAGGGGCGTTGAGCTTCTTCAAGAGTACGCTGCTCAATTTCAGCTTGCTGCTCAGTTTCTGGTAAATGTCGCAAGTTTATCACCGACAAAGCGAAATCCAAGGAAGGAGAAATTAGTTGAACAGGTTCCCCGTCCACTTCTGCAAAAGCAGTCCGTAAAACTTCGTGACGCCTGACAATTTCATTGAGTGTTTGTTGCAGTGCTGACAAATTCAATTGCCCTTGCAAATGCACAGCAGCAGGAAGGTTGTAGGCAGGGTTTTCGGGAGACAATCGATCGAGAAACCACAGCCGTTGCTGGGCAAAAGAAAGGGGAGCCGAATTTTGCTGCGATCGCCTGGGAATGCGCTGAGATTGCTCAGCCTGTGCTGCGTCTTTGCTTAATGCTTTGAGGAGGAGCGATCGCTTCTGGGGCGAGAGGTTTTTCAGCCGTTCTGAACGATTAGTAGACATCATAATTCACTTCCTCGCAGTAATCGCTGTTTGTGATAGTTAAGGAAAGCTTTGCTGCTATTTTTAGCTGGTCGTTTAAAACAAAATTGATATCTGCTTCAGTGGTGAGGGGGTTGGCAAGGACG
The DNA here is from genome assembly GCF_036700745.1 of Microcoleus sp. S36a_B3. Taxonomy (NCBI): domain Bacteria; kingdom Bacillati; phylum Cyanobacteriota; class Cyanophyceae; order Oscillatoriales; family Microcoleaceae; genus Microcoleus; species Microcoleus sp. S36a_B3. The sequence goes on along the minus strand of NZ_JAUBPN010000018.1, from coordinate 76,592 downwards.
ACTCGAAAAGCAACAATGGGAATGGTTTTGCCATAACAGGTGTTTTGCAAGGTTGTTCGCGAGACGAAGGTGTGACCGGCTTGCCGCTGGGCCTCCTGGAGGCGCTCGTTAAATTGATTAATGAAGTGGTTGTCTGCTTCGGCTAGTTGTTTTTTGGCTGCTTGTTCCCTGAATGTTTCTGGAATGTAGCGGTATAAAAGAATATTAATTTCTGGTTCTAGCAGCAATTCAAATGCTGGATTTTCGCGAAGTAAATTAGCCAAGTGCTGCGTTTTATGGATGCCTGAATCTATCAAAAACTCATAGCCTTGATGGCCGATGATATTCAAGGCGGCTTGCAAGAACAAACTCGCACCCGATCGAGAGCCTTCGAGAGAGCGCTTGCCTAGATCGATCGAGTCTTTTCGCACCGTGTAGGGCGCGTTTTTTTCAATAACTTTGGCGGTTTGGGGATTGCGGAATAAAACCATGCCGATTCCCATTGGCAAATACATTTGTTTGTGTCCATCTATGGTGACGGAATCTGCTAGTTCAATGCCTGCCAATTTGTGCCGGTGACGTTCGGAAAAAAGCACGGGGCCGCCCCACGCGGCATCGACGTGAAAGTGAGCGTTTGCTTTTTGCGCGATCGCGGCTATTTCTGGAAGCGGATCGATACTTCCCGAATCGGTGCTGCCTGCAACACCGATAATTGCCAGAATGTGCAGATTGCGATCGCGACATTCGGCTACAGTTTGGCGCAGCGCTGCCAAATCCATGCGGTGATTGGAATCGGTGGGGACTTTTAGGAGATAGCGATCGCCAATGCCTAATAAACCGGCAGCCTTTTCAAAAGAATAGTGCATCAAACTCGATCCGATTATCACCATTCCCTTGTAGCCGTAAAACTCTAAAGCTGCGTACAAGCCTTCTTTTTCAATGCCACCAAAGTCATTTTTTGGGCCTAAAGAAGCGTTGCGAGCGCACCACAAAGCGGTGATATTAGCTAGGGTGCCGCCCGTTGTCATGATACCGAGCGTGCTGTCACTTTTTTGAATGTGCTGGTTATAAAAATCCTCAGAAAAATCGTAAATTAATCGGTGCATCATTGCCAAAGTCTGGCGCTCGCAGGGGCTTAAAACTTTGGCAGTTTCCATCTTGACTAAATTTTGATTCATCGCGGTTAACAGCTTCGCGATCGGGCGCACAAAATAGGGAAGTGCGCTCGTCATGTGACCGATATATCGGGGGGAAGAGGTGTGGATGGAATGAGCAACAAGGGTTTGGGTCAAATCATCGATATAATTCCCAACATCTGTAGGAAGGGCGGGAATTTTGTTTTCCTTAAACTGCTGAATAATTAACTCTAAGTCAATATCTGTACTAGCGGTTTTTGCGTACAAAAAGTCTTGAACTAAGGCAGAAATTCGCTCCTCCATTGCTTCTTCTGCCAAAAATGACTTTTCTGAGGCACTGAATAGCTCCATTAACTTTTCTTCAAGTGGGGTAACAGAGGCTTTTAATGGCTCCATTATATCTTGAGAATTTTGGGGTTTTACTGTTTGTTGAATCATCCGAATTACTCCTGTTAAATTGCCTTTTTTTATCTTCTCTTCCCCACCGAAGCCTTAATGAAAAAGAGCTTTTTGTGTTTTTTTGCCACCATACATTTACTCAGTCAGCATCACAGTTGGTGCTGACTCTCCCTCACTCTTTTCTAAAAAATCGAGCAATTTATCTATCTGGTTAGCATCGGCATTTGCCAGAATTTCTTCCTCGATTAGTTCAGCTAAATTCTGAATGGTGGGAGCGGCAAAAAAATCGCACATCGCTAACTCTACCCCAAAGCACGATCGCACTCGCGAGATTAACTGTGTTGCCATCAGAGAGTGACCGCCTAAGTCAAAAAAGTTTTGGTTAGTCCCTACTTTTTCTAGCCCTAAAAGAGCAGTCCAAATCTCAGCAATTTCTTTCTCTGTGGGCGTTTGTGGCTCAGTGAAGGCTGTTTCATCACAAACGTAATCGCACTTTTGAGATAAGGCGAGGCGGTCAATTTTTCCGTTGGGTGTTAGTGGCAACGCATCTAATAGCACAAAAGCGGAAGGCACCATGTAATCGGGCAGTTTGTGCTTCAAAAATGAACGCAGTTCGGAAATTAGTTCTGGGTGCTGATTTCTCAACCCTGAGTTAGGAACTAGGTAAGCGACTAGGCGTTGACTGCCCGGTGCATTTTCCTGAAGCAAAACAGCAGCGGTGGACACAGAAGAATGTTGAGAAAGTGCTGCCTCTATTTCTCCGAGTTCGATGCGGAAACCGCGAATTTTTACTTGGCAATCGCCACGGCCCAGAAATTCTATATTACCATCCGGCAGGTAACAACCGATATCGCCTGTTTTGAACAAAACTTTTTGATGAGTATTACCGAGAAAATCTAATTTTTCTTGCCCAAACGGGTTAGAAATGAATTTTTCCGAGGTTAAGTCGGGGCGGTTTAAGTAGCCCTGTGCCAATCCATCGCCGCCGACGTAAATCTCGCCGGGAATTCCTATGGGAACGGGTTGCAAATTGCGATCGAGCAGGTAAATTTGCGTGTTGGCGATCGGGCGACCGATTGGCACTTTCTCGACACAGTGAGTTGCATCGTACCACGTCACGTCCGCAGCTACTTCCGAAGAGCCATAAAGATTGATTAATACCCGCTGGGGCATCTGCTCTCGAAATTGCTGGCAAAGTTCCAGCGGCAGAGTTTCTCCGCTGCAAATCCAATACTTTAATTGAGGCAAACGCCTGTCTAAATCAGGGAAGGAATCTAAGATAGCGCGCAACAAAGAAGGAACTAGCACCAGTCTGGTTACATTTTGCTTTGATAAGGTTTGAAGGAATTGGTTAATATCTTTGACGGCTCGATCGCGAATAATGACAGTGGGCAACCCATGCAGCAAAGGAGCAAAGATTTCCCAAACCGAATCGACAAAATTTAAGGACGTTTTTTGACAGCAAATATCTGCTTCGATAAAAGGGTAGGGGTTCCAAAAACAGCGATTGACTGTGCCTCGGTGGGTGCCGAGTACGCCTTTGGGAGTACCTGTCGAGCCGGAAGTGTAGAGGACGTAAGCGAGGTTTTCGGCTGGCACTTTAACAGCGGGGTTGCGATCGCTCTCGCGGGAAATTTCCTGCCATTCGGCGTCGATACAGACGACTTTAGCGCTGTGTTCGGGGAGGGTTTCTAGGAGGTTTTTTTGAGTCAAAAGCACCGGAACTTTTGCGTCGGCCAGCATGAAGGATCGGCGTTCTTGGGGATAAGCAGGATCGAGAGGAACGTAAGCGGCACCGACTTTTAAAATGCCCAAAATTGCCACCAGCATCGACAGCGATCGCTCTAAACAAATTCCCACCAAAACTTCGGGTTTTACACCTAGAGATTGCAGGTAATGCGCGATTTGGTTGGCTTTGGCATTCAATTCGCGGTAAGTCAATTGTTCATTTTCGCAAATTGCAGCCACTGCATCTGGGGTTCGCTCTGTTTGTGCTGCAAATAATTCGTGAATTGAGGCATTTTTGGGGTAATCCGCTTGAGTGTCATTCCACTTAACAAGTAATTGTTGTTGTTCGGTAGCGCTCAATAAGGATAAATTGGATAGTTTTTGGTGAGGATTGGCAGCCATTCCTTCCAGTAAAGTTTGCAGGTGTCCGAGCATCCGCGCTATCGCACTGTCCTCAAAGCAGCTACGATCGAAAATAATTTTCAGCGTCAATGCCGCACCGGGCATCGCCATCACCGTTAGAGGATAATTCGTTGTTTCCAAGGAGCGAATATTCTCTACTTTTAAGTTTTCAATCTTCTCCTGCAAAGAAGCATCCGAGGGATAATTCTCAAAAACGACGAAACTCTCAAATAAAGGTAAACTCCGAGGAACTTCGCTCCACCCCTGCACCTCAATGAGGGGGCTGTACTCATACTGCCGCGCCTCAACTTGTTGCGATTGGAGTTGTTTTAAGCAGGATAAAATAACATCCTGTGGGTCAATTTTTACGCGCACTGGCAGAGGATTTACGAACAGCCCCACTACCGATTCCGCACCCATTAAATCTGGCGGTCGCCCGGAGACAACCGTACCAAAAACCACATCTTCCTCGCCGCTGTATCGGCTCAAAAGTAGCGCCCAAGCTGCCTGTACGAGGGTATTTAATGTTAGCTGATGCTGCCGCGCGGCAGATTGCAGTGCGGCGGTGGCTGTTGCACAAAATATCACCTGCTGTTCGCCACTACTTTCTAAACGGTTTCCCGCGACAATATTGCCCCGGGCGATCGCAGTTGGAGCTGCAAAACCTTTGAGAGTTTGCCGCCAAAATGACTCAGCCGCAGATAAATCTTGCTGGTGCAGCCACGCGATGTAATCCCGATAAGGGCGAGGGCGTTTGAGGTGCAATTCCTCGCCCTGGGAGAAGGCTTGATAAAATGCAAAAACTTCCTCAAGCACGATCGCCAGCGACCACCCATCTAAAACCAAGTGGTGGTGGCTCAAAATAAACTGAAAAGTATCTGCTTCTAACTGCGCCAGTGTAATGCGAATCAAGGGAGCTGATGTCAAGTCAAAGCCCTGATCTCGATCGGCTTTGAGGAATGTTTCTAACTGCTGTTGTTGTTCTGACGCAGAGAGCGATCGCCAGTTTATTTCCTGCCAAGATAATGCAGCCTGCTTACGCACCGCTTGCACGGGTTCTTTCAAATTTTCCCACACGAAACAAGTCCGCAAAATGGGATGTCGCTCTACAACTTTTTGCCAACTATTTCTAAATGCAGAAACATTGAGATCGCCGCGCAAGACGCATAGCAGTTGCCCGAAATATACGCCCGATTCTGGCTGGTAAAGGGAATGAAAGAGAATGCCCTGCTGCGCTGGAGAGAGGGGATAAAAATCTTCGATATTGCCATTGATCATATTAAAGCTCTCCCAAAATTGCGGTAATGTTGTCTAAATCGTCCTGGCCCCACTGGCTCCACTTAAACTCTGCAAAGTCAGAAGGAGTGCAGCCGCCTGCGTCGGGGGACTGACAGTATTTAATTAGCGATCGCAGCGATTCTATAAAGCCCGTTGCCAAATTTTCAATGCTTTCTCGTCGGTGAATATTTTCGCTGTACGTCCAATCTAATTGCAGCTTGCCACTGGCAATAAATCCGTTAATTTCCAGTAGGTAACGCCGATTTCCGCGCGGGCTGCGAAGGGGGCCACTAGGCTCGGAAGACAGCATTAATAAAGAAGCTTTTGGCAGCACTTGGTCAAACTGTCCGAGATAATTAAAGCTTACCTCAGTTAGCGGCAAATTAGAATTTTTTTTAGCCGTTTCTTCGTTTAAATATCGCAGGACACCAAAGCCGATGCCGCGATTTGGTACTGCACGTAACTGCTCTTTCACTAATTTGAGGGCAGAGCCTAGATCGGAATGTTTTTCTGAATTTAACAGAACAGGAAAAACTGCTGTAAACCAGCCGATTGTGCGCGACAAATCTACTCCCTCAAATATATCTTCGCGCCCGTGACCTTCTAAGTCAAGTAAAAGTGAGTTATTGCCAGTCCAGTGTGCAAATGCTTGACCTAAAGCAGTTAGCAATACATCGTTAATTTGAGTGCGGTAAGCGGCAGGTACTTCTTGCAGGAGCAGTTTTGTTTCTTCAACACTCAAAGCAACGGATACTGTCTTTTCAGATGCAACTAAATTGGCTGCTGTGGGGAAATCCACCGGCAAGCGAGAAGTTGGTTGGTGAGAAAGGGCGAACCAGTAATCGAACTCTCCCTGCAATTCTGGCGATCGCGCCCACTCATGCAAGCGTTCTGCCCACTGCTTAAATGAGGTTGTTTTGGGCGGCAGCGCGACTGTTTCACCCCGGCTAATCTGCCCATAAGCTGTCTGGAAATCCTCAATTAAAATTCGCCAAGAAACCCCATCAACCGCTAAGTGATGAATGGCTAATAACAAGCGATTTGGCTGATGTTTGCCCAAGTCAAATAAGGCAGCGCGAAGTAATGGCCCCTCTGACAAATTCAAACTGCCTTGCAATTGAGTGGCGGCGGTTTGGAAAGCGGCTTCTCGCTTTTCTGAAGGTAGCGACGACAAATCAATGCAGGTAAAGGTCGCAACCTCGTCGGGATTGGCGAGATCCTGCTGCCAGCCAGATTCTCCTCGCACAAAACGCAGGCGCAGCGCGTCGTGGTGCTTCAGCAATTCTTGCAAAACTGACTCAATTAATGCAGGTTCGAGAGGTTGCCGCAACTCTAAAAGCACCGCCTGATTCCAGTGATGCGGATCGGAGAGATTTTGCTCGAAAAACCAGTGCTGAATCGGTGTCAGCGGAACTTCGCCAATGATTAATCCTTGTTCGGATTGTTGGGTTCCTGCTGTATCGGCGATGGCTGCTAACTGTGCAATGGTTTGGTGTTGAAACAGTTGTTTAGGAGTGAGCCGCAACCCCGCTTGATTGGCTTTAGAAATGACTTGAATGCTGAGGATAGAATCGCCGCCCAATTCAAAGAAATTGTCGTCAATTCCCACTTGTTCTAACCCCAATACTTGCGCCCAAATTTCTGCCAAATTTTTCTCAATACCCGTGCTTGGGGCGGCGAATGCCTCTTCGAGTTCTGGCCGATCGCGATCCGGTGCGGGTAGTGCCTTGCGATCGACTTTACCGTTGTTTGTTAAAGGCAGCGCCTCCAGTGTCACAAAAGCAGCAGGTATCATGTATTCCGGCAATTTTCCTTTCAGAAAGCAGCGTAGTTCGTGAATCAGTATAGAATGCTTATTTTGTGCTGCTGAATTAGCAATTATATAAGCTATCAATCGCTTATCTCCTGATACATCTTCTCGCACTATAACTACAGCCTGCAACACATCGGAATGCTGTCCTAGTGCTGCTTCAATTTCTCCCAATTCGATGCGGAAACCGCGCACTTTTACTTGGTGGTCAATTCGTCCCAAGTATTCAATATCGCCATTTGGCAGATAGCGAGCTAAGTCTCCCGATTTGTACAACCGCCCTGTCAAACTGTCATTAAAGGGGTTTGGAATAAACCGATCGCCCGTTAATTCTGGCTGATTGAGATAGCCCCGCGCGACGCCAGCACCACCAACGTAAATTTCCCCAGGGATGCCGATCGGAACGGGTTGGCAGTTGCGATCGAGCAGGTAAACTTGCAAGTCAGGAATTGAACGGCCAATAAGGCTGGCATTTTTACTTAAATCAGCGGCAGTCAGCGGTCGATACGTGACGTGGACAGTTGTTTCTGTAATGCCATACATATTGACAAGTTGGGGATGCCGATCGCCGTGCCGGTCGAACCAAGGTTTTAAGCTTTGCAAGTCTAAAGCTTCCCCGCCAAAAATTACTAAGCGCAGGCTTAAATCTTCGCCAATTCCAACAGATTTATCTGTCTCGATCAACTGGTAAAATGCAGAAGGAGTTTGGTTGAGAACTGTTACCTTTTCTTTGCATAGCAAGTTGTAAAATTCTTGGGGCGATCGGCTGACTGAATAAGGCACGATCGCGAGTCGCCCGCCGTATAGCAAAGCGCCCCAAATTTCCCAGACTGAGAAATCAAAGGCATAAGAGTGAAACAGCGTCCACACATCTTGCTCGTTGAAGTTGTACCACGACTGGGTAGCAGCAAACAGGCGGAGGACGTTGGAGTGAGAAACTAAAACGCCTTTGGGGATGCCAGTTGAGCCAGAAGTGTAGATAATATAGGCGAGATTTTCGGCAGTGGTGGCGCTGGCGGGATTTTCTTTGCTGTGTTGGGAGAAAGCACTTTGATCGGCATCGAGACAAACGATTTTGGCGCTGGATTTAGGCAGATTTGGCAACAACTTTTTCTCACTCAGCAGCACATTTACCTGTGCGTCTTCGAGTATAAAAGCAAGGCGATCGCGCGGGTTGGCTGGATCGAGCGGGACGTAAGCGCCCCCGGCTTTGAGAATGCCGAGAATGCCGACAATTGTATCGCTCGCTCGCTCGACACAAATCCCTACCAAAACATCTGGTTTAACGCCGATTTGTTGCAGGTAATGTGCGACTTGGTTGGCTCGTTTATTCAGTTCGCGGTAGGTGAGTTTTTGGTCTTCAAATACGACTGCAATGGCATCGGGAGTTCGCTCGACCTGCGCTTCAAATAATTGATGAATGCAGCGATCGCTCGAATAATCGACGCGGGTGTCATTCCACTCTACCAACAACTGATGCCGCTCTTTTTCCCCCAGCAACGGCAACTCTTCAATCCGCCGCTCTGGGTTGGCAGCTATACCCTCCAGCAACGTGAGAAAATGCCCCGCCATCCGCCTAATAGTGACCGCATCAAATAAATCTGTACTGTATTCAAACTGACCGCTAATTTCTTCCTGCTTTTCTTCTAAATACAGCGTTAAGTCAACTTTTGCTGTCTGATTCTCAACATTTAAAAGAGTGAGATTGAGTCCGGCTATTGATTCCGCAGCAACAGGTGGAGTTTGCAAAACAAAAGCAACTTGGAACAGTGGATTGTAGCTCAAATTTCGCTCTGGTTGCAACTCTTCAACCAGTTTCTCAAACGGCAAATCCTGGTAAGCGTAAGCTTCTAAACTCACCTCCCGAATGCGAGCGAGCAACTGCCGAAAAGTTGGTTCACCTGACAAATCAGTTCGCAATACCAAAGTATTGACAAAAAACCCGATTAGCCCTTGAATTTCCGCTCGGTTGCGGTTGGCGATGGGAGAGCCAACGGGGATATCTGCCTGTCCTGTATAGCGATAGAGCAACGTTTTAAAGGCTGCTAGCAGCGTCATAAACAGGGTGGCATTTTCCTGGCGGCTGAGCTTTTTGAGGGCTGACCTTAGCGTTCTGGGGATGAGGAATGATTCTTTCGCGCCCCGATAGGTTTGCGCCGGGGGACGGGGGCGATCGGCTGGCAATTCCAGCAAGGGGGGAGCGCCACTGAGCTGCTTTTTCCAGTAGTTAAGTTGAGTTTGCAAGCGATCGCCCGCCAGCCATTCCCGCTGCCAAATAGCAAAATCGGCGTACTGGATGGAAAGTTGGGGAAGTGGGGATGGTTTGCCAATCAAAAACGCTTCGTAAAGTGCTGCTAATTCTTGCAGAAAGACTCCGATCGACCAGCCATCAAAAATAATGTGGTGTAGCGTCAGCAGCAAGACACATTCCTCAGCATTTAACTGTAGCAAACTAGCTCGCAACAGCGGCCATTTGGTTAAATCAAAAGGTTTGCTAGCTTCTTCTGCAGCCAGTTGTTTTACTTTTTCTTCTCGCTCAGTTTCCTCCAATTGTTGCAGGTCTAAAACTTGCAGCCCGAAATTAAAATTCTCACCAACCACCTGCACGGGTTGACCGTCTACAGTGGCAAATGTCGTCCGCAAAGCTTCGTGACGGCGCACAATTTCCTTGAAACTTAGCTCTAGCACTACTACATTTAGCCTGCCTTTTAGTAACACAGCCGCCGGAAGGTTGTAAAAAGGGTTTCCCGGTTCAAATTGGTCGATAAACCACAGTCTTTGCTGGGCAAAAGAGGTGGGAAATGCAAATACTTCTTCTTCGGAAGCATTCGCAGAGTCGCGAGTATCTGTTGGAGGTTTTTCGGAAAAATGCACCGTCATTGGATTAGTAACTGGTAATTGGTAATTGGGATTGCAGCCGATATTTAGGAAGTGATTATGAGTTATTGGCTGCTCACCCATGACTCATCACTGATTTGTGGTTAGCGCAAAGAGGACAGCGACCTGCGGTACGCCGATCGCGAAACAGGTGTGATCGCGGGTTCTACTACGGCCGCATTTTTGTTTTTGGCTTCAGAAATATTTTCTGCAAGTACGGCGAGCGATCGTCCTGCAAAAATATCGCACAAAGGCAATTCTAGGTGACAAGATTCTCGTACCTTTGCTGCTAATTGAATTGCCAGCAGCGAATTTCCTCCTAGTTCAAAAAAGTTATCGGTAATGCTTAACTGTTCAATGCCGAGAACCTCACAGCAAATTCTCGCTAACATTGCCTCAATAGGGGTGCGCGGTGCGACAAAAATCTTTGCTTCTGGAATTGCGGCATCCGGTTCAGGCAGTGCTTTGCGGTTAACTTTGCCGTTCGCCGAAAGCGGCAGCGCGTCCAGAATTATAAATGCAGAAGGCACCATATAATCGGGCAGCTTTTCTTTCAGGAATTGGCGCAATTCTTCAACCGCAGGGGCAGCGTTTTGTTGTGAAACGATATACCCTACTAAGCGCTTTTGACTGTGATTTTCTCCGAATGCGGTGACAATGGATGCTTTGACTGCTGGGTGCTCGTTCAAAGCAGCTTCAATTTCTCCGGCTTCGATGCGGAATCCTCGAATTTTAAGGCGGAAATCTTCTCGTCCTAAAAATTCGATATTGCCGTCAGGGAGGAAGCGCCCTAAATCTCCCGTTCGGTACAAGCGATCGCCCGTGACGGGGTGCGTCAGGAAGCTGGCGCGAGTTTTTTCTTCATTCCGCCAGTATCCTTTTGTCAGTCCAACTCCGGCACAGCACATCTCGCCGGCAACCCAGACGGGACAGTCTTCTAGCCTTTGATTCAAAATGTAATAGCGTGTATTGGCGATCGGCGATCCGTAGGGAATGCTCTTCCAAGAAGGGTCAACAGTTTCTACCGGATACCAGATGTTCCAAAGGGTAGTTTCGGTTGGCCCGCCGACACTGACAACGCGACATTCACGGGCGATCGCCCTTAACCTATCAGGCAGCGTTACTGGAATCCAGTCTCCGCCGAGAAACGCCCAGCGCAAGAACTCTGGCAACTCTTCAGAACGTCCGGCAGCATAATCGAGCAGCATTTCCATCATCGGGGGAACCGAGTTCCAAATGGTGACGCTCTCTTTTACCATCAATTGAGCCCAGTGAGCGGGGTCTAGCCGTTGTGCGGCATCGGGAATGACGATCGCTCCCCCGGCTGCTAGGATGCCGAAGATATCGTAAACCGACATATCGTGGTGCAGTGCGGTGACTGCGATCGCGCGATCGCACTCGACCACATTAAACACTTGGTTGGTCTGAGCGATCGCATTGACTGCACCTCGGTGCGCGATCGCCACGCCTTTCGGCAAGCCAGTTGAGCCGGAAGTATAAATCACATAAGCTAAATCTTCCGCCTCCTGCACTGATTCCAAAGCTTCGCCGCTTTCTGTTGCTAATTCCTCAGTATCAAGACAAATTCGCCGCACATTGTTCGGCCATTCCAAGCGTTGATTTAACTGAGATTGCGTCAAAACAATCTCAACTTCGCCATTTTCCAGCAAATACCACAGCCGCTCTTTTGGTAGCGCCGCATCTACGGGTAAATAAGCAGCTCCAGAGGCTAGAATTCCCAAGACAGCGACGACTTGCTCCCATCCTTTCTCCATGACGACGGCAACCAATTGATTAGGGCGAACTCCGAGATTTCGCAAGCAATGACCGACTTGATTCGATCGCAGATAGAGTTCCTCGTAGGTGAGGGTACGATCGCGCGTAATGACGGCTGGTTCGTGCGATCGCGACGCGACTTTCTCAGCAAACAATTCATGCAGCAATACATCGGGAATGGGTGCTTCAATGCTATTAGTAAAGGCTTGCTGAAACTGCACCGTTTTATGCCAAGTTTCCTCTTCATTGGCGAGGCTTTGCAATAGGCTGCAATAGGCGTCAAACATATCGTCAATCATCCCTGGCGGGAAAAGTTCTTCCACCGCATCCCAGCTAAAAGACATCCCCTCAGAGGTTTCGGTAAATTGCGCGTCGATCCAAACTTGCGGAGTTTGACCGATAATGTGCACCAATTCTCCCAATTCTTGAATGAGAGAGAAGATAGAAGTATCTTCCCCAGGCGCGTTTTGCGGATCGATCGTAAACACGACTGGCATCAGCGCTGCAGTTGTACCTTGCGCTTGGGCGAGTTCTCGTAAAACCCGCACGCCGCTGACATATTGGTGTTCTAAATCTTGCCAAAGTTGTTCTTGCAATCGCTTGGCTCGTACTTCAAAACTTTCTTGCTTTGAGTTATCTATTTCTAGCAGAGTAAATGACGCAAATTCTCCGATAATTTCCTCAACTTGAGAATGCAAAGGCAACCGATTAAAGCGCGGCACGTTGAGGGTAAACCGAGGCGTTTTGCTCCACAGAGACAGAACCTCCGCATAGGCGGCCAGCAATAAGCCCGTAGGAGTGAGGCTGGCGCGAGCTGTGCGCGTTTTGAGTCGCTGCCAAGTTGAGAAATCTAAGCGATCGCTCCAGCGTTTAAATCGCGGCTGTGTTAAGGAATTCGGGTGTTTGGCGAGGGGCAATTCCGGCGCTGCTGGCAGGGTTTTGAGGCGAGGGAGCCAGTAATCTAAGGATTGCTGGTAAAATGGGGATTTTTCTAAGGCGATCGCAGCTAACACGCAGTCGCGAAAAGACAGTTGCAAGGGCGCGATCGCAGTATGGGGATTTCGGTAAAACTTGACCAAATCACCAAACAAAATTTGAAAACTCCAGCCATCTATGCACAAAGCGTCAATGCTGAGATGCAAGCGAATGCGATCGTTCATTTGCGAAGCGCAAATTTCAAATAGCGGCCAACGATCGAGCGGCAGCACTTGGTGAGAAAGGCGATCGCGGATTGCTTCGAGTTGTTCGTCGGCAACTTTTGAATCGAGCGATCGCAAATCCACAACCTCAATTTTATAAGCGGGTACGTTTTCCAGAATTTGCTGCTGTCCGTTCGGAAGTACGATCGCCCGCAGCATATCGTGGCGCTCTACAACTCGCTGCCACGCGAGGCTAAACCGCTCTAAATCTAACTCGTCGCTCTCAATTTCTACATAGCCGTGAATGGCAACATTGCCCATTTCAAAGAAGCTATTTCTCCCGATCCAGTACGCCTGCTGCATTTCATTGAGCGGAAATGGTTGGTAGCGATTTTGAGGATCGGGGGCGATCGCGGGCAGTGAAATCAGGGGTTCGGGCGACTGCTGGCTCTTAGCTTGTGCGATCGCAACTGCCAGACTGGCGACAGTAGGGGATTGAAACAAGCAGCGCAACGATAGCTCAACTTGAAAGCGATCGCGCACCTTGGCAATCAGTTGAGTTGCCAGCAAAGAGTGACCTCCCAACTCGAAGAAATTGTCATTAATTCCCACTTGTTTTAAGCCGAGAACCTCCGCCCAAATATCAGCTAATACTTGTTCTTCTAAAGTCTCAGGAGCGATAAAATCGGCGTCTAAACTGTTGGTTTCCGGTGCGGGAAAAGCTTTAAAATCTACCTTACCGTTTGGCGTTAATGGCATGGCTTCTAAAAACATGAAACTGGCAGGCACCATATAATCTGGCAGTTGTTCCCGGAGAAAAGAACGCAGATTTTTAATCCGTGCAGAGTTGTCAATGCTGACTGCTGAGTTTAAAACTAGGTAGGCGATTAAGCGCTTTTGGCCTGAATCTTCCTCGCGCGCGAGAATTACTGCTTCTTGCACGTCTGGATGTTGGCTGAGTGTGGATTCGATTTCTCCCAACTCTATGCGAAAACCGCGAATTTTTACTTGGCGATCGGTGCGATCGAGAAATTCTAAATTGCCGTCGGGGAGATAGCGGACTAAATCGCCTGTTTTGTAAAGGCGAGAGTGCTTCGCACACGCTTCGCGATCGCCTTGCTTGCTGCTAAAAGGATCGGGAATAAATTTTTCTCGATTCAGATCCGAACGGTTGATATATCCTCTGGAAACGCCCGCACCTCCGATATAAAGTTCGCCGGGAACTCCGATCGGAACGGGTTGCAAATTAGCATCGAGTACATAGGTGCGGGCATTTGGAATTGGACGACCAATCGGCAAGGTTTTTGGGGAGTTTTTAACCGCAGAGGGCGCAGAGGGGAGAAAGTCGCACCACGTGGCGACAATTGTTGTTTCTGTGGGGCCGTAAGTATTGACAAGTCGTACTTTTTCTGAAACGCACTTTTGCCACTGATTCAGGGATGCTGAAAGTGCAGTTTCTCCGCCAATAATTGTCAAGCGCACTGATGGAGGAAATTCTGCTTTTTCGGTGCTGAGTCTGGCCGTTAATTCGCGCCAGTAAGCTGTCGGTAAATCTAAGACGGTGATTTGCCATTCCCGGCATTTTTGCAGGAAGGAAGAAATGCTGTCTAACATGGAATTTGGGCGCAGTACCAAGGTGGCACCTTGCGTTAAACAGGGATAGATTTCTTCGGCGCTGGCGTCGAAGCTGAGGGAAGCGAATTGGAGAATGCGATCGCCTGGTTCGATGCCATATTCGACACTTGCAGCCTGCGTATAATTCGCCAAAGATTGATGCTGCACCATCACTCCTTTTGGCTTGCCGGTAGACCCGGATGTATATATGATATAAGCGAGGTTTTCTGGCAAAACGGCGCTCTCAGGATTTGACTTGTTTTGTTGGGCGATCGTCTGCCATTCTGCATCCAAGCAAATCACAGAAATATTATTTTGGGCTGGCGTTTCTGTTTTTAATTCTGCTTGCGTCAGCAATACGCTAACTCCAGCGTCTTCTAACATGAAGGCGAGGCGTTCTTTAGCATAGATGGGGTCGAGGGGCAAATAAGCGCCGCCTGCTTTTAATACGCCTAAAATTCCGACGATCGCATCGAGCGATCGCGCCATATAAACGCCTACTATCCCATCTGGTTTTACGCCGAAGGAATGCAAATAATGGGCAAGTTGATTTGCGCGATCGTTCAGTTCTCGGTAGGTCAAACTTTGGCATTCAAATTGCACCGCAACAGCATCTGGTGTTTTCGCAACTTGCGCTTCAAATAAGCGATGAATACAGGCATTTTGAAAGTTATTTGTTTGAGTATTATTCCACTCAAATAGAAGTTGCTGGCGTTCGGCTTCTGCAAGCATCGGTAAATCTGATAAACGCGCGGAGGGATTCGCAACGATACCTTCTAATAAGTTCTGAAAATGCCTCGCCATTCGCGCGATTGTAGCAGCTTCAAATAAGTCTAAGCTGTATTCAAACCACCCTCTAATACCTGTTGCTGTGGCTTCTAATTCCAAGGTTAAATCGAAATTTGTTGTGCCGCTGTGAATCTGTTGGCAGTTCAGGCTTAAACCCGGTAATTCTAAGGCGAATTCAGAGGCATTTTGAAAGGCAAACATCACCTGAAATAGAGGCGAGTGACTTAAATCTCGATTCGGCTGCAATTCTTCTACGAGTTTTTCAAATGGCAATTGTTGGTGTGCATAAGCGCCTAAAGTTACCTCCCGAATGCGACCCAGGAACTCTCGAAAAGTGGGATTTCCAGTTAAGTCAGATCGCAGGACTAAAGTATTGACAAAAAATCCAATTAATAATTCGGTGTCGCTGCTGTTGCGGCTGGCAATTGGTGAACCGACGAGGATATCTTCTTGCCCCGTGTAGCGGTAAAGCAGTGTTTTGAATGCTGCCAGCAAAGTCATAAATGGAGTAGTTTTTTCGCGGCGACTCAATTGCCTAATTGCCTCGGTTAAGTGCTCTGGCAATTCAAATAATTGCCGACCTCCCTTGTAACTTTGAACAGCGGGACGAGAAAAGTCTGTTGGTAAATTTAGAACCGCTGCGCTACCACTTAACTGTTGCTTCCAGTAAGTAAGTTGAGCTTCTAATATTTCTCCCTGCATTTGTTGGCGCTGCCAAGTTGCAAAGTCTGCATACTGAATTGGCAGCGGTGGAATCGCAGCTATTTTTTTATTAGTAAACTCTTCATAAAATGCCGCTAATTCTCGTAAAAATACGCCCAAAGACCACCCATCGAAAATGATATGATGGGCGGATAAAAGCAGGGTATGTTCTGTTTCAGATAGGCGCAGAAGTTTGGCACGGAGCAGATTTGGTTGAGTTAAATCAAAGGGCAACTGTGCTTCTTCCGCAGACATTTTTTGCGCTGCTTTATCGCGTTCCTCCGGGGAGCGATCGCTCAAAGCTATCAGCGGTAATGGGAAACTTTTGGCATCAAAAATAACTTGTACTTGGGCTTTTTCTCCACCAGCAAACGCAGTTCTCAAAACCTCGTGCCGCTCGATAATTTTCTCAATACTTTGTCTGAGCGTTTCTGCATTGAGTTGTCCTGTAATCCGAACTGCACCGCAGAGGTTATAGAAGGGGTTTCCTGGTTCCAATTGGTCGAAGAACCACAAGCGCTCTTGGGCAAAAGACAGGGGAAGATGGCGCGATCGAGAAACTGGCTTAATGACGACTGCCTTGGTATTTCCTGTTAGCTGCTCTCGAATTTTCTCTGCTAGTTGAGCAATGCTCCTATCCTCAAACAAATCGGCAACCGATACAGTAACGCCCAAGTCACTCTCTATTTGATTTTTTAACTCAAAAATTCTTAAAGAATCTAGTCCAAAGCTACTGAGTGGTTGATCGATTTCAGTCGGCTTTAGCCGACTTTGGCTATTAGCTGGGTAATTCATTCCCCGGCGGTTTACCTGCTGCCAAAGGTAAGCCTCAAGAAGCAACTGCCGTTCTTGTAACTCTGCTGTCAGCAGAATTTCTCGCGTTAGTTGATTGTCTATTTCCACCGAATCAGCTAACTCTAAAACGCTACTGGCGACTACTTCCAAATTGTCAGCTAGAAAGTCAGCATAGGCGGCGCGACGTTGAATTTTACCGCTGGTCGTTTTCGGAATGCTTCCGGGCTTAATCAGCACTACTCCATAAACTTGCACTTCATATTCTTGAGCAATGCGGGATCGGATGGCGCTGATAATTTCCTCGGCATTATCCGGCGCTTTGCGAGATTGTAATTCTTGCACGATAACGAGCTGTTCTTCGCCTGCGACTTCCACCGAGAATGCCGCGATCGCCCCTGGCCACAAACTGGGATGGCTGCGCTCTGCCGTTCTTTCTATATCTTGTGGGTAAAGGTTGCGACCTCGGATGATAATCAAATCTTTGAGTCGCCCTGTAATAAACAGTTCTCGATCGCGTAAAAAGCCTAAATCTCCAGTTCGCAAAAATGGCCCTTCGCTGGTATCTGAAAGATATGCTTGAAAAGTTTTTTCTGTTTCTTCTGGGCGATTCCAATAGCCTCGCGCAACTGTTTCGCCAGCTACCCAAATTTCTCCGACTTCCTGCGGCTGGCATTGCGTCAGAGTTTCGGGATTGACGATCGCAACTTTAGTGCCAAATTCAGGGAAACCGCAGCCGACTAAAGTTCTCGCGCCCCCCTCGCCTTCGACAACTTCTACAATGTGATTATTTTCCAGCGCCCCAGCATCAACAGCTAAGAAAGTCGGTGTTGCGCCGCTGCGAACCGTGGCAATTTTTAGCGTGGTTTCTGCCATTCCGTAAGCAGGACAAAAGGCATCCGCCTGAAAACCCCAGGGCTCAAAAGCTTTGGTAAATCGTTCTAGGGTTTCTTTGTGGATGGGTTCTGCGCCGTTATAGGCCACGCGCCAACTACTCAAGTCGAGCATTTTTTGGCCATCGCCCAACATTTTGCTGATTTTGCTAGCACACAAGTCGTAAGCAAAATTTGGCCCGCCGCTGTGGGTAGCTTTGTAGCGCGAAATCGTTTCCAACCAGCACATCGGGTTCTGAATAAACGCGGCTGGTGGCATGAAGTAAGAGGGAATTCCCAGATACAAAGGTTTGAGCAATCCGTCAATTAACCCCATGTCGTGAAACGGGGGAAGCCACGTTACCGCAACGCTTTCGGCATCGTGATCAAAGCCTCGGTGAATGTATTCGATGTTGTACAAAACGTTGGCGTGGCTCACCATTACGCCTTTGGGGGTGGAGGTTGAGCCGGAAGTGTACTGAAGATAAGCCACGGAGTCGGGATCGATGGGTGGCTGCTGCCATTTTTCGCCGTCATCGCAAAGCACCTCTGCACTCAGCCAGTGTATCGCTTTAAGTTCCGGGGCTTGCTCGCACAGTTGCTCTAAATTTTCCAGGTGTCGTGTGGGAGCGATCGCAACTGTTGCTCCTGCGTCTTTGGCGATCGCACTAATTTTCCCTAAATTCCGCTTCAGCTTCGGCGGATAGAGGGGAACCGCGATCACTTTGGCGTACAAGCATCCAAAAAAGGCGGCGAGATAGTCCAATCCTGGCGGGAAAAGCAGTAAGGCTCGTTCGCCACTGAGCCCCAATGTCTGAAGTCGCACGGCCTGCGATCGGGCGATCGCATCTAACTCTCGATAAGTCAAACTGGCGGTTTCAGTTTTTCCGTCTAACAGAAACGTATATTTCTGCTCTGGTTGGTGTAACGCTCTGTTTTGTAGGAGTTCTACTAAATTTGTACAACTTTCGGTGAGTTGGTTTCCCTTAATGCTTGCGTCACTCATCGATTCTTTTTACCTAATAAATCTTGTTTGCAGTACGCCAACCAGTTCCGCCAAATTCTTTCCACATAGACTTTCTGTGAACAGTTGTCCGGCGTTACGAGTCTCTCATCAGCGCGTTTGAGTCTTCAATTCGGGTATGAGCGCTTCTTTTAACGTTTTGTGGTCGATCGCGCTGTTCGGCAATGGCTCCGGGGCGATTTTCAGTCCGAGCCAGCTTCGAGATCGGCTTCAGAGGCTTTACGGCTATCGACTTTTAGCATAGTAAGCTAGATGATATCTATTGTCAAGAGTAGTTGAGATATTTTCTTAACTCCTCTCATTTCCTATATGACAATTTTTCTAACTCTTGCCATAGCATTTTAGGCGGTCGTTTGTCTGGCCCTGACAAGCAACCATAATAGGCAAGTGGTGTCCAACTAGATAGAGGGGTGAGACCCCCTATCTTGAAATGCAATAAATTTTTATTAGTTAACTCTTGACAGATGCAAGTGCTCCGTTATCTAATTAAGGCACTTTCTCATTAAGCGCCCAGCGACTACTTCCTTTAAGCGAGGAAAATGCCCACCGTGGGCGATCGTCCAGAGCGCCACCGGACTGAGGCGTTTGCCCTCACGCACCTGCTGTATTCCCAGACAAAGGCCGCTAGCGACGGGAGAATCGGCTCAAACTGCGCCCGACAATTGGGCCGGATCTTCCGCAGGTCAGTTTCGAGAGGCACAGAAGACACAAATCATGTTGTGCAAGCAACGCCAACCACATATCCGAAGTTCCATTAATTGTTGATTAAAGAGTAATGAACAGATCGCAGAAATTATTAAGCAGCCTCGGGCTGGCAGGAGTCGTGCCAGCGTTAATCGCTCAGTCGGCGTGCGCTTCCACCATCGCGCAGGTGACGGCAGTTCGCCTCAACCCCACGTCAGAAGGCATCGAAATCATCCTAGACACTGAAGATGGAAGACCCCTGCAAGTCTTCAGCACCAGCTTTGGCGAAACTTTACAAGTTGATGTCATCACCGCTCAACTGCGATTATCGGGGGGAAATGAGTTTCGTCAAGACAAACCGGCTGCCGGAATTGCTTCTGTCACCGTTACTCCTTTAGATAACAACAGCATCCGCATCAAAGTGATTGGCGAGAGGGGTCAACCAGTGGCACGGGTGATTCCTAATGCTGCGGGTCTGATTCTGGGCTTAAAACCCAGCTCGGAGATGACTGCTCGCCCGCCTGCACCGGCTCCTACAACACAGCGGCCAGGGACACCCGCAGCACCCTTACCACCGACAGGGCAGCCAGTAGAGATACCCGCAGAACCTTTACCACCAACAGCGCAGCCGCCAGGAACGCCCGGAGAATCCTTTCCACCGACAGCGCAGCCGCCAGGAACGCCCGGAGAATCCTTTCCACCGACAGCGCAGCCACCAGGAATGCCCGGAGAACCCTTGCCACCGACAGCGCAGCCACCAGGAACACCGACACAGCCACCCGCTATAACGCCACAGGTAGGGAGAGACGCGATTGAAATCGTCGTCACTGCAACGCGAACCGCAGAAAGAGTGACGAACGTGCCGCGCTCTATAACAGTGGTAGACTCAGAAGAACTTCAGCAGCAGGTAGGGCAATCGAGAAATATCGGGGAAGCTCTGGCAAATCAGGTTCCCGGTTTCGCGCCTCCGACTCAACAAACTAGCACTTATGGACAAACTTTGCGGGGGCGCGACGTTTCCGTTCTGATTGACGGCGTGCCGCAAACAACCAATCTTCAATCTTTTGGCAGAGAATTTAGAAACATCGATCCCAGTGCGATCGAACGCATTGAAGTAGTGCGGGGGTCTACCGCAATCTACGGTGCTCAGGCTACGGGTGGCGTGATTAATATTATTACTCGCCGGCCAACTGAGGAAAGGCTAACTGCTGTTACTGAAGTGGGTGTCGGTAGCGCTTTAACAAATACAGAAGATGCTCTAAGCTTTAACGCTCAGCAGACGATTTCTGGTCGAAGTGGCAATTTCGATTTCACCGGCACTGTCTCGATCGCCAGAAGTGGAGCTTTTTACGATGCCAAAGGCGATCGTATTCCCTTTTTTGAACTCGGCGGAGATAGCAGCACCCTCTTCAACGTGATGGGCAAAGTCGGGGTAGATTTGGACAGCCAACAGCGGCTGCAACTAACTGTCAATCACTATCGGGAAACCCAAGATCCCAATGTGATCCCAGACTTTAGCATTGACGATCGGGAAGGACGGCAAAAAGCCCGCGCCATCCGCACCGGAAATTTGGATATCGACGGGGAAACACCGGGAAATAAAAGTACACAGCTCAACCTAAGTTACACCAACCAAAACCTTTTTGGCAGCAGCCTTCAAAGTCAAATCTACTATCGAACTAATTCCAATGTAAGTGTTCCCTCTGATTTTCGCACATCCGATTTCTTTGGTCCGTTTGTCGGCGTTGCTCGATCGCGAGGCGAGAACGAACAGATAGGAGGTAGATTGGCGATTACCACTCCTTTATCCCGTGCCGAAAATCTGCGATTAACTTGGGGTTCTGACTATGTTACTGAAGATAGCAGACAGCGTTTCGACCTGTACGAGCCGGAGAGATTTGACACAAGTGGCGGCCGGGTTTACCGGAAAATCTCCGAGCGTCCTTTCGTTCCTCCTTACACTTACAACAGCCTTGGCTTTTTCGGTCAAATGGAATGGAATATTGACGATATCGTCATTTTAAGTGGTGGGATACGTCACGAACGCCTCGGGTTAAACGTCAATGATTATACCACTTTTAATGAGCGCCAGATCGAAGGAGGCGATCGCAAATTTAACGCCACCCTATTTAATACAGGGGCGGTCTATAAAATTACCGACAACTTTAACGTATTTGGCAACTTTTCTCAAGGTTTCTCAGTTCCAGATTTCGGCCGCATCCTCCGCCAACCCCCCGACGATTTTGTCGGAATTGAGTCTTCGTTAGAAGTAACTCAACCGCAAAAAGTCAACAACTACGAAATTGGCATTCGAGGAGGCTGGCAATCCGTGCAAATGTCGCTTGCCGCTTTTTACAATACCTCCGATCTAGGAGTACGTTTTGAACCAGTTGGCAACACAGGCCGCCTGGAACTAAAGCGCGCCCCAGAACGTATTTACGGCTTAGAAGGGACTGTGGATTGGCAACCTGCACGAGAATGGTCGATCGGCGGGACTGCTACTTATATTCAAGGCGAATATGAGGAAGAAAAGCGTTACCTCGCCCTCGATAGCAGCCGAATTCCACCGCTCAAGCTAACAGCTTATGTTCAAAACGAAACTTTGCCGGGATGGAACAATCGGTTACAGTTATTATATTCTGGAAATCGCGATCAAGCCTTCAAAGACGGCTCGGATGGTGGGCCGATTAGCAGCTATCTCACACTGGATTACGTCAGCGCGGTTAAAATTGGATCGGGGCTGCTACAAGTCAAAGTCGAGAATTTATTGAATAATCAATATTTTCCCGTGATATCCCAATACTCCGCTGGATTTGGATCGGACAGCGTTAATTATGCAGGGAGAGGTTTGACTCTCAGTGTTAATTACCGCCTTAACTGGTAATTACAGATTGCAGGTTTATGAGGTAGATTCAATATCTCCTGTAGGGACACTCCAAGAACCCATTGGTGTCAATTTAAGCTGTTAGTCCGCTAGTCCTCGCGCCCACCCGCTAGTCCGCCAGGGGTTGAAACCCCTGTCTAATAGCTAAAGTCCTCTCAAGAGGACTAAGGAGTTGAAAAGTGTTTTTCTCAGTCCTCTTAAGAGGACTTTAGCTTTGAGACAGGGAATTCATTCCCTGTCGGACTATGGGTTTTACCTTAATGAGAACAGTTAACGGCTTCGAGGAAAATTTCGAGATGAATTTCCGCAAACTCGCATTCAAACTGCACTTGTATTTGGGATTGGTGGTAGGAATATTTTTAGCAGTAATTGCTTTAACGGGTAGCTTGCTGGTTTTTAGTCCAGAAATCGAGCGGTTATTCAATCCCCAACTCCTGCAAGTAATTCCTCAAGCCGAACGGATACCGCTGGAAAAGGTCCTGCAAGTTGTCGAAAAAGCTTATCCGCAAAATCAAGCTCTTAGTATCTTGCTGCCGCGAGAAGCCAAGGAAGTTTGCCAAGTTTCGATGCAGTCCAAGAGTGAGGAAGTAGTTAGCGTTTATGTGAATCCTTACAGCGGAGAAATTAAGGGTGCGCGCCTTTGGAAAGAAACTTTTACAGGTTTTATTTTTACGTTACACGCGGAATTAGCTGGAGGAGAATTCGGTCATTTTGTTGTGGGTATTTGCGGTTTAGTAATGCTAGGACTAACTTTTACGGGTTTGGTATTGTGGACTGGTTGGCGCAATTTGGCTCGCGGATTTTCTATTAATTGGAAAGCTCACTGGCAGCGGACTGTATTTGATTTACATAACGTTTCTGGCATTGTATCGGTCGCTTTTCTCATACTCATTTCCGCTACAGGGACAGCGATAATTTTTTACGTGCCGGTTGAATCTACTCTGTATTGGCTAACCAATGAAAAGCCCCAGCCAGCATTGACTTCTCATCCCCACTCTAGCAGTTCGAGGCAAAGCCTTGATGAAATATTACAGCAAGTGAGTATTGTTTGGCCGGAAGCTAAAACCACTTTTATTTCTTTGCCTTTGACACCTGAAGCAACTTTTAAAGTAAGGAAAAAATTTCCTAATGACCCGCACCCAAACGGGATTAGCACGATTTCTATCGACCAATACAGTGGCGAAATATTGCAGGCTGACAGTGTAAATTCGGCTTCTGTCGCAAATCGAATTCTCAACTCGCTTTATCCGCTACATATTGGCAGCTATGGCGGAATTTACTTGCGGCTGGTAAATGCGATCGCAGGATTAGCACCCATCGTACTGTTTATGACGGGCGCAATGATGTGGCGGCAGCGGCATTTGGCGAAATTTTACCGCAACGAGGCGAGACAGCAATATGAAGAATTATCTCCACTTAGCCAGCAATGGCCTTGGTTTTAATGAGGGCGATGTGCGCTTTTATGCGGGTGTCATTCTCCTGCCTAAAAACCCCTATCCTTTGAATTTTCAATCCTATCAATCGCCTATTTAATGCAAAAATTTATTCAACTCTGGCTCGGACAAACTGCTTCGATGATTGGCAGCGCTATGTCCGCGTTTGCGCTGACTATTTGGATTTGGGAGTCCACCAGTCAAGCGACGGCTTTGGCTTTGTTGATGTTTTTTACTCAATTGCCACGCATTTTGCTCGCTCCGGTTGCTGGCATTCTCGTCGATCGCTGGAATCGAAAATTTTTAATGGCGATCGGTGATGCGGTTTCAGCTTTGTTAACGCTCACTATCCTATTACTTTATATCAGCCACAACCTGCAAATATGGCATATATATATAGCGGCTGCGATTAACGGAATTTTTGACCAAATTCAGCAGTTAGCTTACTCAGCAGCGATCGCCACAATGATGCCAGAAAAGCATTACAGCCGCGCTAGCAGTTTAAGTTTTTTGGCAAATTACGGGGCCAGTATTATTGCTCCGACGCTGGCGGGGATTCTCTATTCTGCGATTGGGCCCGGCGGGATTTTTACGATCGACCTGGCAACTTTTACAATCGCGATCGCCACCCTAGTATCTGTCAAAATACCCCAGCCCGCGATCGCGCCAGCATTGCGGAGCAATATCGCCTCCAATCCCCAGCCGACTCGCCACCACTTTTGGCAAGAACTCAGCTTCGGATTCCGCTACATCGTCCATCGTCCCAGCCTGCTTGCCTTGCTGGTGTTGGTTTCGCTATTCTGGTTCGCTCACGACATCGGCGCGGCCCTCTACTCACCGATGATTCTGGCACGCACCGGCAATAATACGAGAATCCTCGGTACTATCCTTTCCGCCGCCGGCGCAGGTGGCGTTTTAGGAGCATTATTAGTCAGTATTTGGGGCGGCCCCAAACGCCGAATCCGAGGCTTTCTGCTGGGCATGGCAGGCGCGGGTCTGAGTAAAATAGTCTTTGGTTTCGGTCAGGCGCTTTCTATCTGGATTCCCGCTCAATTTTGTTCGTCTTTCAATTTCCCCATCCTCGGCAGTTCCAACGAGGCGATTTGGCTGGCGGAAGTTGCACCAGAGGTACAGGGGCGTGTTTTTGCTACCAGAGCAGTCATCGTGCAATTGGCCTCAGCGATCGGTTTATTGATCGCAGGCCCACTTGCCGATCGCGTCTTTGAACCCGCCATGCAACCAGGAGGTTTTTTAGCAGCTATTTTCGGCCCAATTCTGGGGACAGGTGCCGGTGCTGGGATGGCTTTGTTATACGCTATCTCCGCGCTGGGCTTATTGCTCGTAGCAGTCGGTGGGTATGCTTGCCGACTGCTGCGCGATCCCTAAACGGGAAACGGAAAGAGGTCTTTTAACTTCTTCCTTCTTCCCTCTTCCCTCTTCCTTCTTCCCTCTTCCTTCTTCCTTCTTCCTTCTGCCTTCTCCTATAGTTTCTGGCGCGAACTCAGGTGAGCTTCAATTTCCGATCGCGATCGCCATACAGGGCGCAATTCCTTGCGAGCAAAGAGCTGCAACTGATCGCCGGCGTGGGGCGAACCAGGTTGAGTGGCGTTGCCGTAACTGTTTAGCGCCATCGCTTTGACCGGATTCGAGAACTCAATCGCAGCCACAAAAGAATCGCCCGCAACCGCTTGAAAGCGATTGTCTTTCCCTGGAGCGAACCATACTGAGCGAAATACACCCAAAGCACCGTCAGCTCCATTTGCAGGCAAATTAGCCTCCCCAGGCAATCGGAAGACTTCCCCCCATGCCACATCTAAAGCGCCATAAGTTGCCTCAACTTTGGTTGCTGTCGCTTCCAGCACCCGCACCGCCTCCGCAGGATTTGCCAACCCGTCTGGCGTCGTTAGCGGCGCATCTTCGCTCCAAGGTTTAGCGAATAACTTATCGGCATCCATCGCTTTTTTCCAAAAGGCAAACAGCACCGCACCGCGACTGTCAGCATCGACTTTGCGATCCCAAGTCGCGAGAACTTCCGCAGCGCGGCGCGCTTGAGCACTGCCTTGCCGTGCGACGGGAATTAAATCATCGAGGAGGCGATCGGCGAGTTCTACCTGAGTGGAATGTTTGTATTGCATCAATTCATCGAAAGAGATTTTTTGATCTTCTAAGAGCATTTTTGCCGATCGCTGCGATCGCAAATCCATCGGGCCGCGCGGTGCCATGTAGGCGGGATATTTATCCGGTGCGATCGGGCTGGGAAAGGTCGTCGTCCAAGGAGGATCGTTGGTATTTTGCAACCAACCGCTGGGCGGATCGACAACGCGCGGCAAATCCGCATAGGGATGATTTTTGCTCCACAAAGTCTCTGACGTATTGCCTGGGATCGTGCCTGACCAGTATTTAAAATCTCCGTTTTTGCGAATGGGGACTTGACCGTTAAACAAGTGCATGATATGCCCCTCACGATCGGCATACATGACGGTAAACATGGGAATTTCCAAGCGCTTTAAAACAGCCTCAAATTCATTGAAATTCCGGGCTCGTGCCATATCCCACCACTCCTCTAAAGCACCGGACTGTTCGAGTCCGACAACGCGCAGGGCGATCGCTTTGCCCTGTTTTTCTGTGAGAATCGGCCCGTGAACAGAACGCCGCACTACTAGAGATTCCGATCGCAAATTCCCATTCTTTTCTTTGACTTTTAAAACCTTCTCTTCCCTGTCAAATTTTCGGACTTCGCCATCGAAGCGATAGCCATCGTTAGCGAGGGGCAATTCGTAGGCATCCCAGCCATCGTGAGTGTTGACAGTATGAGTCCATCCCAAGTTGTCGTTAAAGGCGATCGTTAATACAGGAAATCCGACGAGAGTCGCTCCGTAAGCGTTAATTTCTGGGCCAACCAGTTGCGCTTCGTACCATAAATATAAATCCGACCAAGGAAGGTGAGGATTTGCCAATAGCATGGCATTGCCGCTTTGAGAATGGGAAGGAGCGATCGCCCAACCATTAGAGCCTTTGGGGGTGTGATTTTCAGTGAGATTTTCAACGCGCTCTGGATCGACTACAAAAGTAAAATTGATGACACGCTGCTCGTGTGCCAATACATCTGCCGGTTTGAGGGGCAATGCTACCTTTAATTCTTCCGTGAGCGCCTCTGGGTGTTCTTTTGCATAGGCATTCATTCCGCCAACAAAAGCATCGAGATAGTTGCGAAAAATCGGAGTTTGTGATTCATACCAAGCGTTTGCACGATTAGGAATTCCCATAGTTTGCACCCAGCGATCGGATTCCAGATAATCTTCGCCCCAAAACTCCGCAGCTTGCCCGCGAGCTTGCCCGTAAAGACGCAAAATCAGATTACCGTGACTTTGCATCTGCGCCCAGCCAAAAGCGTAGAAAAGGCTTTTAGTATTCTCTCCGTAAATGTGTGGAATTCCATAGGTATCCCAAAGAATTTGAGTGCCTGTTTGAGGCGCGGATTGAACCCCATTATTGAGGAGCAGAACTAAAATAAAACTCATTAATAAGGAGAAAATCCGCCGGCATTGTTTTTTTAGTTTTTGAAACATACTATAGCCTTTTTCAGGTAGGTGGGGTACAGAAAAAGCCTCGAAAATCCTGGCATTCACAGAAGAATAAAGTGTACCTCATGTTGGTGAGAACCGCTATATTATATTGATATCAGTTGATAAATTATGCCCTTAAGCAAAATTAATTTCTAGGACATTTTCCTGAATTAACATATTCACGGAAGCTTTTACTGTAAAGATGACTTTTTGAGTTCCACCAAGCTGCTGCCCCTTTTTGTTGTAAGTCATTCCGCATATTTAGGCACCAACCAGCCCATAATTCTTCTTCTAACAACTTATTTTTATATTGATAATACAAATTTTCATACAGATTAAAAAAACTACAAATAAGCTCGTTAAACCGGGTGAATTCATTCTCATTTAATTTTTCCAGATTTGTTAGGCCTAACTTGTATATCCGCGCCACTTCATCATCCTGGCTTATACGTGACTCAAGCTCTGCACAAGCGCTAATAATTGATTGATAGGTTGCACCCTTGGTTGCTTTTGTACTTTCTTTAACTTGAATTGCCAAATAAATCAGTGATACAACTACTGCAATAGTCTGAACAATGCCAGTAATATCACTGATAGATAGGTTTAATTGTGCTACGTACATCTTTTTATTAAACGTCAAGAATCACCCCATCTGAAAAGACGGTGAGTATATCAAAGAGTTATTTTTGAAGCTGCCCCTGTTGCCAATTTCCTTCTAGCTTAGTTCCATCTGTATAAATGTAGGAACCTTGACCGTGTTTCTGCCCGTTGAGGAATTCACCTTGATAGCGATCGCCATTGGCGTAAATACAGATACCTTTGCCGTTGAACTGACCCTCGCGAAATTCGCCTTCGCAGCGATCGCCATTGGCAAAAATATAAACTCCTTTCCCGCTCATCTTACCCTTGACAAAAGTGCCTTTATAGCTATTGCCATTAGCAAACTCGCGGACACCCTCACCATTAAATTCTCCATTCTCGAACGGGCCTTGATAACGTCCCCCTTCTTTAAAAGTTAACAACCCCTGACCTTGAGTGTTGCCCTTGACAAACTCTCCTTCATAGCGGTTGCCGTTCGGATATTCGCGAACCCCTTTGCCATCAAATTGCCCTTCACTAAACTGCCCCTGATAACTACCTCCTTCAGCAAAAGTATAGGTTCCCTGTCCGTGAGGCAAGTTACTCAGCAACTCTCCTTCGTAGCGGTTCTTATTAGCATATTGACAGACTCCTTTACCGTTAACTTTGCCTTCTTTAATATCTCCTTCGCAACGAGTGCCATCACTGAATGTAAAAGCCCCCCGGCCGCTGGGGGAACCACTCGTAAAAGAGCCTTCGTAGCGAACCCCGCTAGCTGAAGTAAAAATACCAGTACCGTCGAATTCGCCGTTTTTAAAAGTGCCTTCGTAGCGGTTGCCGTTAGCAAATTCGCGGACACCTTGACCGTTGAATTCACCCAAGGCAAATTCTCCTTGGTATTTACCTTCTTCTTTAAAGGTATAGATGCCTTGGCCGTGAGGTTGGCCGTTGAGAAAAGAGCCTTCGTAGCGATCGCCGCTGGCATATTCGCACATAGCGGGGCCGCTAAGTTTTCCCTCACTCAATTCTCCCTCGCAACGCCCGCCATCGGGTAGAGTAATTACTCCTGCCATTGCGCTGTCAGGGTTGACAAACAACACAGCCATTCCCAAGTTGGAACCAAGTAATAGAGTGAGTCCAACTCGCTGAAGTTTACTTAATATTGCTGACGACATTCCCAAATTCATAATTAACAAAAAATTCAAGTTTTAACTTTGCTATTCCTTGGACGGTGCTATAGAATTCCCAGCCAAATTGCTAGAGTTTCAAAAAAATCCCTACTCATCGAGCTGGAAGGTAATGGATGCTCTTTCTCCTTTAATGCCATTCTCTGATGAGGCAAGTTTCCATTTTTCTACTGCTTTAATCACTGCGCGATTCAAGTCGTTGTATTTGCTAGGAGTCGAGATCTTGATGTTGAATGGCTTACCGTTGGGGTCAATGTCAAACACGACTTCCACTTCGCCTTGCCGCCCTTCTTCTCTGGCTGCGCTCGGATATTCAGGTCTACCGCAGCTAATGCAAGAGTCGGGAAGCCGGCCGGAAGAGCCCGAAGGACTCCCCCCTCTTCCTGGATTTGTCGGTTTTGGCACTGGCCCCGAACCGCTACCAAATGGCCCTGATGAACCCCCGCCGCCATTTTCACCTCCACCGGGTGATGAGTTCGATGCACTTCCGACCGGGCTACCAGAGGAGGGGAGGTTTCCTACACCTCCGATCGCATTTCCAGAATTGCTGCCGCCTCCTGGCTTAGTAGCTGTGACTGGCGAGCCTGTTTGGCGCACGGGATCTCGCCCGGAACCGGCCGCAAATGGCTCATCGGAAGGCCCCTCGCTACCCGCCGAAGCAGATGGCGAGAGCGGCTTATTTTTTTCAGGGCTGTCGGAGGAGTTGGGATTTTCAGCATCTTTTGTAACGTCTGTCGAACTTCCAGCGCCTTTGGGGCGGGAAGCGGTAACAGGTGGTTCGCTCTGAGGGGGTTCCTGGCTCGCCGTTGTGCTGGGGCGATCGATTTTTGGAGGATCGGGTAACGGATAGTTTGATTCGTTGGCGATCGGGGTTTTGGCAGTTTCTGGGGGATTGAAATCCTGTTGAGGCGGGGGGGAAGGCTCCAGAGGAGGTGGTGGCGGCAAAGTTTCCGTTAAAGGCAACTCTTTCTTAATCTCTGGCGGGGGCGTTGCTGCTACCGGGGGTTCCTCTGGAATCGGCGGGGGCGTTGCTGCTACCGGGGGTTCCTCTGGAATCGGTGGGGGCGTTGCCGCTACCGGTGGCTTTTCTGGCTGAGTTGGCTCTGGTGGCGGTTCTGGTTTGAACGTCTCAGGTGGGGGAGATATCTTTTCTGGAATAACCGGCTCTGGCTTGGTTTCCTCTACTTTAGGCTCATCAAGCACAACAATTTCAATGGCATCCTCTGCAAATTCAGCAGGTTTGACCAACGCCAGAAGTAAGGGCAGCGCCACGCCGTGCAGTAAGGTTGAGGCTAACAAACCGATCGCCAGGACTTTTTTGAAAGCTTCTTCTTGTTGTTGTCTTTGCGTCGCCGAAATATTTGAAAAACTCATGCCCGATCGATCTCCTTTATGGATGGGTTGGTGACATCCTGGCTGGCTCCCCGACATCACCGGAAACAAGCTACCAACTGCGGGTTGAGCTTGCTATCAATGATGAACCTACAAATCTTATAAGAAGACTGTCACTTTTTTTAACACTCTTACTATTCTTTTGCATTTATTTTGTTTCGATCTAGCGAGCAGATGCCATAAATCAGCATTTCCTCGGGCTGGGATCTACCTCGATCGCATGGGCGCTGTCAATGTTCGGATTCTGACAGGGCCAGCTTCCACAACTCTTTAAATACAAGATTCCATAGGCCAATATACCAACATTTTTCAGCATTCTCAAGATTTTTAGAAATCTATTTATAAGTTTTATAAAATATAACCTAGTAAATGATAAGTATAAGTTATGATAATGTGTGAGTTAGGGCTTGACATTTCTGAAAATTCGTGAAGTCTAATTGAGAATATTTAACAGTATTTAAGATTATTGTCAACTCCTAACGCACATACTTACCAAAGAAGCAGGGGGAGAAAAATCGGTCAGGATCGCAGTAGGAGCATTTTGGTTGCAGACGAAGATAGTCAGATACAGGTAGCGCGGGAAGTGCGAGAAGTGCGAGAAGTGCGGGAAGTGCGGGAAGTGCGGGAAGTGCGAGAAGTGCGGGAAGTGCGGGAAGTGAAACAATTCTCCGTCTGAATCACTTGTGCCTGCTTGACGCAAAAACTATACCAGCCTGCGATCGGGCTAATTGCATGATTAGGCAGTTGGCGATCGCTCAACACAGCTAACGAGAATACAAACCAATGGATGCTTTCATTTACATTAATAATGTAGCATCTAAATGAGCATATTTTGGTTATACTTGAAACTTTTTTATTACGGATAATACGATTTCCATAAATAGCTTTTTCAATCCATATTTATATAATTTATCCATGACTCTTCCAATTTTATCGTCATTTATATAATCCGCTTTTATTCCTGCACCTAACAAGGTTTCGATTCCTTTGTCTTCAAAAAATTGACTGAGTAAATATAATGGTCTTGATACAAACCCTAATCCATTGATTTAAAATAGCTTTCGCTAATATTCCCGCTGATTTGTTTCCGAACATCTATTACTAATTTATCGTTGATTATTTCAAATCTTCCTATCTCATCAATTAGTTCAGCTACTATTCCTCAGTGATCGATATTTTTGATTTTTATTTCTGAAGTAGGGGGCATTTTTTTAGCTAGATAATATTTTTGACGTTTTTTTGATTGTCTCACTTTTTTTGCCTCAACTGTCTAAGTATTTTTTACTTAGTCAGCTCTGGTAGCACTATACTATATTTGGTAGTGCTATTGAAGTGCAGAATGTGGGATATAGGAACAAATTGGGGGGTATCTGAATCAACGATTTGCCGAATTGTCACTAATATTGAATCAACTTTAATGAAAACGGGAAAGTTTGGTATTCCTGGGAAAAAAGCATTGTTCTAAGGTTGTGGGCATCAGCAAAGCTGTGGTAATGGATGTCACAGAAACAGCTATAGAACGTCAAAAAAAAATATCACTCAGGTAAGAAAAAATACCACACCCTAAAAATGCAAGTGGTCATTAATCAAGAAACCGGCACAGATTATTTGCCTAAATTTTGGACTATTGCCACGATTTCAGCTTGTTCAAAAAAACAATGTTCATTTCCATTCTGAGATAGATAGTTTACAAGATAGTGGCTATCAAGGGATAAAAGATTATCACTCTCATAGTTATACTCCTAAAAAGAAACCAAAAAATGGGAAGCTTTCTCTTTTAGAAAAAGACTACAATCGAGCCTTAGCCCAGAAGCGAATAGTAATGGAAAATGTTAATAGGAGTCTCAAAGTTTTCAAGATTTTGTCAAGTCGCTATCGAAACCGTCGCCGCCGTTATGATCTCCGTTGTAATTTGTTGTCAGCACTTTACAATTATGAGTTAGCTCTCATGTCTCAAATTCAAAGCCTTTAATTGTAACATAGATTTTTTTGGCAAGAGGTCTAATTAGTAGAGATGCACCCGAAGCCTGTTCTTATATAATTATCTCTACCTCTAGGTTGATGTCGATCGCGATTTGAATCATTAACACCGCTCTCAAACACATCAAACTGTCTATCGCAGTATTAAAAAACCAAAACTTCTGCAGGTGGCAAGTTCTACTTTTAACCACTTACCCAAACAATGCAAATAATGACTAAGCCCCCGATATAAACTCCGATAGGGATCGGTGATTCCCAATTCTTTAATCTTCAATGCCCCAATCGAAATTGAAAGTAGTATTAACTCCCAAACGAGAGTTGACTGCGGTGTCTTTAATCGATAATTTTTACCCAACCGCGGCGCACGTTGTACAGCAGTCGGTTGATGATGGCATACTCATCTTCATTCAGCGTTCTTTCTAAGAGTGCGGATCTGAGCTGTCTCCGGTCGTGGCGAGTCACGACGCTGGAGAACATGACTTGACCAAATAATTCTTCGAGTGTCATTTGGGTAACTGACATGATAAACCTCTTAATTGATTGAGATAAATAAAATTTTCACAGGCTCCTGATATATCTATTATGCTTTGTACAAGGGTCTATTTGGGCGATCGAAAACATTGACACCGTGTGATTTTTGGGCTACAAATCTGTGACCTAGACTTTGAAACCATGTGACTCGGATCTTTTTAATTTGTGATCCCAGTCACTGATGTTGAAGGAAGAAGGAAGAAGGAAGAAGGAAGAGGGCCGATCGGGCGATCGACAAAACTCCGCCGATCGCCATTGCTCTCAATCCCTTACTAATCCGTTTTCAACATCATTTTCGCCTCTGTCAATTTTGCATTTAATTGAGGCATCGGTCAATAGTCGCCACCACCGACTCGGCCAATTCTTTGAGCGCGTAACCTCCCTCCAAACCAAAGACGAGGCGGCTGGTGATTTGCAAGCAATATCCGGTAAAAGTACCGAAATCTGACGGGGCCAGATTCATACTTGCCAGCGGATCCGAGACAATAGCATCGTAACCGGCGCTGACAATCAACAAATCTGGTTGAAAATTTGACAAAAACGGCACCACAAGAGATTCAAAAGCGCTCCGATATTCAGCTATACCGCTGCCGGGATACAGCGGAATGTTCAGCACGTTGTCGTAGCTGCCGCGCTCGTCGGCATCTCCAGTTCCCGGATAGCAGGGAGATTGGTGCAGGGAACAGTAGGCAATTTTCCGGCAGTTTTCCACCACGGATTGAGTGCCGTTACCGTGGTGCACGTCCCAGTCGAGGATGCCGACGCGGTTAACTCCCGGCTGTTCCAAGGCGTACTTCGCTGCGATTGCAGCATTGGAAAACAAACAAAAACCCATCGCGCGATTGTTTTCGGCATGGTGTCCCGGCGGCCTGGCCAGCACGAAAGCTGGTGCGTTTCCTGCCAAGACTCGATCGACCCCATCGAGCCAAGCACTCGCCGCCAGCAGCGCTACATCGTAACTTTCAGCAGAAATCGGCGTATCGCCGTCGAGGTAGCCGCCTCCTTGAAGAGACAAATGTTCGACTTCTTTGATGTATCTTGGCGCGTGAACTTTTTTTAGCGCCGAGAACAATTCTGTTTGGCGCTGCGCCACTGGCGCGGGCAGTTGCCAGTCAAGGCGGTCGGCCCAAGGGGCAGCTTTCAGAGCATTGACGATCGCCGTTAAACGTTCTGGTCGCTCTGGGTGAAGCATTCCAGTCTTGTGCAGCAAAAAATCAGGGGAGTAGATGACGGGTAGCATCAGTAGATTTTAGAGTTAATTTTTTATATCTTAGATTTTCATTTTGATTTAATTCGACATTCGGCTTTATGAAATTAGAATTGCGTCCGGGCAACCATTTTAATTGAGATCATCTGGGGCTTTGTAAAAGGCATTTTTTCTTAATGCGCGCTGTTGAGAACTCGCTTCCAGATCTAACCCCCTGCCAACTCTCGATAGCACGCATTAAAAATGGCGCGATCGATGCTCCCTTTTAATTTTTTAGATAGCACTCAAAAAAACTCACCAAAACATGAAAACCGACCGCCTCAAAAACCCTTTCTAGCTCCGGCAAATTGATGACTAAATCACCAACTACCAACTTACGAATTTCCCTCGTTTCGTCCCTTAATTTTTCTGGCAACTTGCCCCTAAAGTCAAAGGCAAATTGTGATATAATTTTAGGAGTAATTTGCAATATTTGGCAGCTCTACTGAATCCAAATCGATTTTATCGCATTTTTGAGATTTATAGCGGTCAAATTTAAAGTTTTAACGGAGTTTTTCAACCTATGAGTATCTCTGAGTCGCGGATAATCCCGACGGATCTGGGTGGTGAGATGTCCCGATCGTACTTGGAATACGCCATGAGCGTAATAGTCGGTCGGGCGCTACCAGATGCGAGGGACGGTCTCAAGCCCGTTCACCGACGCATTCTCTACGCCATGAACGAATTGGGCTTGACTCCCGATCGACCATTCCGCAAATGCGCCCGCGTCGTCGGGGAGGTGCTCGGTAAGTATCACCCCCACGGAGATACAGCGGTTTACGACGCCCTGGTGCGGATGGCTCAGGATTTTTCCATGCGGGAACGCCTGATCAACGGCCACGGCAACTTCGGCTCCGTTGACAACGACCCGCCCGCTGCCATGCGGTACACCGAATGTCGCCTCACAGCCCTGACTAGCGACTCCATGCTGCGCGACATCGACTCGGAAACAGTAGATTTCGGCGACAACTTCGACGGTTCCCAACAAGAACCCCTCGTGCTCCCCGCACGCATCCCCCAAATTTTGCTCAACGGTTCCTCCGGGATTGCCGTCGGGATGGCCACCAACATTCCGCCGCACAACTTAGGCGAAATAATTGACGGTTTAATAGCGCTAATCCACAATCCAGGAATTACCGACCTGGAATTGATGCAGTACATTCCTGGCCCGGACTTTCCCACCGGAGGGCAAATTCTCGGCAGAGGCGGCATTCGCGATGCTTACACCACCGGGCGCGGTTCGATTACCATGCGCGGAGTTGCCAACATTGAAACCATCGAACACGTCGGCCGCCCAGACAAAGAAGCAATTATTATCACCGAATTGCCTTACCAAACAAATAAGGCAGCGCTAATCGAGAAAATTGCCGAACTGGTAAACGACAAAAGATTAGACGGAATTTCCGACATTCGCGACGAAAGCGACAGAGACGGAATGCGGATCGTGATCGAACTCAAACGCGATGCCTATCCCCGCGTCGTCCTCAATAACCTCTACAAACAAACACCGCTCCAATCAAACTTTGGAGCCAATATGTTAGCGCTAGTAAATGGGGAACCCCAACTACTGACGCTCTCACAATTCCTCAATGTCTTCCTAGACTTCCGCATTGAAACAATTACTCGTCGGACTCAATATGAGCTCCGTAAAGCAGAAGAACGCGACCACCTTCTGCAAGGCTTATTAATTGCCCTAGACAACTTAGATGCAATTATTCACCTAATTCGCGCCGCTGCCGACTCCGCAGCAGCCAAACAAGAATTGATGGATAATTACGGTCTTTCTGAACAGCAATCTGACGCAATTCTGCAAATGCAGCTCCGGCGTTTGACAGCATTAGAAGCGCAAAAAATTCAGCAAGAACACGAAGAACTGCGAGCTAAAATAGCAGATTTGGAAGATATTTTAGCGCGCCGGGAACGCATCTTAGAAATCGCCGAATTTGAAGCCGTCGAAATCCAAACCAAAATCGCTACTCCTAGACGCAGCGTCATCGAACACGCCGAGGGAGAAATCGATGAAAGAGATTTAATTGCTAACGAACAAGCAATTATTCTGATCACAGAACAAGGCTACATCAAGCGGATGCCTGTCAGCACTTTCGAGGCTCAAAGTCGCGCTACTCGCGGCAAAGCAGGCGCGAAAATGAAGGAAGATGACGGAGTAGAACATTTCCTTTCTTGTTGCGATCACGACAGCGTTTTGTTCTTCAGTGACAGGGGCGTAGTTTACTCTGTCAAAGCTTATCAAATCCCCGTCTGTTCGCGGACTGCTCGCGGCACTCCCGTGGTGCAACTGCTGCCGATTCCTATAGAAGAAAAAATCACTTCTATGGTGTCAGTGACAGAATTTACCAGCGAAGAATATTTGGTGATGCTAACTCGCGGCGGCTATATCAAGAAAACCGCACTTTCTGCTTTTGGCAACATCCGCACTAACGGTTTGATCGCGATTTCTCTGGAAGAAGGCGACCAACTGCGCTGGGTACGGAGAGCAAAAGTTGGTGACAGCATTATCATCGGCACGCGCCAAGGTATGGCGATTCATTTCCGCACCAATCACGAGCAGTTGCGCCCGGTAGGCCGCGCGACGCGGGGTGTAAAATCAATGAAATTGCGATCGGGCGACGAGCTGATCAGCATGGACATTTTACCGAGTTCAATTATTGCCGAAATTGCTGAATTGGTAACGGGAGAATCGGAATTTGAAGGAGCAGAAGTTGCTCTGTTAGAATCGGGAGAATTGGAATTTGAAGGAGCAGAAATTGCTGAATTAGAAGCTGAAGATGTGGAATTTGAAGAGGAAGAATTAGAACTGCAAGCCGAGGAAACTGAAGGCGAAGATGCCGAAGAAATTCCCGCAGTTAGCAGCGAAGTTCCCTCGGTGTTGGTAATCACTAGCAACGGCTACGGCAAGCGGGTTCCAGTTTCTCAATTCCGCCTGCAAAGACGCGCTGGCAAGGGATTGACTGCTACTAAATTCAAGTCGAAAAAGGCTAAGGATTACGTGGCTGCGCTGCGAATTGTCAACGACAATGATGAGTTGATGATTATTACCAACCGAGGTATTATTATCCGTCAGGCTGTGAGTGCAATTTCCACGCAATCGCGCACTGCAACAGGCGTGCGGGTGCAGCGGTTGGATGAGGATGATTCAATTGTAGCTGTGGCTTTGGTGCCGGCTTCGGGTGAAGAGTCGATCGAAGAATCGGCATCTGAGGAAGCGACAGAGGAGTCATAGGTTAATAGTTTGTAGGGTGCGCTGCGGTGCACCTTACTGCTGTTGAATGCTAAAAGTGCGATCGCCCCTACTCAGAAGTTTTCCCTCAAAAGTCAAATATTTTTTCCGGTGAGGTAATGATGAGTCAACTCCAAACCAAACTACTAACTGATACCTGGGTTACAGCGACTTGGGATGAATATATAGAAATTATTAAACAGCCGGAGTACGATCGAGCAAAATGCTACTATTACAACGGACAGTTGAGGATTGAAATGGCAGCAGTCGGGCCAGATCATGCTGATGACAACGGAATTATCGTCATCTTAATCAATTTATTTGGCATTGCTAAAGGTATAAAAATGAGACTGCTGGTCAACTGTAGCTACGCCAAAACAGGTGTCAGAGGCGCTCAACCTGATGCTTCTTACTACATCGGAGACCGGGTGCAAACGGCACCTCGCGGCAGTTCTGTAGTGAATTTGGATAGCGCAGTTTCCCCAGATTTAGCAATTGAAATTGCCGAGAGTTCTCTTGTTGACGATTTGGGAACAAAAAGAATGATTTATGAAGAATTAGGAGTGTCTGAGTATTGGGTAGTAGACGTACAAAAAGCGCAAGTTATTGCTTTCAAAATAATTGCTAACCGTGGAAGCGAACGTCTGACGGAATCTCAAGTTTTGCCGGGGCTAAAAGTTGCTTTATTAGAGGAAGGTTTGCGCCGCAGTCGCCAGACGGACAATACAGAAGTAGGTAACTGGTTCTTAGAGGAAGTTCGCGGGAATCCTCAATAGTGCGATCGACTGCATTCTTTTTTTAACGAGAGGCTAGAAACCCGGTTTCTACGAGTTTTGCAAACAGGAACGAGAAATATAGGAAGAAACCGGGTTTCTGAGGTTTGCGTGTCTCCAGGACACCGCAATGCCCTATCCGGCGGTTGAATCGTTGACAATCGATCCGATAATTGCTATAGCATAAGAGAATCAAAAAGTTAATAGCAAAAGTCTGTAAAAATGCCTTATTTAACAGCAGCAAACGACATCAAAGCACTCATCGCTAAATTTGCCCAAGCTAAAATCCTGTGGGTGGATACAGAAATCGCTGACTATAAATCCAACCCCAGATTATCTCTGATTCAAGTGTTAGCAGACTCCACCGATGCGACAGGAGATGCCACGTTTTTACTAGATGTCTTAGATAAACCTGAATTGGCAAAAGATTTCATCAGCCAAATCATGGTAAATCCAAATATTGAAAAAGTCTTGCACAACGCGAGCTATGACATCAGATTTCTGGGCAATGACGACGCTCAAAATGTCACTTGCACATTAAAAATGGCGAGAAAGATTCCAGCTTACATTCTGCCCTTACCTAATCGACAACTCAAAACTTTAATAGAAACACTTTGCGGCATTACTTATGTAGATAAAACCGAACAAAGCGGCGATTGGGCAAAGCGTCCCCTGACCCAGAAGCAGCTAGAATATGCCAAGATGGACGCGGTTTATTTAGCTGGAGTGCATCGCCGCCTGCTAGAAATTCTTGCCCAATGTTACCCCGAACCCGCAGCGGAAAACTTGACCGCCTTGGGTGAAAAATATCAGGAAATAGAATCTCATTGGAAGCCCCTAGATGCAGAAATTGCTGAAGTTAAGGAACGATTTAAAGCGGGGATGCTGGCGCAAAATCTCAAAGATAGTTCTTATTTTCAGCTTTCCAGTTCGATAGCGATGAAAGTTGATTTTATGACGCTGGCGAAACTAACGCAAGCTGAGGGAATTGAGTTGAATTTTCCGGTGACGCTGACAAAAGAAATTCAAAAACAGTTAGGGGAAGTCATCGCCGATCCATCTTTGGAAGTTGAGGAGATTGCTAGTTGGCGCTTGAATTCCAACCTACAGCAGCGGCGAAAATCTACTAAGAAAATTGCGCCGGAACCGGAGAGTGAGGATTTAACAGCATTGGGGGAAAGGTACAAAGAAATTTTGCCTGAATGGAAGTTGCTGGATTCTGAAGTTGAGCATTTGAAAGAGCGCATTAAAAAAGCAATGTTGGTGCAAAATCAGGAAAATACTCCCCATTTTAAGTTATCCAGTTCCTCGATTTTGAAGGTAGATTTTGCTAGCTTGGCAAAACTTGCGCTATCTGTGGGAGTTGAGTTAGATTTTATGGTGACGCTGACTCAATACATTCAAAGGCAGTTAGGGGATGCGATTAACAAAATTGATGTGCAAATTGAGTATATTACCAGTTGGCGGATGACGGCGAAGACTGTGGAAGATGAAGATGAGGAAATCCCGTTTTAAGTCCTAGGGTGCGTCGCCATGAAAAATATCCAAAGAAATATCGATAATATTACAGCGACGCACCTGATACAATAAACGAATAGCGTTTCGTTTTTGCTGTTTGTACCGATCGCAATTAACCTTGTTCTTCCAAATACTCTGCAACTGCTTGCAAATCTTCCAATCCTCGATTCAAGCTGTTAAGCATAGCTTCCCCAGTTTCAGTATCAAAGTTGAGTTTAGGATTTTGCAAAGCTAACTCTTTAATTGCTTCTAGCCATAGTGAAAGCGGTACCTGGCGAACAGCTTCCCGTAACCCCATATTTGCCAATACTGCAAGATAAAAACCTGTCAAGTCTTGCTCTCCATAGCCATAGAAACCATGTCGCAGTTCTAGCTTTTGGGGGGTGTAGGCTGCATATTGATCGAAAGTGATCGGTGTGCGATCGAGTTTTGGTTGTGGGAGTGGTGGTGTATCCATATTTTTTGACCTGATTTGTTACTAGGGGCTGCGCCTTTGCGGTTAATTTCAATCACCCATATTTAACCAAGGTGGGCAAAAGCCCACCCTAATTTCTACTTTCCTACCGTGAAATACTCATTCTTAGCATACACGCTAATAATGCAGTCGCCCACTTCAAAAAACATCCCCTCTTGCTCATCTTTAGAAAATTGCAAGTTGCCGTATTTAGAATTAATTTCCTCAGCAGTCGCCGCTTTTGCCTCCATTTCATCCGGGATAAGTCCAGTCGAACCTATATAGAAAACCAGCGGTGATACTTTTTCCCTGTACACTTTTTCGGCATAAGCTTCCAGTCGCTCATTCGCATTAGCTAAAGCAGCGACAAACTCCTCTCGCTTGACATCTTCTCCTTGCCATTTCGCTTGCAAAAGGCGCAGCAAACTATCTGCACCCACTTTGGCTAAAGTAGCGCTAACAATTCCGTTATCCTCCAACCCCAAAAACTCATCGAAAATCAGTTTCATCAAGTCGTCAACTTTGGTGATTTTTGTTCGGGATGACAGCGTTTTGTGGGCGAAGACAACAGGCTCATCTAAGGTGATGTCAAATGTCGGTTTGGCTAGCTTTTCGCCCGTGTTTTTGTGATAAACTTCATAAAGGCGATCGAGAAATTTGTTGGCAGAGTGTAATTTGCCCAAGTTGAGGATGTTTTTGCTGCCGATGTCGATTTTGTAGCTGACTCGCGAATCTACTGAACCGTTGGCGATCGCACTTTTTAAATCTGTGTATTCCGTCGTCGTCGGAAAGTTGATGTAAAGGCTTTTTGACAGATAATGCTGTTTCAATTCTTCCAATTGTTCCCCAGTGTAAGCCTCAGATTCCTCCTTCAAATGAGCCGAGAGAATGCTAGAGAGAATTTTGATTTCTGCGAGTTCCTCAAACAGTCCGTCAAGGCTGCCGTAACGCCCGTCAAAAGGCACGAGGGGCAAAGTATCTAACTTAATATCGTACTCTGAACGGAAGTCAAATTCTTGCACAGGCGAACCGTCTTTTTCAAGGACACCGCATTTTTTGAGCAAATCAAACACTGGTTTGCTGCTGATTTTGGTTCGCAGCGACTTGATATTAACTTCGCCGTCGCTGACAATGGTATAATTGTTGAAAGTATTGAGATCGGTAACTAGAATTCCCGCCACTTCTGCGATTAAAGTTTCATCCTCAACTTTTACCAGCTTAGCTTTTCTGGTAATCAGCATATTGATGGTAGCGGTATTTTGATTGATGGCAAAGGAACCCATTTGCACGTATTCGCCACCATCTAAGAATTCAGTTTTCAGCCAAGGCTTGACAAGGTTGCCGTTTTCGTCTCGCTTTCCTTCAATTCGCTTCAAACCTTTTCGCTGATAATTTTCTTGCAAGTGTTTCAAGTTGATGATGATGCTGTTGCTGTTTTCCTCCAATATCTCGATTAACTCCAGCAGGGAAATTTTGTCGCTGACTTTTACCCGATCGCCAATTTGATGATTTTGCAACACATCAGGCGCAAAAACAGCCTGTTCCAAATCTTCCGTAAACTCCGCTATTTGGGCGTTTGTCAAAGCTTTCGCGTGTTTTTCCGTCAAAGTAGCGTCGAAGGTGCTCGCCAGCGCGTACTTCGCTGTATTTAAATTGCCGTCAGCCAGGTTAGCTTTCGCAAAAGCAAACACCGACTCATCAGTTTGAGCAACGGGAACATCTAGCTTGTCATACTCATCTTTGGCGACTTTCTGATATTTGTAAAACAGTCCCCGATCGTCTGCTTTCAGCCCGCAGATTTTCAGCGTGCTCGATGAACCGTTGATTTTCTTGCCACTTTTGGAAACAAAAACTTGATAATCGTATTCCTTAATTAACGGTTCTTCCAGCGGTGGCGCAACGGAACCGCCTAACAATTTAGTGCTGTCGTAAAGAGCATCATAAACCATTTTCACTTTGCCAGCACGAATGCAATTCCCCGATAAGGTGTTGGCAATTTTGGAGAGCAGTTTAAAGTCAGCAGAGGCATAGGATATGGTATTTGCAAACACATCCATGTCTTTGAGTTCTTCACAAATTTCCCCTAATTTTGCAGATTCAGAATTAGCACTTGGGTCATTTGCATAACCGTCTGTGTGCAAATTGATCGCTGTCATTTCTCCCGCTTTAACCAGAGATTTAGCGAGTTGCATCGACTGCGATATGCAGGTAGCTCCAGCCGTGTGGATTTTTTGAATTTCTTTGATGTATGGAGAGTCAAACTTCAGCACTTCTTGAATGGGAATTCGCTGGAAATGACAAATTACGTCCCGATTACTAGCATAGGAAATCAGGCTGACAATTAGCTGGTAATTGTTGTATTCGTCTAAGGTCAAAAGCTTGATTAGGGTTTCTTTCAGCGGTTCTAAGGCATAATACATTGAGCCGGAACGGTCGATGATG
The DNA here is from genome assembly GCF_036700745.1 of Microcoleus sp. S36a_B3. NCBI lineage: Bacteria > Bacillati > Cyanobacteriota > Cyanophyceae > Oscillatoriales > Microcoleaceae > Microcoleus > Microcoleus sp. S36a_B3. The sequence continues at coordinate 34,368 of NZ_JAUBPN010000018.1, read as the reverse complement.
ATGATGCTGTGAGCGACGGATTTTTCTGGGATATCGCCTGGTGTTCTTTCTAAATTAATGCGATCGACTAGATAGAATGCCTTTGCGTTTCCGGCAAAATTGTAGAGGGTAAATTTGGTGCGAGTATTGGAGGCTGCTTGGCTGCTGGAACTTTTGACTTGAGATGATTGTTTCGCTTGCCGTGCCATAGTTTTCACCTATGTTGATTTTCTCCTCAACTTAATCATGACACGCGCTTCTGGGGATGTCAAGGCCTGTGTGGAAAATTATTTGCGAAACTGAATAAGCATTAATATTGAACGCTGCGGTGCAATGAAAAACTGCGGCGCTAGGCTAAAGGTGGGCTGTTTTGGCAAAAGTAGTGGATCTGCGTAAGTCGTTTAGCAAATATTTAGTCAATCATGGTTTATTTAGAAAATCCGCTGCTCAAACTTTATCTAAATTTGATCGGATGGGTGGCGTTGGGATTTTTTCTCGGCCGCCAGCTACCGAGAAGCTATTCTACATATTTAGCCAAGTTTCTTTTCTTCCTTGGCACGCCATTGAGCATTGTTGCTTTTATCCGCAGCGCCAATTTGTCGGGCGCTATTTGGATGGCGCCGCTGATAGCTTGGGCGGCAATTTTAGTAGGTGGAGGACTCGCTGGGATTTTGATAAATTTCGGTGTTGGCGAGGAACGTTTCAAGACTCTTAATCCGATCGCCCAAAATAGCCTGGAACACACCAGCGCTTGGAGTTTGCCCACTCAAGGCAGCTTCTTATTGGCAACGATGGTGGGTAATACGGGTTTTTTAGGCATTCCCGTCAGCTTGTCCTTATTAGGGTCGGAACACTTTGCCTGGGCGTTGTTTTACGACTTGCTAGGCACTACCATGGGAATCAATATACTGGGAGTTGCTATTGCTTCTCACTGCGGTAAAAGCGATCGCCGTCAGAGTTGGTTAAATCCGGTGCGCGCAATTGTTCTGAATCCGGCACTGTGGGCTTTTGGTCTAGGGTTTGTCTCGCGCAGCTTGCCGCTGTCGGCACAAATCGCAGAATTGTTAACAACAAGTGCTTGGAGTGTAATTACTTTAGCTTTAATTACGATCGGGATGCAGTTGAGCAAGTTGAATTCCTTGCACAACCTCAAACAAGTTGTGGCTTGTCTCGTGATTAAAATGTTGTTAATTCCCTTGGTAATTGGCACGGGATTAACATTTTTGGGGATCGCGGGCGCGCCGCGACTTGTGCTAGTCCTGCAAATGGCGATGCCTCCGGCTTTTGGTACTACATTGCTGGCAGAAGCTTTCAATCTCGATCGCGAATTAGCCGTAACTGCGATCGGCCTCGGCTGCGTTAGTTTATTATTCACTATTCCCCTATGGATGAGAATATTTAATTTTTAATAACAAAAATAAGAATTGCTCAGTTTTTAAACTGCCTTACTTCAGTGATCCATATCACAAATATGGAGCCATATATGTCATCTTGATTTAAAATAATAATCACGGGACTGGGAAACTGTATTGGCTTCTGCTAATGTGGAAATAGCTCGCTGAGGACGGGAACAATAAAAGTATGGCAAGTATAAATTTTACATTGAAAGGTTATCAACTTCTCGATCGCATTTACTCAGGAACTCGCACCCTAGTTTATCGAGCTTTCCGCACGGGCGACACACAGCCAGTAGCCATCAAAGTCCTGCGGAGTCAGTATCCCAGCTTCAGCGAACTGGTGCAATTTCGCAATCAGTACACGATCGCCAAAAATCTCAACTTGCCCGGAATCATCGAAACCTACAGTTTAGAACCCTACCAAAACAGCTATGCGCTGGTAATGGAAGACTTTGGGGGAATTTCTCTGAACGAATGGATGGAAAAAGGGGAAACTGGGCCGTCTCTGAGCGAGTTTTTGCCAGTGGCGATCGACCTGTGCAATACCTTAGATATACTCTATTGCGAGCGAATAATTCACAAAGATATTAAACCTGCGAATATCTTAATTAATCCTGAAACTAAGCAAGTAAAATTAATCGATTTTAGTATTGCGTCTTTATTGCCACGAGAAACGCAAACCCTGCTCAATCCCAATGTGTTAGAAGGGACACTTGCATATATTTCTCCCGAACAAACCGGCAGAATGAACCGAGGAATTGACTATCGTACAGACTTCTATTCTTTAGGTGTCACCTTCTACGAATTACTGACAGGAGAGTTACCCTTTCAATCCAATGACCCGATGGAGTTGGTGCATTGTCATATTGCTAAACCAGCACCTTTAGTCCATGAAATCAACCCCAAAATCCCCTCTTTACTCTCAAAGCTGGTCAGCAAATTGATGGCAAAAAATGCGGAAGACCGCTATCAGAGTGCATCTGGATTGAAAGATGATTTACAAAATTGTTTAACTCAACTCCAAAAAAATGGGAAAATTGAAAGCTTTAAAATAGCTCAAAAGGATCTGTGCGATCGCTTCCTGATCCCAGACCAACTCTATGGACGAGAAGCCGAAGTATCAACTCTATTGCAAGCATTTGAGCGAGTCAGTACCGGAACAACAGAAATGATGCTAGTAGCTGGTTTTTCTGGGATTGGGAAAACTGTGGTAGTTAATGAAGTTCATAAACCCATTGTGCGGCAACGCGGTTATTTTATCAAAGGAAAATTCGACCAGTTTCAACGGAATATTCCCTTCTCTGCTTTCGTCCAAGCATTTCGAGATTTAATGGAGCAATTATTAACAGAAAGTGATGTCCAGCTAGAGCGATGGAGAAACCAAATATTAGAAGCAGTTGGAGAAAATGGACAAGTAATTATTGAGGTGATTCCCGAACTAGAACACATTATTGGCAAACAGCCTTCTGTACTCGACCTTTCTGGCAGTGCTGCCCAGAACCGCTTCAACTTACTGTTTGAGAAATTTATCCAGGTGTTTACCACCAAAGAACATCCTCTAGTCATCTTCATTGATGACTTGCAGTGGGCAGATTCAGCATCACTGAAGTTGATGCACCTGCTGATGAGTAAAACTGATAGTCAGTATCTCTTGCTGATTGGCGCATACCGGGATAACGAAGTTTCGGAAGCTCATCCATTAATGTTGATGCTGCAAGAGCTGGAAAAAGCAAAGGCAACCATCAATACCATTACGCTAGCTCCCCTGAATCGGGCATCAATAAACGAATTAGTTGCAGATACGCTTAGTTGTTCTCTGAACTTGGCATTGCCGTTGACAGATCTGGCAATTGGCAAGACAAAAGGTAATCCCTTTTTCACCACACAATTTCTCAAAGCATTGCATGAAGATGGATTAATTACCTTTAACTTTGAGGGTAACTATTGGCAGTGCGACATTGCCCAGGTGCGATCGCTCTCGCTCACCAATGATGTCGTAGAGTTCGTAGCTGTGCAACTTTTGAAATTGCCACTAGAAACCCAAACGGTTCTCAAACTGGCAGCTTGCATCGGGGCGCAGTTTGATTTGAATACCCTGGCAATTGTTTCAGAACAATCCCAGATAGACGTAGCGACGGCGTTATGGAAAGCCTTACAGGAAGGTTTGATTTTACCAATTACCGAAACCTACAAGTTCTTCCAAGCTGCTGATATAGAAACATCAGCACAAGAGATTGCCGTACCCTACAAATTTTTACACGATCGAGTACAACAAGCCGCCTATTCCCTGATTCCCGATGACCAGAAAGCCTCGATCCATCTGCAAATAGGTCAACTGCTGCTCGATCGTACATCGGACATAGAACAGAACAACAAACTATTTGATATAGTCAATCACCTGAACAGGGGATTGAAATTGGTCGCCCGACCCGCAGAACGAGAGAAAATTGCCCACTTAAACGGACTCGCTGCCAAAAGAGCCAGGTCTGCAACCGCATATCAGTCTGCTATGACCTACGCAACTACGGGAATCACGCTGCTAAAGCCCGATTGCTGGCAAAGTCAATACGAATTGGCTCTAATGTTGCATGAATTGGCGGCTGAAAATGCCTTTCTGGCTGGAGAACGTGAGCAAATGGAACATTGGGTTCAGATAGTATTACAGCAAGCCAAAACACTACTCGATCGGGTGAAAATCTACGAGATAAAGATTCAAAACCATATATTCCAGCATCAATTCTTGGATGCGCTCGCCTTGGCGAAACAAGTGCTAAGTCAATTGGGTATTCAATTACCCGATTGTCCTACTCAGGAAGATATTCAGAGGGGATTTGAGCATACGGTGAACCTGTTGGCAGGTAGACCGATCGAGGAGTTATTAAACCTGCCCCCCATGACGGCATCTGAACCCCTGGCAGCGATGAGAATTGCCGCCAGCGCTGCACCAGGCATTTATAATACAAATCCTTTGTTATATCCATTACTGATTTTTTCGCAGGTAAATGCCTCGATTCAACATGGCAACGCACCGTTCTCTGCCTTCTTTTATGTCAGCTATGGCCTGCTCTTGAATGGCATTTTAGAAGACATGGAAGCGGCAGAGCGGGCTGGCAAGCTAGCGTTAGCGGTAATCGAAAAACTCAATGCCAAGGAGGTTGAATGTAGAATCCGCGTCATATTGGGGGCATTTGTTCTGCATGGAACTACTCATTTGCAAATGTCAGTGCCAGTTCTACGGGAAAGCTACCAAATTGGATTAGATACCGGAGATTTGGAATTTGCGGGTTATGGCGCATTTCATAGCTGCAAAGATGCCTACTTCAGCGGTCAGGAACTCTTAACGCTGGAGCGAGATATCCACGTCTACAGTCAGATGCCGAAGAATCTCAAGCAGGTTCAGACGTTTAACTGCTTTCAAATACTCAGACAGGCGGTTTTAAAACTGTTGGGCAATGCTCACAATTCCCAGCTTTTGGTGGGCGATATGTGCGACGAGGCGCAGTTCCTACCCCAGTTGTTGGCAGCGAACGATCTGCAGGGGCTTCATTTCTTCTATCTGCATAAACTGATTCTTGGCTACCTGTTTGGTGAAACGGCGCAATCCCTGTCAGAGATTGCGACTGAGGGCAGACAGTATTTAGCAGCAGGGGCAGGTATTGTTACGGTGCCAATCTTTTACTTCTATGATTCTCTTGCTGCTTTAACTGGAGATTGTAGTGGGGATTCTGATTTGACCGATCGCTTGCAACGGGTAGCAGAGAATCAGACTTCGTTGCAGAAGCGAGCGCACCATGCACCGATGAACTTCTTGCACAAGTGGCATTTAGTGGAGGCAGAAAAATGTCGAGTGTTAGGTGAAAAAGCCTCAGCGATGGACTTGTACGATCGTGCCATTTCAGGAGCCAAAGAAAACGGTTATATCCAAGAAGAAGCACCTGCTAACGAACTGGCGGCAAAGTTCTACCTCGACTGGGGCAAAGAGCGCATTGCCCAAGAATACATCACCCAAGCCTACTACGGCTATGCTCGCTGGGGTGCTAAAGCTAAAGTTGCCGACTTGGAAAGGCGCTATCGGCAACTGCTGGCTCCCATATTACAGCAAACCCGTTCTCCCCTCTCCACTAATGAAACCATCTTCGCCTTGGGAAGTCTCACTTCCACAATTGGAGCAACTTCTAGCAGTAGCAGTGTCTCTGTCGCTTTAGATTTAGCTGCAATTCTCAAAGCTTATCAAACTATTTCAGGTGAAATCGAATTTGAAAAACTGCTTTCATCGTTGCTTTCGATCCTCATCGAAAATGCGGGAGCCAATAAATGCGTGTTAATGCTCTTGCGAGACTCGCGCCTACTGATTAAAGGGTCAATTACTGTGGGAACGGAACCAGTCGTATTGCAACGCCTTCCCATTGAAGAGTGCCAAGACATTCCCCACAAACTAATTTACAAAGTCAAGCACGAGCGGCGAACTGCTGTGCTGATTGATGCTAGTGCCGATCCGACTTTAGCTAATGACCCGTATATTATTCGTCAGCAGCCTTCTAGTATCTTGTGCAGCCCGATTTTGCATCAGGGCAAGTTGTTGGGCATTTTATATCTAGAAAATACTTTAGTAACGGGGGCGTTTACGAGCGATCGCGTGGAACTGCTAAATTTGCTATGCGCTCAAGCTGCCATTTCCCTAGAAAATGCCCAACTTTATGAGCAGTCACAAACCAATGCTCAGCAGCTAGAGCAAGCCTTATATGACTTGCAGCAAACCCAATTGCAAATGATTCAAAGCGAAAAGATGTCGGCTTTGGGTAATTTAGTTGCTGGCGTGGCTCATGAAATTAATAACCCCGTTGGCTTTATTGCTGGCAATTTGAATGAAGCCAAACGCACAGTTCAAGACTTAACCGAACATCTCAATCTCTATCGATCTCGCGCCCCGGAAATAGAGATTGCCGACCATGCCGAAGATATCGATTTAGACTATATCATAGAAGACCTGCCCAAAATCATCGACTCGATGCAACTGGGATGCGATCGCATCAAAGATATCAGCACTTCACTCCGCACCTTTTCTCGGGCTGACAAAGACTACAAAGTGCCCTTCAATATCCACGAGGGTATCGACAGCACGCTCTTAATTCTCAAATATCGATTGAAAGCCAACGATCAGCGACCCGCTATTGAAGTCGTCAAAGACTACGGCAATATTCCGGCGCTCGAATGCTTCCCTGGGCAATTAAATCAGGTATTTATGAATATTCTGGCCAATGCCATTGATGCCTTAGAAGAAGCCAATATCGGTCGGGTTTTTGCCGAAATCAAAGCCAATCCTAACTGCATTACCATTACAACTGTCCGGGAAAATCAAGGGGTAAAAATTGCCATTTTTGATAATGGAAAGGGCATGAGGGAGGAAGTTAAAGGCAAAATATTTGACCATTTATTTACGACCAAAGCTGTGGGAAAAGGCACGGGATTGGGATTAGCGATCGCCCGTCAAATTGTGGTAGAAAAACACGGTGGTTCAATTCACGTCAATTCTCGACTAGGAGCGGGAACAGAATTTATCATCACCTTACCAACTTAAGTAGAGCAAAAAAATAATTTTCCCCCTGTATCTCAGACTCATTTTACCAACAAAACACGAACTTTACGTCAACAATAGCAATGAATAACTCCCCTAAAAAACCTAACCTAAACACAAATTGTCAAATTCCCAACTATCAAATTATCGAAACCCTTTATTCAGGCAGTCGGACTTTAGTTTATCGAGCTATCCGTAGCGATGACCGATTACCTGTTGTTATCAAACTACTGAAAAATCCCTATCCCAGTTTCAGCGAACTGGTGTCATTTCGCAATCAATACACTATTGCGAAAAATCTCAACTCAAGATTAATCGTCCAAACGTACAGCCTAGAACCGTACCAAAATGGCTATGCCTTAGTCATGGAAGACTTTGGCGGGATTTCTCTCAAGGAATGGAGAGCCCTAGGATACATACAATCTCTAGAAGATTTTTTAGTTATAGCCAGAACCCTGTGCGATACCTTAGATGTACTCTACCAAGAGCGGATTATTCATAAAGATATTAAACCCGCCAATATCTTAATTAATCCCGAAACCAAAGAAGTCAAATTAATCGACTTTAGTATCGCCTCTTTACTCCCAAGAGAAACGCAAACACTGATGAATCCCAATGTCTTAGAAGGAACACTGGCTTATATTTCTCCAGAACAAACAGGCCGAATGAATCGGGGAATTGACTACCGCACAGACTTCTATTCCTTGGGCGTGACTTTATATGAATTACTGACGGGAGAGTTACCGTTTCAATCAAACGAGCCGATGGAATTAGTGCATTGCCATATTGCTAAAGAAACCCCTTGTGTCTGTGATTTAAATCCACAGATTCCCTTAATGCTCGGAGAAATTATTCGCAAGCTGATGGCGAAAAATGCCGAAGACCGCTATCAGAGTGCATTGGGACTAAAACATGACCTTGTTACCTGCTTAGAACAGTGGCAAGAAACAGGCAAGCACACCTGGTTTGATTTGGGACAGCGCGATATTAGCGATCGCTTCATCATCCCCGACAAACTCTACGGACGAGAAAAGGAAGTGCAGACATTACTGGAAGCCTTTGGTTATGTGGCCAATGGTGGGTCTCAACTGATGCTGGTGGCCGGTTTCTCCGGCATTGGCAAAACTGCCGTTATCAATGAAGTGCATAAGCCGATCGTTCAGTGGAGCGGCTACTTCGTCAAAGGGAAATATGACCAATTTCAACGGAATATTCCTTTCAGTGCTTTTGTCCAAGCCTTTCGGGATTTAATGGGACAGTTGTTAACCGAAAGCGATGCACAAATTCAACAATGGAAAACCCAAATATTATCAGCACTGGGAGAAAATGGACAAGTAATTATTGAAGTCATTCCCGAACTAGAGATAATTATCGGTCAACAACCACCCCCACCAGAATTATCAGGAACGGCGGCACAAAATCGATTTAATTTATTGTTTCAAAAATTTACCCAAGTTTTTACCAGCGCCGAACATCCCTTAGTGATGTTTTTAGACGATTTGCAATGGGCAGATTTGGCATCGCTGAACTTAATGCAGCTTTTAATGGCTGATACGGGTTATCTTTTATTAATTGGTGCATACCGCGATAACGAAGTCAACCCAGGACATCCATTGATGCTGACTTTGGGCGAGATGCAAAAAAAACAAGCAACGATTCATACAATTACTTTAGCGCCCCTGAGCCAAGTAACCGTAAATCAATTCGTTGCAGACACGCTGAAATGTCCGGGAAATTTAGCAGTAAATCTTTCTCAATTGATCTATCAAAAAACTCAAGGAAATCCGTTTTTTACCACCCAGTTTCTCAAAGCATTACATCAAGAAAATCTCATTCAATTTAATTTTGATTTAGGCTGTTGGCAATGCGATATTGCCCAAGTGAATCAGCAGGCACTTACAGATGATGTAGTGACCTTTATGGCATTGCAATTACAAAAATTGCCGCGATCGACTCAAAATGTATTAAAATTAGCAGCTTGTATTGGCAATCAATTTGATTTAGCTATTTTGGCAATTGTTTCGGAACATTCAGAAATAGAAACTGCTACTGAGTTGTGGAAAGCATTAGAAGAAGGATTGATTTTACCGAGTAGTGATGTTTATAAATTTTATCAACAAGAGTCATTAGTAAATAGTCATTGGTCATTTGTAAACGAAGAACAACAAATGACCAATGACCGAGTACAAATGACAGCTACCTACAAATTTTTACATGACCAAGTACAACAAGCGGCTTATTCTTTGATTCCAGACTATCAAAAACAAGCAACTCATCTCAAAATTGGACAGTTACTTCGAGAAAATTTATCAGAAATAGAACAAGATGAAAAACTGTTTGATATTGTGGAGCATTGTAACAAAGGAATTAAGTTAATTACTGAACCGAAAGAACAAGAAAGATTAGCTGAATTAAATTTAAAAGCTGGAGGTAAGGCGATACATTCTACAGCATACGCGGCAGCAAGGACATATTTCCAAATAGGAATCGAGCTACTACAAACAAACTGTTGGCACAGCCAGTATGAATTAGCTTTAAACCTCCATATTGCGGCGGCTGAAGCTAGTTATTTGAATAGTGACTTTGAGGGCATGGAACAGATAGCAACAATCGTGTTGCGATCGGCTAAAACGATTTTAGATAAAATAAAAATTTATCAAATTCAAATTGCAGCGCAAGTTTTACAAAGTAATGTGCTGGAGGCGATCGCTATTGGCAGACAAGCATTGGAGCAATTGGGGGTTGAACTGCCTGCAGAACCCGATCCATCCCAGACTAGCAGAATGCTACAAAGCCTTGCTACCCAACTCGAAGGTAGACAAATTGAAGACTTGAGCGATCTGCCATTAATGACAGATCCTAACGCTCAGGCTGCAATGGAATTGATGGCAATGTTGTTTTCACCAATTATTCAAGGAATGCCCGGTCTATTGCCCTTGCTGAGTTCGATGATGGTGAATTTATCCCTTCGATCGGGGAATACCGTGGCATCAACAACTGGGTATGGTATTCATGGCATGGTATTGTGTGCTTTCTTGGAAGATCCTTCCGCAGGCTATGCTTTTGGTAAATTGGCTCTAAGTTTACTGGAAAAATTTAATATACAAAAGATTAAATCCAGCGTGATGTCTCTATTTGGTTGCTTTATTCAACATTACCAAGAGCGGTTGGATGCTACGATCCCGACTCTAAAAACAGCTTACCAGGCTGGCGTAGAAACTGGAGATTTTTTACACGCTGGTTTTGCTCTCGGTGGTCACAGTAATGGCCGATTTTTTAGCGGTGAAGAACTGAATAGTTTTATTGAAGACATGGCTGATTATAGTGTGGCATTGGCTCAGGTGAAACAAGAATCGGCTCGAGTATATGTGAATTTAGGAAAACAAACAGCAGAAAACTTGATTGAATTAGTCAGTCAACCATATTGCTTGATCGGCAATGCCTATAATGAAACGTTGATGCTAACTAAGCACCAGCAAGATAACGATTTAACAGCGATGGCGCAAGCCTATATCTACAAACTGCTGCTTGCTTACTATTTTGGTAATTATACAGATGCACGCAACTATATTGCCCAAGCCAAGCTGTGTTTAATGGCAGTATCGGGATCGATTTTTGTTCCTATTTTCCATTTTTATGCCGCGCTAACTCATCTAGCACTCTTCCCTACCCAACCAGAACCGGAGCAAGCCGAACTGCTTGCTGGTGCTGCCACCCATCAAACGATTCTGCACCAATGGTCGCACCATGCCCCGATGAACCACTTGCATAAATGGTATCTAGTGGAGGCTGAACGTTATCGAGTTTTGGGTGAAAAAATCGCAGCCAGCGAGTGTTATGACCGAGCCATAAATCTTGCTCAAGAACATCAATTTATCAACGAAGAAGCTCTCGCCAATGAATTGGCAGCCAAGTTTTACTTGCAATGGAATAAACAGCGCATCGCGCAAGAATACGCGATTGAAGCTTACTATGCTTATGCTCGTTGGGGTGCAAAAGCCAAAGTCGCTGATTTAGAAAAACGCTATCCGCAATTACTTGCTCCCGTATTACAGCCAACTCGTTCTGCTCTTTGCACTAACGAAACTATCTTCGCCTTGGGGACTGTGACATCCACCAGTTCCGCTATTTCTAGTAGCAGTGCTTATGTGGCTTTAGATTTAGCTGCGGTTCTCAAAGCTTCCCAAGCTATCTCAGGCGAAATCGAACTCGAAAAACTCCTTTCATCGTTGCTTTCCATTATCATCGAAAATGCGGGAGCCGATAAATGCGTGTTAATGCTGTTGCTAGACGATCGCCTGTTGATTAAAGGCTCGATTACCCTGGGGACAGAGCCAGTCGTGTTGCAGCGCCTTCCCATTGAAGAGAGTGAGGGAATTCCTCTGAAGCTGATTTACAAAGTCAAGCACAACAGGCAGACTACCGTAATAGTTGATGCGAGTACCGATCTGACTTTAGCCAATGACCCTTATATCATGCGCCAGCAGCCGAAGAGTATTTTGTGCAGCCCGATTTTGTATCAAGGGAAGTTGATGGGCATTTTATATCTAGAAAATAATTTAGCAAAGGGTGCTTTCACGAGCGATCGCGTCGAACTGCTGAATTTACTTTGCGCTCAAGCTGCAATTTCTCTAGAAAATGCGCGACTCTATCAAAATTCTCAAAAATATGCACAACAGTTAACACAATCTCTAACACAATTGCAGGCTAGTGAAATCCGTTTTCAAAATTTAGCAAATAATATTCCTGGTACGGTGTACCAATTACGTCTGGGGGCTGACGGTTCAATTTCAACACCTTATGTCAGCTCTGGCTGTTTCGACTTATATGAGTTAGCACCAGAGTTAGTGATGGCAGGTGTACATAGCCTTAACGCTATGCATCATCCTGATGATGACCTAACTATTACACAAGCAATGATCTACTCTGCCCAAAATCTAACACCATTTGAGCAACAATGGCGTATTATTGTGCCTTCAGGAATCGTAAAATGGGTTTTCTCTGCTGCTAGGCCAGCGCGCCAAGCAGATGGTGCAATCTTATGGGATGGAGTGGTAATTGATATTAGCGATCGCAAGCGAGCAGAACTTGCTGTGCAGCAAAAAACGCAAGATTTAGAACAAGCGCTAACCGAGTTACAAAACGCTCAATTACAAATAGTTCAAAGTGAAAAAATGTCTGCATTGGGTAATCTTATGGCTGGGGTGGCTCACGAAATGAATAATCCTTTGGGTTTTATTTCTGCTAGTCTCCACCAAGCAAAACCAACATTTAATGACATTGTTGAACACTTAAAACTCTATCAAGAAACGCTCACAGATCCACCTGAAAAAATTATCGTTCATGCCGAAGAAATTGACTTGAATTATAGCTTGGAAGATTTGCCAAAAGTCATTGATGCCATGTCTGTCGCGTGCGAAAGGTTAAGTAAGATTAGCACTTCACTACGAACATTTTCCCGTGCGGATCGCGATTATAAAGTTATTTTTAATATTCACGAAGGCATTGACAGCACGATTTTGATTCTCAAACATCGTCTGAAAGCTAATAACCAACGTCCCGCCATTGAAGTGATTACCAACTATGGCGATTTACCTCAAGTCGAGTGTTTTTCCGGACAGCTAAACCAGGTATTTATGAATATTTTAGCTAATGCTATTGACGCATTAGATGAGTCAAATATTGGACAAGGCTTTCATTCAATCAAAGCAAATAAAAATCGAATTAATGTCACTACTTCAACTGTCGATAATTTTGTAAAAATTACCATTGCTGATAATGGCAAGGGAATGAATGAAGAGTTAAAACAAAAGATATTTGACCATTTATTTACTACAAAAGCTGTGGGCAAGGGGACGGGATTGGGATTGGCGATCGCCCGCCAGATTGTAGTCGAAACCCACGGCGGTACAATTGAGGTGAATTCCCATCAGGGAGAGGGAACTGAATTTGTGATAGTTTTACCTATTAGCGAACAAAAATTGCAGCCCTTCGTCATTTAATAAAATTAGGTTCGTAGCGCGGACTTTAGTCCGCGCTACGAACCTATTTGTCGATCGCCCATCAAGACACTCGCAGCCATCTCCCCCACTCCTAGGCAAGATGGCCCAAATCTCAACTATGCTAACGTAGGCAAGCAGCAATGCCTTGTCATGAAGGCGATTGACATACTTTAAAACAATTGATTTGATTAAGGAGCGGTGTATCCCCTATGGCAAACCTGATCGGCACAGACAGCAACGACTTTATTTTAGGAACTCCGCAGGGCGATCGAATTCGTGCTTTAGATGGCGATGACACGCTCCTGGGTGCGGGAGGAGATGACACCCTAGAAGGGGACGCGGGCAACGACCAACTGCTCGGAGGCGACGGAGCAGATTCGCTGTTTGGGGGCGAAGGAAATGACGAACTCATTGGCAACCAAGGCCGCGATTTTGCTTTAGGCGGAAACGGCGACGACTCAATTCTCGGCGGTTTGGGCAACGACGTCCTCGAAGGCAACGACGGGTTAGACACTGTATTCGGAGATGCCGGCGACGACGTGATTCGCGGCAACGCGGGCTTTGATGTGATTGCCGGCGGTACTGGCAATGACAGCCTGGTGGGGGGTGACGGCGACGATTCGGTGTTCGGGAATGCTGATGACGATTTTCTCTACGGAGATTCGGGGAATGATTCTCTCAACGGCGGTAGCGGCGGAGATCAACTGTTTGGCGGTGACGGCAACGACTATCTCCTCGGTGCCGACGGCGACGACACTTTGTATGGTAATGACGGCACTGATTCGCTCTTCGGTGACTCCGGCAACGACCAAATATTCGGGGGGAAGGCTGACGATACGGTTTTTGGCGGCAGCGGTTCCGATACGCTTCGCGGCGATTTAGGCGATGACTCGGTAATGGGAGATGAAGGCAACGACTTCCTCTTCGGTGGCAAAGGTAATGATGTTCTAGACGGCGGTTTTGGCGATGATTCCTTGGCCGGTGGTCTCGGTGACGATACAATTTTGGGCAGTTTCGGTAATGACAATTTATTTGGGGCAGAGGGTAATGATTCTCTGATCGGAGGTGAGGGTTCGGATACTCTGACTGGCGGTAGCGGCAGCGATGTCTTTGGATTGGGAGCGGGCCCTGGAAGTTTGGTTTTAATTACTGATTACAATGAGGCAGAGGATTTCTTTGGACTGCCGAGCAGTTTATCTTTCAGTCAACTGCAAGTGAGCCAAGGTAACGGCGCAAATCTCCGAGATACTGTAATTACGATCGACGGCAAGCTTTTAGCAATTTTGGTAGACACTCCATCGGCGCTGATTGATGCCAATGATTTTATCTCTGTGAGCGCGACGTCTAGCCCCAGGCCGACTACTACGACTACGACTACGACTACGACTACGACTACGATAGGAACTCCGACTCCGACAACTGCGACTCCGACTCCGACTCCAGAGACAACTCCGACTCCGGCGACAACTCCGACTCCGGCGACAACTCCGACTCCGGCGACAACTCCGACTCCGGCGACAACTCCAACTCCGGCGACAACTCCAACTCCGGCGACAACTCCAACTCCGGTGACAACTCCGACTGCTTCGAGGATTCCGACTGCGCCGACTATTACGGCGCCTGATTCGATGGTGTCAATTAGTTCGATCGCCCCGACTCCTACTCCCGGGCTGTTGCCAATGCCTGGCCAGACGCAGATTTTTCCTTCGATGCTGCCGAGTCCGACACCCGTACCTCCTACACCTTTCGGGTTCTAGGGGCGCGAGGGCAGCTCAGTTATGAGTTTTGAGTTAATGTCAAACTCACCAACTCAAAACTCATAACTCATAACTGATCGCTCAGGCTATTTAAGGTCTTGCTCAGTCTCGGCCGAGTCGTTTTCATGCTCGGCGGGATCGTATTCTAGGGGAGATAATTGTTTGCTGTACCCCAAGAGCGATCGAAGTTTCATGCGCTGGATGTAAGGCCAGCCGCCATTGGCTTCAATATTCCTGATCAGTTTGTACATTGCTTGGCGGTTGTCGGGAAAAGACGCTTGAAACAAACCGTCCCGAATTTCCTGGTGCGAAGCTTCTAAAGCTCGCAGCAAAGCCAAAAGCAGTACGCTGTCTCCCTGACAACTTTCGGCTAAAGTCCGAATCGCCTGTGTCAACGATTGCAGTTGAGACTGCAACTTTTCTGACTCTAAATTTTTGCCGTTGTCCATACTGCTGCTTCCTTTGAAATCTACAAGGCGTTTTTCCGGGGCCACTGGTGTCAACCGACTAATCGAGCTAGTGGCGATCGGCATTCGGGGCTAGGAGCAACGTAACTTAAGTAGGTTGACCTAAGCAATATTAATTTGCAACTCAAGTCAGGAAAAGAGCACAACCCGTCGTACCATGTGTATTGGGCGACGATCCGAAAATTTTGAGAAATCCTAAGTCAAGGCTTAATTTCACCGCAGTAGCTAGCTCGACTGTTTGAGTCAAACTCGGTGATGGCTTTCGGATGGTTGCACGGGCAGGGCCTGCCCGTGAGCAATTGTATTTTGCTCGAAATAGGGCTTTTTCTTAATATAATCCGATGTTGGAGATTGAGGTTGGCAATGAAATATCGTGCTTTAATTGTTGCACTTTTAGCATTTTGCATGAGTGCGCTGGTTGCTTGTTCTTCGGCTCCTGATACAACGGTGGCGACTACCGAGTTACTCACCTACGACCAGATCAGAGGTACTGGATTGGCAAATAACTGCCCTAGTTTGGCAGAAACTTCTCGCGGATCTATCCCTATTGAAGCGGGCGCAACCTATAAACTGACTGGTATGTGTTTGCAGCCCACAACTTATTTTGTGAAGGAAGAACCAGCAAACAAACGCCAAGAGGCAGAATTTGTGCCTGGTAAAGTGCTGACTCGGTTCACGTCGAGCATTGACCAAGTTCAAGGTACGCTAGATGTTGGTAAGGATGGGACTCTGACTTTTACAGAAGAAGATGGCTTGGACTTTCAAGCAATTACGATTCTGTTACCGGGCGGAGAGCAAGTACCTTTCTTGTTCACTATTAAAGAACTGGTAGCCAGTTCCGAGCCAGGAGTGGTTGCTATCAATACTTCCACCGATTTGCGAGGAAATTTTAACGTTCCTTCTTACCGTAGCGGTACCTTTTTAGACCCTAAAGCTCGCGGGGTAGCCTCTGGTTACGACCATGCTGTAGCGCTTCCGGCTACTGACAACTCCAAACTCAAACGCTCTAATGTGAAGTTGGCTGACACCAACACAAAGGCGGGCAAAATTTCTCTCCAAGTTGCAAAAGTCAACAGCGCCACTGGCGAAATAGGCGGGATTTTTGAAAGCTTGCAGACTTCTGATACTGATTTGGGAGCTAGACCTGCTTTGGATGTGAAAATTCGCGGTTTATTTTACGCTCGCATCGAGCCTTCTGTTTCGTAAAATTGGCTTTTTGGATCGATCCTCTGCGAGGGCTTCGCCAACGAACTAGAGCAGTTTTTTGGCCTCAAGCTACTGCTCGCTCTTCATTAGCCAACAGTCTTTAGCAAGATCACTGAAGACTGTTGACTAATGAATAAATTTATGATTAAACTATGATTGAGTTGCAATTTATTAAGAGACGATTTTTAATTATTTAAAGTATTGCTTTTAAACCGTTTTCAGCTTATAATGCGGTGTGAAAAAATTCCCGTTAAATTTGAATTCCTACCTTGGGATAATCAGTTCAAATCCCTGCGTCTTCCCAAAATCAAACTCGCGTGTTCGCTGTCACAACGATTAAGTGCTAGGATTACACCACCTATAAATATTTTTTGTTAAGCTAGATTGGAAACTAGATATAAAGCAACATCAGTCCTCTGCTCTACCAACCCTTATGCCGCCATGTCTACCACAGCCCCGAACGAGCTAAAAAACGAAAATTTTCAATTGTTGCGCGAGTACCAAGATTCTGGCTCGAATGAAGTCCGCAATCAGTTAGTTCAACTGAATATTGGACTGGTGAGAAAAGAAGTTTACCACTGGCTAAACCAGTGCGGTGAAAGCTACGACGATTTGCAGCAAGTCGGGTGTATAGGGTTGATTAGGGCGATCGAGCGATTCGATCTGTCGAGGGGACACGCTTTTAGTTCCTTTGCAATTCCCTACATTCGGGGCGAAATTCAACACTACTTGCGAGACAAAAGCCCTTCGGTGCGATTTCCCCGCCACTGGCAGTCCCTGGAACGCAAGTCTGTCGCAGCAATCAAGGATTTGCAGGTGCAGTTCAACCGCAAACCTACGGATGCAGAAGTAGCAGCAGTGCTTGAGGTTTCTGTTGAAGAATGGCGAGAAATTAAGTTAGCCCACCTCAACCGATCGCCTCTGAGTTTGGACGCGCCGATGCAGGATGAAGATGAGGGTGCGACAAGTCTGGGCGAATTGATGCCCGATAGCAAGTATCGGAGTTTTCAGTTGGCCCAAGAGGATCGAATTCGCGTACAGCAAGCTTTGGCGATGTTGGAACAACGGACTCGCGAGATATTGGAGTTTGTTTTTCTCTACGATTTGACTCAGAAGGAAACCGCCGAACGCTTGGGTATCAGTGCGGTAACAGTTTCTCGGCGAGTTAAGAAAGGACTCGATTTGCTCAAGGAAATTATGACGAAGCAGCTTTAGTCAGTTGTCAGTAGTTATTGGTTATTGGTTATTGGTTATTGGTTATCGGTTGTTGGTTATTGGTTGTTGGTTGTCAGTTGTCAGTAGTTGTTGGTTATTAGTTATTGGTTATTGGTTATTAGTTATTGGTTATTAGTTATTGGTTACTTGCTACGAATTCCCAATTTTCAATTCTCAATTCCCAATAACAACTAACAAATAACAACTAACAACTAACAACTAACAGCTAACAGTCAACAGTCAACAGTCAACAGTCAACAGTCATTAGTAGCAAATGACTAATGACTGAGGACTAATGACTAATTTTTAGATGCTTCCGACAAATTTATCGAGCCTTTCTACAGCTTTTTTAATTGTGTCTAAATCGGTGGCGTAAGATAAACGAATGTGGTCGTCTGCACCAAATGCAATCCCAGGAATAACTGCTACTTGTTGCTGTTCTAGGAAAGCGTCGGAAAATTCTAGAGAAGTCATTCCCGTTTTGCTGATGTTGACAAACATATAGAAAGCACCGTCTGGTTTGATGCAGCTAATTCCGGGGATGGCATCGAGCAATTCAAATATTACTTTACGCCGATCGGCAAAAGCTAGTCGCATTTTTTCGACAGACTCTTGGCTGCTTTCCAATGCTGCGATCGCGCCGTACTGTGCAAAGGTACACACGTTTGAGGTACTGTGACCTTGAATGGTACCCGCGGCGTTGATTAGTTCGACTGGCCCGGCTAAATAGCCAATGCGCCAGCCTGTCATCGAGTAACCTTTGGCAAAACCGCTGCTAACGATCGTGCGATCGAAGATTTCTTTACCCACGGAACCGATGCTGACGTGTTGAGCGCCGTCATATATAATTTTTTCGTAAATCTCGTCAGAAACGACTAAAATATCTCGATCGACTATCACCTCGGCCAAGGCTTTGATTTCCGCTGGAGAGTACACCATTCCCGTCGGGTTACAAGGCGAATTCAGCACAAATAACTTGGTTTTAGGAGTAATCGCTCGGTTGAGTTGTTCCGGTGTAATTTTATATGCTGTCGAAGCATCTGTCGGTACAATTACGGGTGTGCCACTGGCGAGTTTGACCATTTCTGGATAACTCACCCAGTAGGGAGCCGGAATAATTACTTCGTCTCCAAACTCAATCAGAGCCATCATCAGATTGTAGAGGGAATGCTTGCCGCCGTTGGTGACAATGATATTTTCCGGTTGATAGTTGAGATTGTTGTCCTCCCGGAGTTTGCGCGCGATCGCAGCCTTTAACTGCGGTTCCCCAGCCACAGGGCCATACTTAGTCTTCCCCGCGTCTAAAGCTTGTTTTGCCGCTGCTTTAATATGTTCGGGCGTATCAAAGTCGGGTTCTCCCGTACTCAAACTACAGACATCAATTCCTTCGGCCTTCATGGCTTTAGCCTTAGCGGCGATCGCCAAGGTTATAGAAGGAGAAACCTCACCCACTCGTGCTGCCAACTTAATCATTGGATTTTAGATACTATATTTTTGACTTTAGATCATAGGTTGACAAATCTTGATATTCAACCCTGGTGTTAGGGAATTATGACATTTGTTTACATAGTAAGCAAAGGATTAAACAATTTACAAATAAAAATTAAAGAAGTTCTCAGCAAAAATTTAGACCTTAGTTTAAGGCCCAGATTGCATCTGTGGAGTAAATCTCAAATTTTAAATCGACTCACCTCACCTGCATAGGGAGACAAGCCCCGGAGAGGTTCGCCCGCAGCCCCAAAATTTAGACCCCGAAAATTGAGATTTTCGTGTGAATCTCAAATCTCAAATTTAAAATCTCAAATCTCAAATCGATTGGCGCTATGATTGTACCATTTTTGATTCCTCGTTACCTTCAACACCGACCTGCAAGCTTATGGATCTCAAATCTCTGATTCGCGACATTCCTGATTTCCCAAAGCCGGGAATTCTGTTTCGAGACATTACAACTTTGCTGCGCGACCCGCAAGGGCTCAGCTACACCATTGACAGCTTAGCGGAAAAATGCTCTGCAATGTCTGTTGACTATGTGGTGGGCATGGAATCGCGGGGCTTCATCTTTGGCGCGCCTTTGGCTTATAAAATGGGAATAGGCTTTATTCCTGTCCGCAAACCAGGGAAACTGCCCGGTGCGGTTCATTTTGCTGAGTACGAATTGGAGTACGGTGTCGATCGGCTGGAGATGCACCGAGATGCGATGACATCCGGCAGCCGGGTGCTGATTGTGGACGATTTAATCGCCACTGGCGGAACAGCGGCGGCGACGGCTAAATTGTTGGAGCAAGCTGGCTGCGAGCTTGTCGGTTTTGCTTTTATCATTGAATTGCAGGCTTTGGGCGGCAGGCAGAAATTGCCCGATGTGCCGATCGTCACGCTAGTGGAGTATTAGTTAGTTAACTGTTGACAGTTGACAGTTGACAGTTGACAGTTGACTGTTGACAGTTGACTGTTGACTGTTGAGTAAAAACTACTGACAAATAATATCCTTGACCTTTGCATCGGAATTATTTATCTCTCTCTTCTCTTTCTCTGTGTTCTCTGCGTTCTCTGTGGTTAAATCATTCCGATGCAACCGGAATTAATATCATTCACAATTCTTCAAATCTAAAATCTAAAATCTAAAATCGTATGACTTCTATTAAATTGAATCGAAATTGGCGAATGTTGAATTCTCTGTTTGGCAGCGAGACATTTACTTATGTTCTCAAGCGACTGTTGCAGGCACTTTTAACCCTATTTTTGGCATCAATGCTTTGTTTTGCAATTATTGAGCTAGCACCGGGAAATTACTTGGATACTTTGAGCCAAAATCCCAAGATTTCGCCGGAGACACTCAAACAACTCGAACAGCAGTTCGGCTTAGATAAACCAGCTATTGTGCAGTATTGGCGGTGGCTGCAACAAATTGTAACGCGGGGGAATTTTGGCACGAGTTTTGTGTATCAGCGATCCGTAGCGTCGCTGCTGTGGGAACGGGTGCCGGCGACGCTGTTGATGGCGATCGCCTCTTTGATTGTAACTTGGGCGATCGCGCTTCCTTTGGGAATAGTCGCCGCCGTCAATCAAAACCGCACAGTCGATCGAGTTTTGCAAGTAGTCAGCTACACCGGCCAGGGATTTCCGAGCTTTATCACAGCCTTGCTGCTGCTATTTTTTGCTCAAAATACTTCCCCTCTTTTCCCCGTCGGAGGAATGACCAGCATCGACCATGCAGACTTACCTTGGTGGGGTCAAATCCTCGATTACTGCTGGCACTTAATTTTGCCAACAGTCGCCCTCAGCGTTACAGGTTTTGCAGGCTTACAAAGATTGATGCGCGGACAATTTTTGGACGTGCTGCGTCAAGATTATATCCGAACAGCACGGGCTAAAGGTTTGCCGGAAGATCGAGTAATTTACGTTCACGCTTTGCGGAATGCTGTTAATCCGTTGATTACGCTGTTGGGTTTTGAGTTTGCTGGTTTGTTGAGCGGTGCGTTTATTGCCGAATATTTCTTTAATTGGCCGGGTTTGGGAAAGCTGACTTTGGAGGCTGTGACTAATCAAGATTTGTATTTAGTAATGGCGAGTTTGATGATGGGTGCGACGATGTTGATTGTGGGGAATTTGTTGGCCGATTTGCTGCTGAAGGCGATCGATCCTCGGATTAAGCTGGAAGATTTGAAATAGTAGACTTAACTCAGTAACAGAAGGTACGCAAAGGCGATTTGTAATAGTCAACAGTCAATAGTATTCCCATTACCCATCTCGGAGTGTTTTATGTCAGAAAAAAAACCCAACGAGCCAATGAATTTTAGCCGCTTTGCCGACTGGTGCAGGCATATTGACAGCCTTTCACAAGAGGCAAGGTACACAGTTAAAGTGTTGTTAAAAAAGGCTGGCACTGATGAGGCACAAGCAGCGGAGCAGATACTTTCAAGCATGACAACACTCGATCTGGGCAACAATCGAATTACCGACTTCAGCTTCCTCTGCTCGCTCACCAATCTGACCACACTGAATCTGTGCGGCAATCGAATTACCGACTTCAGCTTCCTCTGCTCGCTCACCAATCTGACCACACTGAATCTCTCCTACAATCGAATTACCGACTTCAGCTTCCTCTGCTCGCTCACCAATCTGACCACACTGAATCTCTCCTACAATCAAATTAGCGACATCAGCTTCCTCGGCTCGCTCACCAATCTGACCACACTGAATCTCGACAGCAATCAAATTAGCGACATCAGCTTCCTCGGCTCGCTCACCAATCTGTCAACACTGAATCTGCGCCTCAATCAAATTAGCGACATCAGCTCCCTCGGCTCGCTCACCAATCTGTCAACACTGAATCTCTCCTACAATAGAATTAGCGACATCAGCTTCCTCGGCTCGCTCACCAATCTGACCACACTGCATCTGGGCTACAATTATCGAGTTACCGACATCAGCTCCCTCGGCTCGCTCACTAATCTGACAGAGCTGCATCTCAGCAACAATCAAATTAGCGACATCAGCTTCCTCGGCTCGCTCACCAATCTGACAACACTCAATCTCGGCGGCAATAGAATTAGCGACATCAGCTTCCTCGGCTCGCTCACCACTCTGACAGAGCTGCATCTCAGCAACAATCAAATTAGCGACATCAGCTTCCTCGGCTCGCTCACCAATCTGACAACACTCAATCTCGGCGGCAATAGAATTAGCGACATCAGCTTCCTCGGCTCGCTCACCAATCTGATAACACTCAATCTCAGCGAGAATCAAATTACCGATATCAGCTTTCTCGGCTCGCTCACCAATCTGACCACACTGTATCTCAACAGCAATCGAATTACCGATATCAGCGCCTTGCGCGAGCTCACCAATCTGACAACATTGAATCTCTGGAACAATCAAAATACCGCTCTGTGCGTGTTAGGGGAACTCGCCCAGAAACGTCTTACTCTCTCGACTAAGCCAATTGATGTTCAAAAAGCCACAGAAGCCATCAAAGTTGCCTATGCCGCTATTGGGCTAGAAGAACCCTCCGTTATGATTTGCAGCAGTCCCCGCGACGCTTATCTCCAAATATTCAACAGGCCCAAACAGGACCGTTCACAAAACTGCTCAGACAAATACAGCAATAGATTGGGGAAAAATCTAGACCAGAAATGGATGTCCGCTGTGGGAGAATTTGCAAGTCCGGGCGTGTGGAACTATGAGATTGATAGCATGACGATCGAGTCCGAAGCAGACAGCACACTGAGTTCGCTAATGTACGAATTGGTTGAAAGCTATGCACAATCGGAACAAACGAAGGGGAATGTTTTTCCAGATATTTGGTTTGACGACCTGACATCCCCTGAAACCCCCACGACTTTGTTTAAAGAAATCTATTTGACTCAATGGTATATCTCTTCATTAGGCGTCAATCTTTCCCAAAAGGCACAAGAAATACTTCGCTCCCAAAAGCTGCTTTTCGAGCATTGCGGTTGGATATTTCCCTTTGAAAAGTTTTGCGCGGTGTGCGATCGCCCCCGCCACCTGCGCTTTGACAGTCAAAACCGCTTGCACGCAGAAGGAGAACCTGCTATTGAGTTTGCGGACGGATGGAATTTTTACTATTATCACGGTGTCGAATTGCCTGAAAAATACGGCAAAGTCCACCCAAATCAATGGCAATCCCACTGGCTTTTAACAGAAGAGAATGCCGAACTTCGGCGAGTGTTAATTGAAGGAATTGGTTACGATCGCATTTGTCAAGAATTGTCAGCAAAACAAATAGATAGTTGGCAGGAATATGCACTATTACAAATAGATAACGCCGATGTCGAGCCGATTTGTTTGTTAAAAATGACTTGTCCGAGTACGGGATTCATTCACGCTTTGAGAGTGCCGCCTAACCTGACATCAGCTAGGGAGGCAATTCGCTGGGTAAATTGGGATATTGATCCAGAGGAATTTTCCGTGCAGACTTGATCTAGTTGCGGCGGCAGTATATAATTAAATCAAATTTGATTAGCAGTCGCAATGTGTGCTTGCGTAAGTCCTGAGCAAGAAGGAAGAAAGAAGAAGCGAAAAAACTGCTTTTTTGCGTTTGCAGGCAAAACTCTTTGGTGTCAACTTAATGTGAAACCCCGATTGCGGTATGGGATTTAAACCCTTGCAGAAAACCTTAACTCCTCTTCAGACGACTGTTCCACTTATTATGCCAATTCCGCATTTATAATTCACTTTATATTGAGCGATGGTTGTCGCCACTACACACAAAAAGCCCGCCTTCGGAGGCTTTAAGATTAAAGTTGCAAAATAATTTCTGACTGTACAGATCCAAAATTATAGAGTCAGCGTATATTACTAATGAACGCAGTACAAAATTTCATAGGTTCGCATCGCTAAAAAGTTGAGCTTGCCTGTTTGCAGTTGAGCTGCGATCGCGCGCCAGCTACACAGCCAACTATAAAATACGGCTAAGTGATCTGTATTTAGGAGTGAGTTTATTTGAATCTGGGGGCGGGTTTATATATCATTTTACCTGCGTGTAATACTTTTATGGCAGCCCACACAGCCGAAAATAAGAAAAACTATCCTAAAAGTGCGAATTTGTGATATGTTAAAATGAAAAAACCGCCGCTTTTAGGCAACGGAAGTATCAAAATTAGAGGGTGATTACAGCATGGCAGAAATAAGAGACACCGCACAAGCAAACTTGCTAGCCGGAACTCCAGAAGATGACCTGATTTTTGGTTTAATGGGAAATGACACCATTGCGGGAAACTCGGGAAATGACAGCATTTTTGGAGGAAAGCAAAGCGATTCCATTGAGGGAAATTCTGGCAATGATTCGATTTTTGGAGATTTAGATAACGATACTATTAACGGCGGTGAAGGTAGCGATTTTTTAGTTGGCGGAAAAGGTAGCGATTTCATCTCAGGAAACTCCGGCAATGATATTTTGTCGGGCGATCGCGGTACTGATATCCTAAGCGGCGGCGAGGGGGCAGACGTATTTGTTTTGAGGCGCTACGCTGATGCCGATCCTTTTCGTACCAGCGGCGGTGTAAGTTTGGGCGATGCTGACGCGATCGCAGATTTTGCACCGGGTACAGATTTAATCGGTTTGGGAGAAGGTGTCAGTTTTAGCGACTTGAATATTCTGGAAGCTGGAAACAATACTGTTATTCAAGACCGGGTGACTGGAGAATTTTTTGCGGTTCTCCAAGGGGTGAGACAAAGTTCGATAGGCCCGGCAAATTTCACTAATAATATTGGCAGCATTGTTCCCACTCTCCCGCCTCCACCGCGAACAACCGCTTATGCTTTAACATCTACTAATCGGATTGTCGGTTTTAGTCTTTCCAATCCGGGAAGTGTCATCTCAGATTTGCCCGTGACTGGATTACCAGCGGGAGAAAGTTTGCTGGGAATTGATTATCGGCCGGCGAATGGCGTACTTTACGGTGTAAGTTCTAGCAATCGCTTGTATACTCTCAATCCCAGAACTGGAGAAGCAAGTCAAGTCGGTAGCGGGGAATTTCCTGTTGGTTTGACTTCGGGGGCTGCGGGTTTTGATTTCAATCCGACGGTGGATCGAATTCGGTTTGTCAATCAAGCCGGTCAAAATGCCCGCCTCAATCCGAATACGGCGGGAATTGTGGATTTTGACACGCAGGCGGGGGGACTTCAACTCGACGGGAATTTGGCTTATGCTGCGGGCGATCGTAATTTCGGAAGTTCTCCGGGGGTGGCTGGGGCTGCCTATACTAACAATTTGGCCGGGGTAACTTCGACAACTTTGTTTGCAATCGACAGCAATTTAGACGTTTTGGTGCGACAAGATCCGCCGAATAATGGAGTGTTGAATACGATCGGATCTTTGGGAGTTGATGCTACTAGCATTCTCGGCTTTGATATCAGAACTATCGGCGGCCGCGATGTCGCGGTGGCTGCGCTGCAAGTTGGGGGTGTTTCCGGTTTGTACAATATCAATTTGACAACCGGTCAAGCTTCCTTCGCGGGCCAAATTGCCGACGGAAGACAGATTAACGGTTTGGCTTTGCCTTTGCCTACAGCTTACGCTTTGACTGTCAGAAATGGCGCTGAAGCAATTGTCGGTTTTAACGAGGCGGCACCGCAGGCGATTCTGAGCGACGCGACAGTTACGGGTTTGCAGCCTGGAGAAAGTTTGCTGGGAATTGATTTTCGCCCCGCTAACGGCCAACTTTTCGGTGTGGGTTCTAGCAATCGCTTGTACGCGATCGATCCGGTGACTGGGGCTGCAAGTCAAGTCGGGACTGGGCAATTTCCTGTTGGTTTGACTCCGGGGGCTGCGGGTTTTGATTTCAATCCGACGGTGGATCGCATTCGGTTTGTCAATCAAGCCGGTCAAAACGCCCGCCTCAACCCGGATACGGGGGCAGTTGTGGATACTGACACGCTGACGGGGGGAATTCAACTCGACGGGAATTTGGCCTATGCTGCGGGCGATCGCAATTTTGGAAATTCTCCGGGGGTGGCGTCTGCTGCTTATGTGAATAACTTGCCGGGGGTAAATTCGACAACTTTGTTTGCCATCGACAGCAATTTAGACGTTTTGGTGCGGCAAGATCCGCCGAATAATGGAGTGTTGAATACGATCGGATCTTTGGGAGTTGATGCTGGTACCGTTCTCGGCTTTGATGTCAGGAGTGTTGGCGGTAATGAGACGGCTTTGGCTGCGATCGAAGTTGGCGGAGTTTCGAGCCTGTACAATATTAATTTGACGACCGGTCGGGCTTCCATCGTTGGTCC
The DNA here is from genome assembly GCF_036700745.1 of Microcoleus sp. S36a_B3. Lineage (NCBI taxonomy): Bacteria > Bacillati > Cyanobacteriota > Cyanophyceae > Oscillatoriales > Microcoleaceae > Microcoleus > Microcoleus sp. S36a_B3. The sequence continues at coordinate 8,019 of NZ_JAUBPN010000018.1, read as the reverse complement.
AATTGGCGACGGGCGATCGATTAAAGGTTTGGCACTGACTTTGATTTAAATGGTGAAGTCCGATCGGCGATCGAGGCCGGTTGAGGAGTCGTAATTATTTCGCAGTGCGAGCTAGAAGTTCGCACTGCAATTGCGATCGGGCAATTCTCAATTCCCCATTCCCAATTTCCATTCCCAATTTCCAATTCCCAATTCCCAATTCCCAATTCCCAATTTAAGTTAATCTATTATTTTGACAAACAAGATAAGATGTTATCCCAAGTTTTTTACTTGCTCCGTTCTCGTGCTGACGGCAAATATCTATCCGCCAATCCCAATCCTGATTCGGCAGTTAGTTACTTGTTAATGTTTCGCGAAGACTATGACGCTTTGAGCTATCTCAACACCCATGCTGCTGATGTTGCCGATCGATTCGGAGTAGAATCAATTTCTGGTTCTCAGGTAAAAAAGTTGCTGGAACGTTGGAGCTTTAAGGGTGTGGGGATCGTTCAAGACCCGCTGTTACCGAATATTGAGTTTTTATTGACAAATAATTGACAGTTGACAAAATTTGCGCTTCACCCGGTTTCTGGAAGAAATCGGGTTTTTTCGTCAAGTTTTGGGGCACTCTTAGTTTGCCGGCGCACGGATGAGCAGGAACCGGGTTTCTTTGACACTGCGTAAGTCTTGGATCTGACAAAGCCCAAAACACCCTATTTAGTGCAATTCGTCCAATATATTAACGTTTAACTCTCAATCTGAATCCTATTGTATATTCGTAGTCTGTTGATATATTCCGCGTCAGTACATAAATTATGGTTCCAAAATTAGAGCGATCGAGTGTCAGCGAAAAACGCAACCAGTCCGATTTTCCCGAAACAGTACCCACAGCAAATCCAATATTTTTCAGGACGTACAGCCGCCGTACCGAGACAGGGCGGGAGACTTGGGCCCAAGTGTGCGATCGAACAGTTAAGGGCTTAGCGTCGCTAGGAAACCTCACTGCTGAAGAAACAGAGCTCCTACACCGGATGCAAAACCAGCTCAAAACCCTCGCTTCCGGGCGCTGGCTGTGGGTAGGCGGCAGCAAATGGATAGAACAACCCGAAAACTTTTCCGGCGCCTATAATTGTTCCTCAACCAATATTATCGACTGGCGCGCCTTTGGCTTGTTAATGGATTTGGCAATGATGGGCTGCGGCACCGGTGCAGTTTTGGAACCCAAATATATCAACCAATTGCCGCCAATCCGCAACCGCTTAACCGTGACAATGCAAGGCGAAATCGGCTCTACACCCGCCCAGTCGCGCCGCCAAGCAACCGAAGTAAAAATAGACAAAAAAACCGCCACTATCCATGTCGGAGATTCTCGCCAAGGTTGGGTGCAATCCTATCAAACTTTACTGGAATTATCCACAGATGAAAGATTTGCAGGCGAAGTTCAAGTTTACATAGATTTGAGCGACGTTCGCCCGGTGGGAGAGCCTTTAAAAGGTTTTGGCGGAGTCGCAAATCCGGTGAAATTGCCCGACCTTTATCAGCGCTGCGCGGCTATTTTGAATAAAGCTTTAGGGCGGCAATTAAATTCAGTTGAATGCTGCATATTGATTGATGAAGCAGCGGTCACAATTGTTGCTGGAAATATTAGGCGCAGCGCGGGAATTCGTCAGTTTTCTTTCGATGACGAACTGGGAGCCAATGCTAAAAATAACCTATGGCAACAAGATGAAAATGGCAACTGGAAAATAGATCCAGAACGCGATGCTTTTAGAATGGCAAATCACTCTCGTGTTTTTCATCACAAACCAACACTGGAAGAATGTATTGATGCTGTCCGCAAACAGTATTATTCTGGTGAAGGTGCAATTCAATGGGCTGGTGAAGCTGTAGCTAGAGCTAACGTTGACTTACTTTCTACACCGAGTCTTAAACTTGAGTTTTTGAAAGCTTACGACGAAGGAAAAGCTAAACATTGGTTGCAGGAACGCTATCCTGACATGACTGCGGAAGAATTAGAGCATCGGTCAGTTCGTTTGGGCTTAAACCCGTGTGGTAAGTAATTTTGCCTCACGTTAAAAACCTCGCAAATTCGGAGAAGACTGAGATGTTAATTCCGAGGTAAGTAAGGGAATTAAAAATCCTTTACCACCGTAGAGCGTACCGGGTAAACCTTCTTGATTGAAGAATATAATCCTGGCAAGAGTGCGGGGCATTTATAACTAAAGTAAATGAAAAAGTACGCCGAGCTACAGGGAAAATAGAATCTGTAGAACTAAAGGATAAAAAGCCTTTAGGATAACACAACTGGAAATCATCGGCTCTAATTTTCACTGTAATCTGGGGGAGGTTCACCTCAATCAAATCGATCCTTACAACTTCAAAGAACAAGAGGAAGCTTTCACCGCAGCAGGTTTATCTGTTGCGGTACTTCTCAATCACAAATTTCTCGAACCTCGCTATCAATACAGCCGCGAATTAGACCCGATTGTCGGCGTATCTTTCACGGGATTGTTCGATTTCTTCGTTCATGCTTTTGGTGTTGAGTGGCTGCACTGGTGGGTGGAAGGCCGCCCGCAAACTCCGCAAGGAATCGCTTTTAAACAGCGGGAAGAAGAGTATTTGACTGGTTGGCGGGAGATTGTTGATCGCGTAGTATGGGATTATTGCGATCGCCATTCCTTAAAACGCCCAAATCGCTGCACAACCGTGCAACCATCGGGTACCAAATCTCTGCTCACAGGCGCTTCTCCGGGGTGGCATCCGCCGAAAGCCCAGCGTTTTATTCGCCGGATCACTTTCGGCAAAAACGACCCCGTAGCCCTCGCCTGCATAGACTACGGATACAACGTGATTCCGTCTCAATCTGACAAGGATGAAAACGGCAATTTGCTGAACAATCCCTTCGACGAACGCTGCACGGAATGGCTGGTAGAAATACCCGTTGCGGTAAGTTGGGCTGATTTACCCGGTGCCGATCAAATTGACATTAACAAATTCTCAGCGGCGGCACAAATGGACTTTTATATGCAGGTACAAAAGTTCTATGTTAGACATAACACTTCGGCCACCATTGAATTGCGGGAAAATGAAGTTGAAAGTTTGGGCACTCGGATTTACGAAGCCATTCGCGACGACGAAGGCTACATTTCCGCAGCGCTTTTAGCTCGGTTTGATGCTCTTGAAACTTTCCCACGTTTGCCATTTGAACCGATAAACAAGGAAACTTACACCAAGATGGTGGAAGAGAGTTTAGCGCGCCGCGAAATTGATGTTTTTCACGCGGCTTTGAGCCGTTATGACTTAGGTGAAATGATGGATTCGGGGCCGGCGGGCTGCGATTCAGATAAGTGTTTGATGCCGGAGACTAAGGCTATGTAATAGCCAATAGCCAAATCCCCGACTTCTGAAATTACTTCGATATTTCACGAAGATAACCAAAAGAAGTCGGGGATTTTGTTTCTCAACCGTTGACGTAATAATCCCGGGTTCCCTTCGCATTCATCGCTTCTCCGAGTCGATTTAACCCGTACACGTAAGCCGCAGTTCTCATGGAAACTGAAAATTCCTGAGATATCTTCCAAATTGCCTCAGTTTCTTCGACCATTTTGTGCTGCAACCGCTGGTTGACATCCTCCAGCTTCCAATAAAGCCCGCTGCGATTTTGCACCCACTCAAAATAACTAACCGTTACGCCCCCAGCATTGACTAAAATATCAGGAATTACCTGAATCCCCCTCGATTCTAAAATCAAATCAGCAGCAGAATCGATCGGCCCGTTAGCTACTTCAAAAATAAACTTAGCCTTGACATCGTTAACATTGGCTTCAGTTATTTGATTCTCCAAAGCTGCTGGAACCAGCACGTCTACATCTAATGCTAAAAGTTGCTCATTTGTCAAGATTTTGTGTTCGATAATATTGCAAACTGAACCTTTGCAGTAAATAGCTTTGATACCTTTATTAGAGTCTTTAAACCCTCGAATACTGGGGATGTCCAGGCCTTGTTTGGCATAAATTCCCCCTTGGGAATCGCTGACTGCAACAACTTTGTAACCGGCTTGATAGAGCAATTCTGCTAATTCTGCACCCGCATTACCAAAACCTTGTACTGCTACGGTTGTATTTTGAGGATTTAGATCGAATTTTGGCAGTATAGTTTCTATTACAAAAAAAGCGCCGGTTGCTGTAGCGGTATCTCGGCCCAAACTGCCACCGATTGTCACGGGTTTTCCAGTCACCACCGCCGGACAAAGCTGTCGCTTAATAATATTGTACTGATCCATCATCCAGCCCATAATCATGGGATTGGTGTAGACATCCGGTGCGGGAATATCGACATCGGGGCCGATGAAATCTGCGATCGCATCAATGTAACCCCGGCTCAGCCTTTCCAATTCAAATTTAGACAATTCTTTGGGATTGACAGTAATTCCGCCCTTGCCTCCTCCGAATGGTATGTTGAGAACCGCACATTTAAAAGTCATCCAAAATGCCAAGGATTGCACTTCATCAAGGGATACTCCCGGATGATAGCGCACTCCTCCTTTAGAGGGGCCTCTGGTGTTGTCGTAGCGCACTCGATAACCTTGGAAAATTCGCAGGGAACCGTCGTCCATCCGCACGGGAATCGATACAATTAAGCTGGATTTGGGATATTTGAGCCGTTCGATCGTATCCTCGGAAAGGGATACATATTTTAAGGCTCGTTCTAATCGGCGGCTGGCATCGGCAAATAATGAATCAGACATAAGATGAAGGAAGAAGGAAACCACGACACGGATTTGGACACGGATACACGGATTAATTATTTAGTGCCCGTCAGATTTTGAAAGAAGAGTGAAGAAGGAAGAATAGCTGACATCTTAATTTTAAGTATCTCGGCTGACCTACTGGTTTTCCTATACATTTTAATTTAATCACAATCTAGGTTGAATTCTGTCAACTGTCAACGGTCAACTGTTGACAAACTGCTTGGTGTCGCTCGACAATACCGCACTCCCAAGCAGAGATTAAGCAAATACACTTAAAATAGAGAGATATATTTAAGCTCAAGGGGTAATTTGAGTTCGATCGCTCAAATCACAGCCAGTCACTAGGGGAAGTAAATTGTGACATAGATCGAGGCTCTAGCAAATGTTCTAAACTCAATTATTATTATGGTTGGACTCCTAGCCGCGTTATCTGCATCGGCGGCGGGGGGTATGAGAATTGCCCTGCCCCTGCTGTTAATTGGTTTGTTGCGGATTGATAAACTTTGGTCGGAAATACCTCTATTATCGGGGGTTCCTCCCCAAGTGGCTATTACCATCTTAGTGAGTTGGTCGCTGTTAGAGTTATTTGCTTCTAAAACTTTTGTGGGACAGCGGGTGCTGCAAGTTGTGCAGATTATTTTTAGTCCCATTGTAGGAGCAATTATGGGAATTGCGATCGCTCAGGTAAGTTCGATCAACGAAATTATTGCTCATCCCTGGATGCTGTGGATTATTGGTATTGTCGGAGGTTTGTTGGCTTTAGTGCTGCAACTGGTACAAGCAGGATGGCTTTACCGGCTGCGGGGTTTGCCGATTTGGGTAATTTTTTTGCAAGATATTCTGTGCATTTCTTTGGTTTTATTTGCCTTTGATGCCCCGCGACAGGGAGCGTTAGTTGCTATGCTGCTGCTGTGGCTGGCAATTCGCAGTTCTAAAGAGTGGTATCGCTGGTACAGAAGTCAGGGAATAGTGGCCGATGGGGAAAATCCCCGCCGCCACAAGCACGATCCAGATTAGTTTAAGGTAGATACAAAGACCGCCCTCTGGCGGTTCTCAGGGGCGGGGGCGGGTTTTAGGCGCAGGTTGTTTGTCTGCTGTTGGTGTTAACAATTGTCTGGAACCCCTTTGTATTTCTCGTTTCTTGCCGGGGTCATATCCCCCTAGGGAAGGGGGAGTAGAGAGCAAGCTAAGGGGGGATCGATACTTAAATACAAACCAGAGATATCAAGAATTTCAGATTGAAGTTAAGACCACTGATTGCTGGCTTAAGCCGTCCCTAAAGATCGATCGCACAACCGATTGTTTAAAGCAAGCCGATCGAGTGTAGCGGGCCTTGACCCGTAACTAACTCGATCACTAATGCTATAAAACCAATCATTGCTACACGACCGTTCCAGACTTCGGCCCCCGTCGTCAAACCCCACTCCCATTGCTCTTGAGGGTACATTTTGACTCTCTTGGAAGGGCGTACTACATCAGAGAATTTAACGCTGGGAGATTCGATCGACTCGATGACTAAATCGGCCAAGGCCTCAATAAACACCGGATGAGTATTCAGTGCGGGCACTCGGTAGAAATTTTCAATGCCCGATTCTTCTGCTAGTTCTCGATACTCCATGTCAATTTCTTGCAGAGTCTCGATGTGTTCCGAAACAAAACTAATCGGAACTACCAACAAATCTTCGACTCCACTTTCTGCCAATTCGGTAATCGCGTCTTCGGTGTAAGGCTTGAGCCATTCCACCGGGCCAACCCGACTTTGATAGGCGAGGGTGTGTTCGTTCGATCGGTTCAAATGTTCCATAATCAGACGAGTGCAATCTTCAATCTCGCGCTGATAGGGGTCTCCAGCCTCTTCTACGTAGCTGAGGGGGACACCGTGGGCGCTGAAAAAGATGTGAACTCGATCGGGATGTGGACTGTTGTCTAATTCTTGGGCGATCAGTTCCGACATCGCCTGAATGTAACCAGGTCGTTGATACCAAGAAGGAATAGCGGTGTATTCGATCTCGCTGAGGGCTGGATCTTTGCCCCACATTTCTTCTAACTGCCGGAAGCTAGAACCGCTGGTACTGATGGAAAATTGAGGATATAGCGGCAAGATTGCCAACTGTTCGATGCGATCGCGCTTAATTTTGGCGATCGCCTCTTCGGTAAAAGGATGCCAATAGCGCATCCCCACGTATACTCGGGCATCTTGTCCCTTTTCTTGCAAGAGTTCTTGCAGCGAAGCGGCTTGTTCTTCGGTAATCCGGCGCAAAGGAGAGCCGCCCCCGATTTGGCGGTAGTTTTCCTGGGATTTCTGAAATCGCAGGGTCGAAATCAACCAGGCGAGCGGTTTCTGCATCCACGGAAACGGAATGCGAATGATTTCCGGGTCAGCAAACAAGTTGAACAGGAAAGGACGGACATCCTCGATTTGATCTGGCCCGCCCAAGTTTAATAGCAATACTCCCACACGGCCCATAGCAGTTACAGCTCTCCCATCGTCTCAGTTCTGTTACTTATTTTAACAATATAGCCTCATGATATCTTAAGTCGATAACAAGCTATACATAATTTTGACTATGGCAACAATTTTTAGAGATTTAAGTTATCGGTATCAGTGGCTGTACGACGCGATCGCCCGTCTGGCTGCTTTGAGCGTAGGTGGCGAGGCTCGTTTTCGCCAGCTAGCCCTGCAAAATTTGACCCCTAGCGCGGAAACTAAAATTTTAGACCTTTGTTGCGGTAGCGGTCAAACTACGCAGTTTCTCGTGCAATATTCCCAGGATGTCACAGGACTTGACGCTTCGCCGCGATCGCTCGAACGGGCCAGAAAAAATGTACCGTCAGCCAAGTATGTAGAAGCTTTTGCCGAATCCATGCCTTTTCCCGACTGTCATTTTGATTTGGTACACAGCAGCGTGGCGATGCACGAAATGCAGCCCCTACAGTTGAGGGAAATCTTTCAAGAAGTTTACCGCGTACTCAAGCCGGGGGGTGTATTCACTTTGGTAGATTTTCATCGGCCCACAAATCCAGTATTTTGGCCGGGGTTAGCTGTATTTTTGTGGTTGTTTGAGACTGAAACTGCTTGGGAGTTAATCGAAACTGACTTGAATAGTTTGTTGGCCGAAGTTGGATTTCAACCTAACAATTCCCAAGCAAATCAACAAGCTAAACTTTATGCGGGTGGCAGCATTCAAGTAATCCAAGTTGAAAAATAGTTAGTAGTTATTGGTTATTGGTTATTGGTTATTGGTTATTGGTTATTGGTTATTGGTTATTGGTTATTGGTTATTGGTTAT